>CAVINS010000019.1:0-49084 GCA_963643925.1 Bacteroidaceae bacterium
AAATTATTGGAAGTAGCTAAAAAGTTAGGATATGACATTACAGCATGTTAAGAGTGTTTGCGGCAAGGCCGTAGGGGACTTGCTGCTTGCCATTTGCCTTGTCGCCTGCTCTGACGGCAACATCGATAAGTTCAAAGAGAAATTTGCTGAGGGCGACCTGTCGGAGGCACAGAAGTATCTGACCAGGATAAGTGACCAACACGACGCTGAGCCCTGTGCACTACAACTGATCAAGTCCTACATTGAGGTAGGTTCGGTCGACAAAGCTATATATGTGTACGAAAATATTACGACGTGGCATAAGGATAGACATGATATGCAATACGAGTCGTATGACAAAAATGTTTGCAAACTATTGCGCAAAGCCCTTATAAAAAATGGTGATTACGAGAAAGCATGGGATTATTATCCTTTGGGTTATGATGATGAAGAAAGTTACGCCAATGCCGACAAACGGTTTCTTTACCTCAGTGACGTAGTGGATGCCATGTGCAACAAGGGCAAGCAGGAGGAGGCTGTTAAGTTCGTAGACAAAAATCTGCGGTGGTTTGCGCGCAATATTGACAATCTGGACAATAAGTATGATTGGCAGATTGAAGACAAACAGAAATATGGCAGCACGGTTGTGCGCGAAAAATTGCTTGAACAGATAGAAAACTCATACTAACGTGAATATGAACAGACTTTACCGAATCATCTTCATTCTTGCTGTTTCTTTGTCCTTCTGCGCCTGTGGAGGCAAGAAGGGCAACGATGGCAAGATGCCAGAGATGGAGCAACTGAAATATGACAACACCATGAAGCGGATTGATGCTCTTGCAGCTGATGCCGGCGAGGCTCTAGCCTGTGGCAATGAGACTGCATTGGAAAATATCAAGGACGAAGTGGCACACCTTACTTACGACTTCAGCGATGAGAAGATGAACGATGAGGCAAAGGAGAAATGCCAGGCTCTGAAAGACCGCATCACCGAACTGCGCGACCATCCTGAGAAGATTATAAATGCCGCAAACGGCAGTGGTAAGGTTAAAGGTGAGGCGTCAAAGGGACACACTCTCATATCGAACAAGTACATGAAGGTGGCTGGTTCCGAGCGCATAGCCTATTCTCTGTATGCTGGTGACAAGTTGACCTTCAAATTGGATTGCCCAGGCAGTGATGGACAGGGCAATGCCACTGTATCAGTCTACGACATCGACCGCAAGAAGTGCATGCGTCAATGGACTGTGTATGGTGCGATGACAGACACCGTCAGCATTGCCAACGACGGCATTTACATGATGGAGATAACTACAGCCTGCAATGAGACGAAGATAAACGTCGGCGTAACCTATACGGGAATGACACAAGGCAATCGCCGACGTGCCCAGGAGCATATGGAGGACTGCAAGAAGGGTGATTTCCTTGCACGGCAGATGGAGTCGGTTACAGCACGGAGCGTGTTCAATGAACCGAAGAAGGTGGGGCTGCGATCCAATATAAAGGCATATTTCTCTGGCAAGTCGCGTGTGGTGATACCGGTGACGCTCCCCACAGACTGCGATGCAGTGCTTTATTCTCTACGCATATCCACTAACGAACAGACAGTGGGCAACGATGGCAGGTTTGCTACCAACGTCAACACGGCGGCATCGAAGATAAAACTCTTCGGTCACGAAGTCTACGAACGTCAATCCATCAGCAGTAGTCTTATCAACCGCCTGCTTTTCGACACTCGCCCACCACGTGACGAGGATGCTTACTGTAACATGTACGTGATGACTAGCGCAGCAGAAGCCCGAAAGTTCCAAGATTCGGATGCGGCGGAGAAGAAAACCTACAAATATGATGTTGACCAGTCTCAGATGGGCACTCAGTCGTGCAACGGCCAAATGCTACCTAACGGCCACAAGACTATCTACATCGGTTTCGAGAACGAACGTATGCGCTACGACAACTATATCTGGTTGGAACTCGCTGCGTTGACGCACACCACGAAGTACGTACGGCCGGCGTATATGGCCCAGTAGATTACCATTGATGACAGAAAGGAAATGAGTAAAATTCCTGGATTTACATTTTCATGGAAGCGAGCCGTAGGCATTACGAAGGCGAAGCAAAAGGTAGCCCGAAAGACGGGTATCCCAACCACCAAGCAAGGCATTGAACGCAAAGTGGGCAGTGCCATCCTCAAAGTGATATTCAAGGTCAAGTAACGCATCTTGGAAGGAACTGAATGAGGAAGTCGGCTTCGATAGCTTTTATTCTGCGTTTCAGTTGGCATTCGCGCAAGAGAAGAGGTTTACCTTGCGAAGCTTGAATCAGTAGTTGAATCCGAACGTCCAAAGAGGGAGGATGTTGCCGAAGCCTGTCTCGATGTCATCCTTCGCTACATACCCCTCGGTGGCTCCTTCCAACTGCTTCTGACCTTTATTCTTCCCTCCGATTTCAAAGGTCTTGCCTTCTATAAGGAAGTCGGAAACAGGGGAGTTCGTCACGGTATGGTTCAGTCGCATCTGATTGAAGAAGAATGTCTCTCTGATGTTGCCAATCTCGGGCGTGTCGGAGGAGAGCGCAAAAGCCAAGTTAGTGTTGTCGAGATAAAGCTTGTCTACCTTGCCAAGGCTGCGGACTCCTTTGGTTGCTTCGCGAAGGATGGCTATAAGTCCGGCTCGATTCATGAGGTCGAGGTAGTCGGGCAAATTGTTGCGGTCTACCTTGATGCTGGTTGCAATCGTTGTCATGTTGGGTTTGAAAGGCACATTGTCTGCCACTACTTGCATCAACTCTTTCAATTTGCGTGAAACGGTCACAGAGTAGTTGGCATATTGTGGAATGTCAGCTTCCAAGACCATGCTTACCATTTGGTTTAGTCGCATGCCGAACCCCATCTCTTTGTAGAACGGATAATATCCGTGTTGCAGATAATCGGCAAAGAGGGGTAGAGGATGACCGATGACGCTGAGTACGTCAACTTTACCCGATAGTATTTGTTCGAGGGAATAGACGGGCAAGTCGCATCCCAACTCCATATTGAGGAATTCTCTGAACGACAACCCCTGCATGGAGTAGACAAGGGCTCGACGACTTAGGTCGGACGAACCTTTGTAAATGTCGAGCACTGAAGAGCCTGTAAATACCACGTGCAGGTCGGGAAGATTGTCGTATATCATCTTCAGTTCCGTGGCCCAGCCTTTGTATTTGTGGACTTCGTCAATGAAAAGATGTTTTCCTCCGAACTGGGCAAACTGAAAGGCCGTGTCGAACAGGGTATGTGAGGCAAAATAGACAGATTCGGCACTCACGTAGAGCGTGTCGTCGGTACTGAGGTTTAACTAAATGTACTGCAACAACAGGGTCGTCTTGCCCACGCCTCGCGGCCCGACGAGCGCAGTCATCCGATTCTCCCAAGGAAGGATGTGGTACATGTATCTCTGAAATCTCGTATCAGTACGCATGACAAGTGTGTCCGACAGTTGCTTTAGTAGCCGCATAATGGTCTATACTTTGATTATCCAACTGCAAATATAGCGGATTTGCGGTAAATTTACCGCAAATTTGATGTGGCTTGTTGGGATAAACCAATCAATCTGATGCCGTACTGTGGTCTGCCGGCCTTCAAGGGCCATGGGGAGGACTCTCGATAGACGTTCGAGGTCGTTTATGCGGTAATCCAAATCTTCTTCAGCTGTCGGCGGATGACGATGATGTTGATGAGGGTTGTCAGCACAAAATAGACTAGGGCTGTGACGTAGATACACAGAACGGACGCTCCACCGATACCGATTTCCTCCATATAGGTGAGCCATACGGAGCGGGCGGCTAGGGAGAGGACTATGGCTACGAGGGTAATCATCACGTTGAGCGTGAGGATGATGCGTTCGTAGTAGCGACCTACCTCACGAGGGGAATAGCCCAAGAGGACCAAGTGGTTGATGGTCGTCTGACTCTTCTGCAAGAGAAGGAATATGCTCAGCGTCAGGATGAAGGTGGCCAGGGCACAAATCAGCAGGCCGTTGATGGTGACGATGGCGGACGAGAGGCTGAGGAACTTCGAGATGTTACCCGTCTCGGCCTTGTCGCCGGCAATCTCTATCCCGGACTCAGACAGATAAGTGTTCATGGCCTCGGCATTGAGCCGGTCAATCTCCACGATGAGGCGCGAAGGTTTGCCATCGGGTGCGTCCGCGGCATAGCGCCGGTTGGCCCAGTCCATGAAACTTTGCGGCACGGCAATGGTGTTAAGCCGGGACGAGAACCCGACGATGGAGGCCTCGAAGTGGTCTGTCAGATTGTCCTTGCCCATCAATTGCACGTTCAAAGGGACGGAGCTGACAAACTCCTCGCTAATCTGCGGCAAGCCTTGTGGAATGGCAAATCCGAAGTTGTACAGCGTGAGGTAATCCTTACTTATAATAATAGGTATAGTGCGGTTCTGCGGTGTGAAGTTCCATCCTTTGGGTTTCACGTCGAAGAACTCGTCCGGCACAGACTCCACGAATAGGTAGGTCGACAGGCATTTCGTGCCGAGCTCCAACGACCCCCGGATGTTGAACTGAGAAGAGGTGAACCTGCCAATCTTCTTCACCCATGGCTGTTGCTGCAGGGTCTGAATTTCCTCCTCGTCGAACGTGATGGGAGTGAACCCTATCCCGCTGACTCGCTTGGAAATCACCACATAGTCCTTGGACAGAAAGTCATCCTCGCCATCGTCGGAGTGGCGGCTGTCGGCATAGAACATGATGCCGGTCATGATGATGGCGAAGCCGATGACGTTCGCCAGGGTGTAGCCCAGCAACTGTCCTTTCGACAGCTTCTTTTTCAAGAGGGTCCATACGAGGTCCTGTCCGGTGACGTGGAGTGATTTCATAAGGATATAAAACTGGCGTTGTTCAATAATAAATGGTTGCCCACGGAGGTGGTGACGATGGCAGCTCCCTGTCGGGCGGCTTCTTCTTCGATGATGGAGGCTGCCAGGGCGTTGTTCTTCTCATCGAGGTGACTGACAGGCTCGTCGAGGAAGATGAAGTCGAACGGCTGGCAGATGGAGCGTACCACTGCCACACGTTGTTGCTGGCCGATACTGAGCTTGCCAGCTACCGTGTCCTTCTTCTCGGCGATGCCCAATCGCGAGAGTAAATCCTCGATGTCGGATGGGGTCTTGTAGCCCGTCCGTTGGTTCTTCAGCTGGATATTCTGCAGGACGGTGAGCTCGGGGAAGAGACGCATCTCTTGGGGTAGGAGAGCGATGTGCCGTGTCCGCACGTCGCACCATTGGCGGATGCTGAACAATCGCACATCGGTGTTGTCGAAGCAGAGCGTGCCTTGGTAGTCCACCCGGTTGCCATAGATGAAACTCAGCAGCGAGGACTTCCCTCCTCCCGATTCCGCATGCACGCAGTACTTCTCACCGCGACGGAACACGAACGAATCCCGGTTCCAAATCTCCGATGACTGAATCCGTTGCGACTCCTCCATGCCCCTGAACACTAGGGGCAGGAGGTGCTGCAACGAAATATTCTCGATGGTTGTGAAGTCCATAAACCTCTCTCCGTTACCAGTTCTCTGATTGCGCTTATTCCGAGAAGGTCATCTCTGGGTCAATCTCCTCGTCCTCGTCGTAGTGAGACGCGATGGAATTTTCCGAGGCGCATTCGCTCCAACGTTTCTCAACTGTCCCATTCATGCTTGCCTGTATGATGGAGTTGGCAATGGTGCCGACGATTCCGTAGGTGCTGGGCGCACCGATGGTCTCGATGGTGAGTGTGCTTTCATAGGGTTGTGCCGTCGTCTGTCCACTCACAATCAGTCCGTAGTCGATGCCCAGGTCGGTCATCATCTTGTCGCCCTTGTCGAATGCCAGCGCGAAGACACTCTGATAGCTGCAGAAGTCCACACTCTTGATGCTGAAATTGTCTGAGCTCTGGCTGATGGGGTGGTTGGACAGGACGAGGAGGTTGTTGTGGGTTTCCGCATAGAAAATCACGTCCTTGTAGGGGTTGGGCACTGTTATTGTGATACCGTTGTCCTTCTTCTCCACTTGCACGCCAGCCTGCTCCGCGAAGCTTGCCAGATCGTTCACAATGCCCTGTGCCATCCCCTCTTTCGTCTCGAGTAGCAGAGTCATATGCAGTGGATCTAGTCCGGCGGTGCCCTGCGAGATGTCGTAGATGGATTGCATTCCATCCTCCAGACCGAGGCCGAAGGCCATTGTACCGTCCAGTTTCTCCATATAGCTCTTCATGATGGCCAGAATGCCTTTCTGTGAAGCGGGCAGGTCTTTCGTATTGCTTAACGTCTCGAAGTATTTGTCCCAGTCGACATCCTTCATGCACGAGGCGGCTACCAGACACTCTTTCGGGTCCAGAAAAGTGAGCGCCTCTTTATCGATCTTGGCTTTCGTGTCGAAGCTGAGGCCAAAGTCTGTCGCCTTCTTTTGGTTGCCGTCCTCGTTGAACAGTGCGCAGTTCACGATGCATTTATTTCCCTGCAAGTCGCTTTTTATACAGATTTGGCCTGAGTAGATGTCCCACACGAATGCGGGGATTCCACTGTTCGACAGTTTCTCCTTGAATTCTTCCGGTATCTGGAAAATCATGCCCATGGCATTGCTGTCCTGTATGTAGTCAGCGGCTTTCGTCTTGGACATGGGCGACTCTTTGGCGCCGGCTATTATCTGCTCCAACTCTTTCTGTGCGTCGGCTGGACTGCTTTTGTGAGTATTGTCTGCCCAGTAGGCATAGTCGCCGCGGATGACAGCACAAGAGTAGCCTTCCGAATCTTCGCTCGCTTCCACTGTGTAGAACGAAGCGTCGTCCTCGTCGCCTGTCTTCGTGTAGCCAAACTCCTCGAGAGCCCTGGTGAAGGCAGCCTTGTCTTTCAGAGAGAAGAGTAAAATGCCGTAGTTCTTGCGGATATCTACCATGACGGCGCACACCTCAGGGTCTATCTGCGTCTTCTCCAATATGTCGTTGACCTCCTCCTGTTCCCCGGCCATGGGGCTCAGGTAGTCTGGGAAGTTCACCTGTGAATTCACAAGCGTTCCGCCGGCCGACTCCATTATTTGCTTGAGGTTTCCGATGAGGACTAAGTCGCTACTCTCCGGGATTTGCTCCAACATCGCTTCCATCTTCGTCTTCTGCGAGCAGGACGAGAGGAAAATCACACACGCAAGGACGATGCACTGCATCGCCAAACTGAAAGGATTACTCTTTTTCATTCTGTTATCTGTTTCTTGTATGAAATGTAGAACACAAAGATAGAGCTTTATTTCCATATCCACCCGCTTTAGCGGGAACAAAAGTGCTACGGAGACCAAAAACAGAGGTTCTTTTTCGTTATTTGCCAAAAAGAGGTAACTTTGCAGCCGAAAAATCAAATACTGAATAGAATGGCTGGATACATTACCGATGACACTCGTAAAGTGACGACTCATCGTTTGTTTGAAATGAAACAGCGTGGCGAGAAGATTTCCATGCTTACCTCATACGACTACACTACCGCGCAGATTGTCGACGGAGCTGGAGTGGACGTGATTCTTGTGGGCGACTCCGCCTCCAACGTGATGGCCGGCAACGTGACCACACTACCTATTACACTGGACCAGATGATTTACCACGGCAAGTCTGTGGTTCGTGGTGTCAAGCGTGCACTTGTCATCGTGGATATGCCTTTTGGTTCTTACCAAGGCAACGAGCTCGAGGGACTGGCATCTGCCATCCGCATCATGAAGGAGAGCCATGCAGATGCGCTGAAACTGGAAGGTGGCGAAGAAGTCATCGACACAGTGAAACGCATCATCTCTGCCGGTATTCCTGTGATGGGACATTTGGGCCTGATGCCGCAGTCCATCAATAAATATGGTACCTACACTGTACGTGCCAAGGACGAGGAAGAGGCTGAGAAACTGGTTCGTGACGCCCATCTGCTCGAGGAGGCCGGTTGCTTCGGATTGGTGCTGGAGAAGATCCCTGCCGCCCTTGCCGAGCGTGTGGCCAAGGAATTGCACATCCCCGTAATCGGTATCGGCGCTGGCGGTGGTGTGGATGGTCAAGTGCTCGTAATTGCTGACATGCTGGGAATGACCAAAGGTTTCAGTCCCCGCTTCCTACGTCGCTATGCTGACCTCAACGAGGTGATGACAAACGCCATCGGTCAGTATGTGAGCGACGTGAAGAGTTGCGACTTCCCCTCTAAAGAAGAACAATACTAATATTATACATATATATAATAAGGTATAAAGGTCTGTCTCGGTGAAACGTGGTTGTCTGTAAGGTCGACCCGAAGCCGTTTGAGGCAAACCTTTAAAGGAGAACAGATGAACAGTGCGCAGTTGTGGTCGCCTAACTTCAGATGGTTAGCCATTGCCAACTTCTTGTTGGCAACCTCTCTTTATATGCTTTGGCCTGTGTTGCCCTTGTGGATTGTGCAGCACTGCAACGTCAGCCCGTTGTGTGCCGGAGGCATTGTTGCACTGCTTGGCCTGGCTGTCTACCTCACAGGGCCTGTCCTCTCTTACCTGGTGGATAGGTATCGTCGGAAGACTGTCTGTCTGTTGGGCGTGTTGGCCGTAGCGCTTGCCTCCATGGGTTACGCTTTTGCGCAGAGTCTGTTGCTCATTCTCCTTTTGCGTCTGTTGCAAGGCATGATGGCAGGACTCTATGCCATGGCTTCCGGTGGTACGTTGGTGATTGACCTCACGCAGTCGCCAAACCGCACATCCGCCAACCTTGTCTATGCTTGGTGCGGACGGTTGGGCTTGGCTGTGGGACCGTTCGTCGGATTGTTGCTGCAGGAGTTCTTCCCGTTGCAGACTATCTTGCTTATCTCTGCGGGACTGAGTTTGGGCGTTTTGGCACTGGTATTTTTGTTGCATGTCCCCTTCCGGGCTCCTTTGGCGCCTCCCTTGTTTTCGCTGGACCGCTTCCTGCTCTCCAATGGCTGGTTGATGTTCCTCAACTTGCTGCTTGTGGCTGTTCCCACGGGAATCATGTTGGGGGTTGTCCGTTCCTATACTTTCTTCGGAGTGCTGGTCGTCGGCTTCCTGTTGGCCATCTTGGCGTTGAAGTTTGTCTTCACCGATGCGGACATACGTTCCGAGGTGGTGAGCGGACTCATCCTCTATGGTTGTGCAATGTTGCTGCAGATTTCCCATCACGAAGAAATGGCCTTCTACACTTCCGCTATCTTGGTGGGCTTGGGACTCGGACTCATTCTGCCCAAGCTTCAGTTCTTCTTCATCGAGCTATCCGAGCATTGTGAACGAGGTTCTGCCAACAATATGTATTTCTTGGGTTGGGAGCTCGGTATTGCCTTAGGGTTCTTCATCGGTTTCGTCGGCATAGAGAACACCTGGCTCAAGTCGACAACCTCCGGCTACATCATTGTTCTGATGCTCCTCATCGTAGCTCTTGGCCTCTATCTGCTATTGGTTCATCCCTGGTTCATGAAGCACAAACGTCGGTAAAGGTCATTGGGCATTAGCTCAGCCATTCCCATGATGACATATTCCCGTTCCAGGTCTTCGGGTTTCAGAATTGTATTGCCATACTGCAAGAGGTCGATGTCGATGTAGATAAGTTCTTTGGACTTGTCCTTCGGCGGGTTGGCGCAAACTGTCTCTATCTCTTTTAGTAGATGAGAGGTCTCTGTTAGCGGCAGTGCTGTATGGAACGTAGCTGTTTGATTGATGAAAAGGCAGGGGTTGCTCAGTCCGATGGGTTGTGTCTGCAGAGGTGTGGAGAACCGTATGTCGGGGAAGTGGTTGCGCATCAACGCCCTTGCCTCGGACAGGTGTCGTAAGGCATCGGTGTTGGATCCAAGAGCGATGATGCAGCGTTCTTCCCCTTGCATAGCGGTATGTGAGTTCCTTTATTGTAAAGGATTCCAACCTTGAGCCTTCAACTCGAACTCCTGGCCGTCGCGGGTGATGAGGGCTGTACCCAACTCGGGCTTGGTGATGTGGCCGATGATGCGGATGCCTTCTATCTCGGCGATGCGCTCATGGTCTGCCAAGGGGACTGTAAAGAGGAGCTCGTAGTCCTCGCCGCCATTGAGGGCGCAGGTGCTCACGTTCATGTTCAACTCCTCGGCCATCACAGCTGTCTGGTAGTCGAGCGGAATGCGCTCCTCGTACACGCGGCAGCCTACTTTGCTCTGGCTACAGATGTGGAGCAATTCCGACGAGAGTCCGTCCGAGATGTCCATCATGGCCGTCGGCTTGATGTTCGCCTTGTGCAGTTTCTCGATGATGTCGCCACGGGCTTCGGGTTTCAGTTGCCGTTCCAACAGGTATTCCTTGCCGCTGAAGTCGGGGTTCACCTCCTTTTGTCCCTGAAACACACTTTTCTCGCGCTCCAACAGTTGCAGTCCCATGTAGGCTGCTCCCAGGTCGCCCGACACGCAGATGAGGTCTGTGTCGTGTGCACCATTGCGGTAGACTATCTGATTCTTGTCCGCTTCGCCTATGCAGGTGATGCTGATAGCCAGTCCCGTCAGTGACGAGGTGGTGTCTCCGCCGATGATGTCCACATGGTGTGCCTCGCAGGCAAGTCTGAGTCCGGCGTAGAACTCCTCCATGTCCTCTATGCAGAAACGTTTCGAGAGGGCGAGCGACACGGTCATTTGTCGGGGCGTGCCGTTCATGGCATAGATGTCGGAGATGTTCACCATAGCCGACTTGTAACCCAGGTGCTTCAGAGGTGTGTAGACCAAATCGAAATGTACGCCCTCCATCAGCATATCGGTGGTCACCAGCACCTCCTTGTCGGGGTAGTGGAGCACAGCGCAGTCGTCGCCCACGCCGTATCGGGTCGATTCGTTCTTCATCTCCATGCCTTGGGTGAGGTGCTTTATCAGTCCAAACTCACCCAGTGTGGCTATCTCAGTTCTTTTGTTTTCTTGCATTTGTCAATGTCTGTTTATGAGTTCGCGCATGATGGCGGTCATTCGGGGCTGTGCCTTGTCTGCTGCCTGCTGCACTTCCTCATGTGTTATTTCCAAAATCTTGCCTTCCACGCCAAGGTCGGTGATGACCGAGATACCGAACACGCGCATACCGCAATGTTTGGCTACAATCACTTCGGGAATGGTGGACATTCCCACGGCGTCGGCTCCGAAGGTGCGGAACATGCGGTACTCCGCCGGTGTCTCGTAGGTGGGGCCTTGTGTGCCAAGGTAGACACCCTCTTGTACGGTGAATCCTTGTTCGTCGGCTATCTCCTTGGCCTTAGCTATCAACTCCTTGTCATATGCCTCGCTCATGTCCGGGAAACGAGGCCCGTAGGGGATGTTCTTGCCACGCAACGGATGCTCAGGGAAGAAGTTGATGTGGTCGGTGATAATCATCAAGTCGCCGATGGAGAAATGTGGGTTAGTGCCACCGGCGGCGTTGGAGACAAAGAGGGTGGTGATGCCCAGCTCGTGCATCACACGTATGGGGAAGGTAACCTGCTTCATGGAGTAGCCTTCGTAGAAATGGAAACGTCCCTGCATGGCAAGTATATCCCTGTTCCCCAGTTTCCCGAACAGCAGTTTCCCGTTGTGTCCCTCTACCGTGGAGACGGGGAAATTGGGTATTTCTTGGTAAGGAATCTCATATCTGTCGGTAATCTCACTAGCCAGACTACCCAGTCCTGTTCCCAGAATGATGGCAGTCTTAGGACTGCTTTGCATTCTGCTTTTGATGTAGGACGTTGTCTCTTGAATTTGTTCTAACATATTTCACTATATCATTCATAAGTTCTTTCTCACCATCCAACAGGAATCTTACCTTGATGGGGAGGGTATAGAGTCGACTCTTGAAGGCATCGTCGAATGCGAGTTCCCGCATGCGTGCGGCATCCTTTTCGGTAGTGATGACGATACGTCTCTCGGGGTCCAGGCGGTTGAACGCTTCTTGCATCTGTTTCACATCCTTCTTCGAGAAGTCATGATGATCCTCGAAGTGGAGGGTGTTGAAACGCTCGCTGTAGCTGTGCAGCTTCTCTTCGATTGGACGTGGTGAGGCGATGCCCGTGATGAGCAATATGTTCGGGTTATTGCGCAGTGACTCCAATGGCAATGATGCATCGTCGGTGAAGACCGGTTGCAGGTCGTCATAGTCCATTGTCGAGAAGAAGAGCTTTTGGAACGGATAGAGGCTGAGGCTCTTTGAGATGATGCGATAGTCCATCGGCTTCAGGTCGACAGGACATTTCGTCACAATCACGATGTTCGCCCGGTCTTTCGCCTTGATTGGCTCACGCAGCATACCCGCAGGCATCAGAGCGTCCTCGTGGAACGGCCTGTTGTAGTTGCACAACAGGATGTTGATGCTCGGTCGCACATAGCGATGCTGGAAGGCATCGTCGAGCAGTATCAAGTCTAAATCCGGTGCCACACTCTTGCGGCTCAACTCTTCGATACCATGGCAACGGTCTTTGTCCACCGCCACATAGCAGTCGGGGAACTTGTGCTTTATCTGCCAAGACTCGTCGCCAAGCATCTTGGCCGATGTCTTGTCTGTGGCGAGAACGAATCCCTGCGATTTGCGCTTGTATCCACGGCTCAGTACTGCCACTTTGAATCTCTCCTGTAGTTTGCGGACGAGGAATTCCGTGTGAGGTGTCTTTCCGGTGCCTCCCACAGTGATGTTGCCGATGGAGATGACCGGTATGTCGTAGGACTTCGATCGAAGTAATCCTATGTCGAACAAGTGGTTACGGAAGGCCACTCCGATGCCGTAGAGCATTGAGAGGGGGTAGAGCCACTTGTTGATTTGCGGGTGTGTGTTGTTCATTGGTTGTAGTTAAGATGTGTGTGCTATATATTTAAATTCAGTTCGAACGGAAGGCGGGCTTGCACCTTATCCTTCTTGTCGAGGTTCTTGAGGAAGTCCAGGCAAGGATATAGTTCCGGCAGATTGTCGCGGAACATGCTCTGTATATAGTCGTCCTTCCCGTTGTTGAGGAACTTGATTAACATGTCCTCTTTCTCCGGATAGTCCACCATGTAGAAATCGTCGAGGCCGGCCTCCACGGCTGCTGTCGCGATGGCGGTGTCTATACCGCCTAGCTCGTCCACCAGTCCCAGTTTCTGTGCTGTCTCGCCAGTCCATACACGTCCTTCGGCTATGCTCTTGATGGAGTCGGTGCTCAGCCCTCTGCCGTCGGCGCAACGGGAAACGAACAGTTCGTATCCCTTGTTTATAGCCCTCTGTATGTGGGCGCACTCCTCTTCGTTAAAAGATCGGAAGTAGCTGTCCGATGCGGCGAACTTGTTGGTCTTCACCACGTCCACATGCAGGCCGAGCTTCTCGTTTATCACCTTTTCCACACTAGGAATCATTCCGAATATGCCTATTGAGCCGGTCAGCGTAGTGGGCTCGGCGATAATCTTGGTAGCAGCGCATGAGATGTAGTAACCGCCTGATGCGGCATAGTCGCCCATGGATACTATTACCGGTTTCTTCTCTTTTAGTCGCTTCACTTCGTTCCATATCTGTTCCGAACCGAAGGAGCTTCCGCCCGGTGAGTTCACACGGAGCACCACGGCCTTTATGTCATCGTCTTCGGCCAGCTCGCGCAGTGTGCGGCTCATCTCCCGTGAGTCGATGCCGTCCTGCGACGCAGCACCGTCTATCTCACCTTCTGCATAGTAGATGGCAATGCCGTTTTCCGTGTCGTCATTCCCCTCAACGGGGATGTTCATCATGTCGGTGAGGCTGAGCAGATTGAGGTCATCGTCCTCTTTCACTCCGGCATACGACTTCAGCACCTCCTTCACGTCGTTCTGATAGATGAGCGTGTCAGCCATGCCCACTTTCACAAACTCGGCGCCTTCCTCCATTGCAATGTAACGGTCGGCGTAGCTGTTGAGCGAGTCGGCACTGATCTTACGCGACTTAACCACAGCATCCACCATGTTGCCCCATACGGACTGCAGGTGGGCGGTTATCTGCTCGCGGTTGGCATCGCTCATGTGGTTCACGAGGAAAGGTTCCACGGCTGCCTTGTAGGTACCTACTTTGAATATCTGTAACTCAACACCCACCTTGTCGAGCAAATCCTTGTAGTACATCGTTTCGGAGGAGAGTCCCATCCAGTCGATGCATCCGATGGGGTTAAGCATCACTTTGTTCGCCACACTGCAGAGGTAGTAGCAACCTTGGGTATAGTTGTCGCTATAGGCCAGGATGAACTTCTCTTCCTTGAAGTCGAGCAACGCGTCGCGTATCTCTTGTAGTGAGGCGGGTTCGGCGTTCAGTTCGCCTGCCCGTAGGTAGATGCCTTTTATCTTCGGATTGTGTTTCGCTTCGTCTATAGCTGCCAAAATCTCCTTCAGCCCCAGGGCGGCCTTGTTCCGTCCCATAATCAGACTCATCGGGCTTTCCTGGGGAATCTGCTCGTGGATGGTACCCGTTAGGTCGAGCACCATGATGGTATTGTCTTTTACTTCGGTTTCCTGAGGCTCAGATGCCACAGCTATCAGCGATGCCACAACAACAATTCCAATCAAGAGGCAGATGCCTCCTGTAACAATCAGACCGGTAATGGTGGCCAGCGTGAATTTGACGAATTCTTTCATGCGGATAGCTGTTTGTTGTTTATATACTACTTTACAATTTCCATCGGCATGCCGAATCGCTTACTTGCGCCATCTGCCGACTAAAATGTGATATAATATTGATTGTATAAATGTTTTCAACAAAGGTAGTACTTATTTTTGAGTTATGTGACAACTTTGAGGAAGTTTTTTACTGTGAGACTCAATAAATTGTAAAAGCGGCCCGTTTTATGAGTCAAATGATGCGGTTTCTGCCGCATGCCGAGTTGTTTTCACCAGATGCCTTGTCGTTTTCGCCAGATGCCGAGCTATGGATTTCAGAAGCCGAGCGGCGAAAACCGGTCTTGACGTCACTCCTCTCGCTTGCTTCGTAGCTGGATGAGGCGTTGCAAGGCGTGCTTGCGCGACAGCATAATCTGATGGCGATAAACCAGACAGGCGGTGATGAAGTAACAGCCGGACTGCAGCCACAAGGCTTGGTACTCGAAGCTGACCTGGTCGAGACTAGCCCCCATGCTGTTGATGCGTATGAATCCGTTAATGCCGAACGTGGATGGAAAGAGCCATGAGACGTATTTCCAGAAAGCCGGCACGGCGGCCCCCGGCCACGAGATGCCGCTTATGAAGAGGAATATCATGGATGTGAAGATGAACGCTACCATGCACGATTCGCGGTCGCGTATCAGGATGGAGGCGGTCATGGCAAAGAAGATGCAGGCGATGATGTAGGGGGTGAGAAAACCGAAGAGCGTGGCGGCATGGGCCAGTTGCAGGAGGTTGAACATGTGCGGGATAAGGCAGGTCATATAGGTCCCCATCAGCAGGAATACCATGAAGTAGACCAATGCCTTGCCGAGCACAATGCGCAATGTGCCGTGGTAGTGGCGGTCTATGGGGACAAGGTCGCTGAAGCGGTTGCCCTCGCGTGCCGTTCCCACGGACAGACCGATGCCCAACAGCAAGGTCTGCTGGATGATGAGCACGATGACTCCGGGTATGATGAAGTAAGCAAATCCGCCTTGGGGATTGAATAGGCTCACCTCGGTGTAACGGATGGGCTGGGTGCTCACCTCGTCCTGTCGGTCGGTGGTGTTGCCCAGTCGGGCTATCTTTATCTCCTTGTTCATCTTCAGCGACACGTCCGTGCAGGTGCTCAGTATGGCTTTGTAGTAGAGTAGTCCGCTCATGTCGCAGAAGATGAGCACGCGCGTCTGCTGACCACGAGCCAAGTCGCGGTCGAACTCCGCCGGTATGTAGATGATACCGTAGGCCTTCTGTTGACGTATCAGCTCCTTGGCCTCTTCCATGTCCGTGCAGTGCGACACAATCTCCACATTGGCGCCGCCGTCGGTCAATCGCAGAAACTCCCGGCTCAGCGCCGAGTTGGCATGGTCTACCACTGCCACGGGTACTTCGCGTACTCCCTCGTTGTTGTAGATGAGGGTGTAGAGTACCGGATAACCCAGCGGCACGAGGATGAAGAAGATGAGCACTCCTTGGTCCTTGAATACGTTCCGAAGCTCTTGGAACCAGATGTGGAAGAGGTCATGGAATCCTTCTTTTATGATGTGTGAAAGCGAATCGTGTTTCATCTGCAAGCCAGTTTAGGGGAGATACTTATAATGGAGTAACGCTGTCCGCAGGCGTCGCAATACCAACAGGGGAAGCAGGGCGAATAGCAGCAGGGCCAGGTAGGCGTGCCACACGTATCCCATGGAGTAGCCGTTGAGGGCCTCGTTGACGTAGATGAGGTAGTAGTGGCGCAATGGGAAGAGCACGCTTAGCGCCTGAATTGAGAGCGGCATGCCCATCACTGGAAACGAGAATCCTGAGATGGAGAACGAGACGACTCCCCATAGGGAGGCAGTGCTCAAGGCCAGACGTAGCGTAGGGAAGAGGCCGAACAGGAAAGCGGCGAACCCTTGCGATGCCACCACGGTGAGCAGAGACGAGAACAACATGATGCCCAACCCGCAGTGGCAAGGAAACTGCAGGAAACGGAACATGTAGACGTCGTAGAATGCGAACAGCACGAAGAACAGTAGCGTCTGCGGCAGCAGTTTCCCTAGCAAAGCCAGCCACACATGGTTGTCCGCCATGCGCATCCACCAGTGTGCGGTGCCGTTCTTCAGCTCCGAACCGATGGAGAAGATGGTGGTCAGAAAGATGAATATCATGAACACTCCGGGCAGAATAGTGTTGCAGAGGTATACCGAATAGTTCAGCCACGGGTTATTTATAGGGTGAGTCTCGATGACGATAGGTTGTAGGAATCCCATGGCCTGACTGGCAGTGGCTCCCTTGGCATAGAGTGTGGATCGTCCCACAGCACCGTTCGCCAGTTCGGACATGGTACGCAAGTCCTTGTAGAGCAACGACCCCGCTATCAGATAGGCATTGTTGGTGTAGAACGAAACGGTCGGTTGTCGACCTGCCACAGCCTCTTGGGTGGTTCCCTTCGGAATGTAATAGAAGGCATAGAGCTTGCCGCGTTGCATGGCGTCGCGTGCCTCGGCCACAGAACCATAGTGCGCCACAATCTTGGTATACTGGAATGCGTCCATCGTACGTACGATGTTGCGCGAGGTGGCGGTGTTGTCCTCGTCCACAATCCCCACGGGCATGTCGGTGGGCAACCCTTCTCCCATCAGGGTGGTGAAGAAGAGGATGCACAGCAGCGGCGCCAGGAAGATACTGAACAGGTAGAGTGGGCGTGAACCCATCAGTCTCAGCTCGTAGCGCATGAGCCAACGGAGGTGTGGCAAGAGGTTCTTCATTGTTGTTTAATGTTTCTGAAGGATGATGCTCATGCCCGGACGGAGTCCATCGACGGGCTTCGTGGGTTTGGCGCGTACCTCAAATGTCTTCAGGTCGAACTGACCTGTCGCTTTGGTGGCCTTCCATGCGGCATAGCTGCCGAGATCTTTCATGTAGTACACTTTGAAGGTGGCCTCCTGGTCCAGCGCTGGCATGTAGGCGGTGAACTCGGTACCTATGGTGAGGTCTTTGAGCAAATCCTCGCGCACGTTGAAGGTGGCCCATACATCGTCTATCAAGGCGATGTTCATGATGGGGGCTCCTGTGCCCACCAACTCACTCACTTTCGGGAAGATGTCCGTCACCTCACCGGCCTGCGAGGCGATGAGGATGGTCTCGCGGATGTATGAGTTCACTTCGTCCACTGCACCTTTGGCCTGGTCGGCCTTGGCGGAAGCCATGCGTTTGTCCTCTTCCTGGGCTCCGTTGCGTGCCATCTCGTACTGCGACTTGGCAGCCTTCTCCGTTGCCTCCATGGCCTGGTAATTGGCCAGCACCTCGTCGCGTTTCTGGGCGGTCACCACTCCCTCCTCGAAGAGGCGGTTGATGCGCTCGTACGATTTCTCGGCGATGGTTCGTCCGGCTATGGCCTTCTGCCACATCTCATAAGCCATCTGCTGCTGTTCTTGCCGTGTGCCCCGTTGTGCTTTCTCGTCGAGAGCCTGGGCGGCTGTCTCCACGGCCTTGGCCTGTGTCTGCTTGGCCACCACATCGGGGGCTTCGAGCAGTGCCAAGGTGTCGCCGGCCTGCACCTTCTGTCCCTCTTTCACTCGGAACTCCAGTACACGACCCGGTACCTTGCTCGACACCCTGTACTCGTCCACCTCGGCTTGTCCCTGAATAATCTCGGGACCTTTGCGCAGGGCGAAGAATCCGATTACCGCTACCAGTACGATTACTCCGGTGAGGGTAATCAGTGCCAACAGAATGTTACTGTTTTGCGATTTTTCTGACATAATTGTTTATGTTTTGTTGTTTCTACTATTTGAGCAAGCCCATCGACTTTTTCAGGTATACGTCGGATAGCTTCACATCTATCTGTGCGTCTATCTTCTCCGACTGGGCGGAGAGCCATGCCGTCTGTGCCTCGAGCACGTTGCTTGTCTGCATCACGCCCTCGCGGAATCCTAGGTTGGCGCAGCGCAAGTTCTCGTCGGCCTTCTCCAGGTTCTTCTCTGCCATGGAGAGCCTCTTAGCGGCTTCGCGCACCTTGAAGTTGCATTGGTTCACCTGTAACTCCACCTTCTCCTTCACCTCGTCCAGTTGCAGGCTGGCCGCCAGTGCGCTGGCCTGTGCCGCCTTCACCTTGTAGGAGCCTTCGCCCCAGTGGAAGATAGGCAGCGTCACCATCACGCCGACGTTCCACGAGCCAAGGAACTTCCGCTCGAAGCCGTTCCACAGGGCGGGATTGGTGACCATATAGTTTCCCATCAACGCCACCGTGGGCAGAAACTCGGCGCGGGTGATATTCACTTTCTGTTTGTATATGTCCGTGGCCAACTTTAGGCTTTGTATCTCCGGACGGTTGTCGATGGCTGTCTCCACGCTGTATGTTTGCTCGGTCTGTAGTAGGGTGGGGAGGCTCTCCGTCTGTTCGTCGGCCAGCTGCAGGTCGGTGTTCAGAGGCAGTCCGCACAGTTGGCAGAGCAACATCTTGCAGAGGCTTAGTCCGTTGTCGACCTTCGTGAACGTCATCTCCGCCTCGTTGACCTTCACTTTCACTGACAGTCCGTCGGCCTTTGTCACTACTCCTTCCGCTATCATCTTCTCCATGTCGGTGTCTAGCTTCTGCACCAGCTCCACGAAACTCTCGGCTAGATGTTTCTTGTGCGCCAGCGATACCACTTGCCAGTAGGCCTCGTCCGTGCTCAGAATCACTTCCTGCATCTTGGTCTGGTGTTGGCTCTCGGCCAACTGCTCGGCAAAGCCTGTCAACTTGTTGTAGGCGCGTATCTTGCCTCCCATGAAGACGGGTTGCGTCAGTGTGATTACTCCGGCGTAGATGTTGCGGGTGTCCGTTCGTAGGACGTCAACGATGGAACTGCCGGCTGCGTTGAGCGGCGATGCCAAGTCGAACGACGAGAGCGAAGCCACGTAACTCTGCACCTCGGGATGTTGAGTCACCAACTGTTGCAGCGCGTTCTGCACAGGTTGGGTCAGTGTTGTCCCCAGGGACGAGAGTGCGGTCTTCTGCTCGTCGTTGAGTAACGAGACCTCGCGTTGGTTGCGGATGTAGGCACCCGTAGCGTTTATCTTGGGCAGGAAATTTGTCGTTGCCGCCTTGTGCTCATAGTGTGCCTCCGCCTTCTTCTGCTGCGAGATGCGCAACTCCTTATTGTTCCTCAGCGCCAACGCTCTGCAGCTGTCGAGGTTGAGGACCATCTGTGCTGAGGCTTCCGTCAGCCATCCGCACATCAGTACCAGACAAATACCTTTATTCATGATGCTATACCTATTTATATATACGTATGTGTTATGCGAAGCAATTTTCCACCGGCAGTGAAAATCTCCTGTTGTGACATCGGAACGCACCATGGCGGACTTCCTGGCGCAAAGATAGATAAATCGTACGTAGGCACCTTCCCTCGTGGAAAGGAACCGTACTTATCGAACAATCCTTTTGCTATTTCAGATCAAATGCCTGCGAGCCAATCATGGTGCCGTCGGCAAAGAGGTAGACGTGGTAGGTGCCGGCTTGCAGAAACTCCTCCACGTTCCAGTAGACGGTCACCTGTTGCTCCTCGCCGGTGTACTCCACATACTTTTTGATGGAGTAGTTGATTTGTTGGTTCTCGTAGCTGAACGTATCTGAGGTGCTCTTTGTCAGTACTTCGTTGCCAGGCTTGGTGATGCGCACGTAGATGGTGCGTTCGCCAGTAGTGGCGGTGATATTTTTTACCAAGGTGAAGTTGACTGCCAGCTTGGTGACGTTCTTCACCTTGTTGTTCTCTTTGCCTCGCTTGTTCAACGGGGTGACGCGGATGTTGGTGGCGTCCAATTGGGCGGCCAAGGTCACTTTCTCCTTCAGGTTTTTCTTCTCCTGCGAGAGGGTGCTTATCTGTTGGGTAGCCTCGGAGTACTTCTTCTTCACTTCCTTGTTCTCGGTAGTGAGTGCCTGGTTAATCTGGTTGAGCGAGTCAATCTGCAGAATATAGCTGCGCATGACAGCGCGCACGGTCTTCAGCTCCTTCTTCAAGCGCGATATCTCAGCCGCGTTGGTGGTCTTCACCTGGCGCAACTCCTCCAACAGGCGTTGGGTCTTCAGTTTCTCACTCTCGAGCTTTTCGAAGAGGGAGTCGTTGTTAATCTGCACCTGCAACTCGTCGTACTGATTGGCGTAGTTGCTGTATTCGTTCTCCATCTCTTCCTTCTCTATCTCGAAGAGTTGAGTCATCTCCTTATTCTCTTTCTTGGCCTCACAGAGGAAGTATACCACGATGCCCAAAGCCAGTGCCAGCACCGCGATAGCTATGATAGTAAACAGGTTATTCTTTCTCATAATCAGTATATGCGTCTAAACTCTTGTTTGAATCGGCTGCAAAAATAATATTTTTTATGAATGCAGTCAGAAAAATATTACGGAAATTTTTCTTTAATACGAAAAAGGTCGTACCTTTGCATGGTATTTAGAACTAAAGGAAAAAGATGTTTAACTAACTAATAAAAAAAGATTTATATGTCAAAAGTAACAGTTGTCGGTGCGGGCAATGTAGGCGCTACATGCGCTAACGTGCTTGCTTTTAACGAGGTGGCAGACGAAGTGGTAATGCTGGATGTGAAAGAAGGCGTTTCCGAAGGTAAGGCAATGGACATGATGCAAACTGCTCAGTTGCTCGGTTTTGACACAACAGTGGTAGGTTGTACGAATGATTATTCCAAGACGGTCAATTCGGATGTAGTGGTTATCACCTCAGGTATTCCCCGTAAGCCGGGCATGACGCGTGAAGAGCTCATCGGAGTGAACGCTGGTATCGTGAAATCTGTTGCAAGCAACATTCTGCAGTATTCACCCAACGCTATCATCGTGGTAATCTCCAACCCGATGGATACGATGACTTATCTGTCATTGAAATCTCTGGGCTTACCGAAGAACCGAATCATCGGCATGGGTGGCGCTTTGGATAGCTCTCGTTTCAAATATTTCTTGTCGCAGGCTTTGAACTGCAACGCCAACGAGGTTGAGGGCATTGTAATCGGTGGACACGGTGACACCACAATGATTCCTTTGACGCGTTTCGCTACATACAAAGGTATGCCTGTTACTAACTTCCTCTCTGAAGAGAAGTTGCAGGAGGTGGCTGCCGCAACGATGGTAGGTGGTGCCACACTGACCAAACTCCTCGGCACATCCGCATGGTATGCTCCAGGTGCGGCAGGTGCAATGGTTGTTGAGGCTATCGTTCACAACCAGCGTAAGATGGTTCCCTGCTCTGTTTACCTCGAGGGTGAGTATGGTGAGTCAGACATTTGCTGCGGTGTTCCCGTAATTCTTGGCAAGAACGGTATCGAGAAGATCGTTGAGTTGCCTCTAAACGAGGAGGAGAAAGCTAAGTTCGCTGCCAGCGCTGCTGCCGTACGTAAAACCAACGGTGCTCTGCACGAGGTTGGTGCTCTCTAATCCGAGGTTACATAGACTAAAGCATATAAAAGAGTCGCGACCACAAGTCGCGACTCTTTTGGTTAAATAGGAAAGTTTGTGCACCCAAGTGCACAAACATGAGAGAGAAATGCTTGATTATTCTTCAAACTTCCACCAGTCGAAGGTGAACAGCTTGCTGCCCTTCAGACCTCTGAACACGAAGTAGATATCGTGTTTGCCTTTGGCTTGCTGCTTGTCCACTTGGGTCGTGAAGGTGCGGAACTTCTCCCAACCTCCAGTCTTGGTCACCTTCAGGTCGGCAATCTTCTCGCCTTGGATGCTGTCGAGACGAACCTCCAGGTTTCCGCCGACAGAGGAACATGCTGCGGAGGCGATGAACCGCTGTGCTCCCCGCGCACCGAAATCTACCTCGCGGACTTTGATGTAATCCTCGTTGTGTATCTCTGAGATGTAAACACCCGTTTCATCGGTTTGCTCGGACTTCACGCCTTTGGAGTAGGCAATAGTCTCTGCCTCGGTGCGCTGGTAGGGATTGAGTGTGCCCACTGGTGATACCCCTTGTTCGGTGTGATGGATGATGGGAAATGTGCCGTCGGTGTTGAACTGAAACTCTTCCACCGCCACGCTGCGACCGAAGCCGCCGCCCAATTTGCCGGTGTGGTACATGAAGTATGATTTGCCTTTGTAATCTACTATGCCGCAGTGGTTGGTGAACGATCCCGTGTCCTCCAGCGGCATAATCTCGCCTTTGTATTTCCAAGGTCCCAGCGGTTTCTTGCTCATCGAGTAGGCGATGTGCTCCGGCACGCCACCCGCTGCATAGAGCAGGTAGTAGTTGTCGCCCCGCTTCATCAGCCACGGGCCTTCGGTGTAGATGTCCTTGTACTTTTTCTCCCGGTCGCGCTTCAGCATGTCGGGAGCTCCGAATCCTTCTTCGGTCATATCCAACCGGCCCACCTGTCGCTTCTCGTCGACGGCGTCCTTGGGGTTGACGTTGCTTTTCAGACTGATCATGTCCTCGTTCAATTCAGCATAGTAGATGCGAGGGTTGCCCCACATCAGGTAGGCGCGCCCGTCGTCGTCCATCCACACCGTCGGGTCGATATGGTCCCAGCTCCCGTTCTCGAAGAGCGGTTTGCCGATGGCGTCCTTGAATGGTCCCGTGGGTGAATCTCCTACTGCCACGCCGATGGCCATGCCGCCGCTCAGCTTGGAGTGGGCGCAGACGTACCAATAGTATTTGCCGTTTCGCTCGATGGTCTGCGATGCCCAGGCGCGTTCGTCAGCCCACGTGAATGATGAGAGGTCGAGCGGCGACCCGTGGTCGGTCCAGTTAACCATGTCAGTGGTGGAATAGACGCGCCATTCGTTCATCCAGAAGAAGTCCGCTCCGTCCTCATCGTGTCCGGTGTAGACGAAAAGCCGGTCGCCTGCCACCATTGGGGCTGGGTCTGTCGTCTGTTGGGTTTGTATGATAGGGTTCTGTGCATACGCGGCACTTTGCACAGCCAGCAGCAGGCCGATTGCTAGAATTTGTTTTGTCTTCATAAGTATATAATGTATTAACGTTATTTTGGTAGGCAAAGGTAAGTAATGGTCAGGAAACGGTGTTTAGCGTAGGTTTCGGTTTGTTTTATAAATGTTACACAGTTTGGTTTTATGCTCACTCATTAGCAGAAGAATGCTTTCGCCTGGTTTAGCTGCCAAGCGAAATATATGTATGATGGAGATGCGGGATGTGGAGAGGGCTTTCGCGAGGCCGTATGGACCCCCGTTTCAGAGACCCTATGGTCATTTTCTTCTGCCATTTCGAGTGATACGGCAATCGTGGAGTGCATATAGACTGAACTGGAATACTCTGCTTCGCAATGGACTGCCTCGGGAAATCCCCAATGTATGAACCCCGTCGTAACAGTTGCAGAAAGCCGTTGTGATGATGCGAGAACTTGGGTTCATAGGATGTACGGCAACTGCCGTACACGTGGATGGCAATTGCCGTACACATGTTTGACAATTGCCGTACACATGTTTGACAATTGCCGTACACTTGTTTGGCAATTGCCAAAGCATAAAATAAGCTAAGCTTTCGCACCGTTAAGACTAATTCCTCACATCGTGATGTATATCTGTAAAAGTGGACGCGACAGCACTCACGGGGCCTTCGGGCCAAAGAGAACGGCTGGCAACGTAGAACCCTCAGCGGACCCCATACCGCAGGCGACAAATGGAGACTAAAAATCATCCGGTTGTGACGGTGAGAACCTTCAATGGAAAATCTCTCCTAAGCAGTTTCCATTTTATAGTTTACTACTTTATCACTCCAAATTCCGGAAGACCTATTTTTTAGGGGTGTGTGGGCTAGTATTCAATGCGGAATGGCATCCTGTGTTTCTTGGCATATTGGTGCCAAAAGGCGCCCCGTACTTTCATGGCATAGGCGACTGATGCGTCCGGGTCGGCGTGGCGCAGGGTGGCGTACTCGCGGACAAGGAGCTCGATGAAACGCTTCGGTCCCCAAAGGCGGGTCAGATTAGCCAATCCTTTGTGGTAAGAGACTTTGCCGAAATACATGCGGTTGATATCCACCAACTCGAAGCGGTAACCTTCGTCGGTCTTCTCCCACAGAATGTTTCCGGGCGTGAAGTCCTTGTGCATGATGTCGTTCGAGTGGATGTTGAACGCAAAGCGGGCCAGCGATTTCGCCAAAGGTTCATACATGTCAGTCGGAGCATCCTCCTTCAACACCTTCAGTGTGTAGGGACATGTGCTTTGTTGTGTCACTAGGTAGGAGTAACCGAGCAATCCGAGCGCACCGCGGTCCTCGATGAGGGCGATGGCTTCGGGGGTATGGATGCCTTTGCCGTTCAGTAGAAACGTGTATGCATAGGCGCGCTGTCCCTTGGGCCGACGGATGTTCCACGAGTAGACAAAGCGGTTGACGCTCCGTGGTCGGTGAAACCGCTTCACGTTGACCTCCGTGCCGTCGGGTGACGCTATCACTCGGATGACGTTTCGTCCGTGGTAAATCTCGCGTCCCATCTGGTCGAAGTTCGTGGCAATCTGTTCGATGAAGCTCCTCAGATGCTCGTACTTGGGGTTAATCAGTACCTTTATCATGTGAAAAAAACGCTACGGCACGCTTCGTGGCGGTACCGTAGCGCATAGCTTTCAAATTGGTGATGTCTTAGTCTATCATCTCAAATCCGCAGTAAGGAACCAAAGCCTTCGGCAAACGGATGCCTTCGGATGTCTGGTTGTTCTCCAACAGGGCGGCAACTATACGTGGCAGGGCCAGAGCCGAACCGTTCAATGTGTGGCAGAGTTCTGTCTTCTTCTCCGCCGTGCGGTAACGGCATTTCAATCGGTTGGCCTGATAGCTGTCGAAGTTGGATACCGAGCTGACCTCCAGCCAACGCTTCTGGGCTGCTGAGAACACCTCGAAGTCGAAGCAGATAGAAGAGGTGAAGCTCATATCACCGCCGCACAGACGCAGGATGCGGTACGGCAGTTCCAGTTTGCGCAGCAGACCTTCCACATGGGCCAACATCTCTTTGTGCGACTCTTTGGAGTGTTGCGGGGTGTCGATGCGTACGATTTCCACTTTCGAGAACTCGTGCAGACGGTTCAGTCCACGTACGTCCTTACCATACGAACCGGCTTCGCGACGGAAACACTCTGTGTAGGCGCAGTTCTTGATAGGCAGGTCTTTCTCGTCGAGGATGACGTCGCGGTAGATGTTGGTCACAGGCACCTCGGCGGTAGGAATCATGTAGAGGTCGTCTAGGTTGCAGTGGTACATCTGTCCCTCTTTGTCGGGAAGTTGCCCCGTGCCGTAGCCGGAAGCCTGATTGACAACCGTAGGAGGCATCACCTCCAGATAGCCAGCCTCACGGGCTTCGTCGAGGAAGAAGTTGATGAGGGCTCTCTGCAGTCGGGCGCCTTTGCCTTTGTATACGGGGAAACCTGCACCGGTAATCTTCACACCCAGCTCGAAATCAATCAGATCGTACTTCTTCGCCAATTCCCAGTGGGGCAGGGCATCGGCGGGAAGTTCGGGCATGTCGCCCCCCATTTTCTCCACCACGTTGTCCTCGGCACCGAAACCTTCGGGCACCTCCTCGTAGGGAACGTTAGGAATTGTATATAAAAGTGTCTGCATCTCTGCTGCAGCTCCGTCCATCTCTTCTTGAATTGACTTGTTGGCATTCTTCAGTTCGCTTACACGTGCCTTGGCATTCTCGGCCTCGTCCTTCTTTCCCTCTTTCATCAGTGAGCCGATGGACTTCGATAAAGCGTTCACTTCTGCCAAATTTTTGTCCAAGGCATTCTGTGACGTGCGGCGTTTGTTGTTCAGTTCAATAACTTGCGCAATGACTTCTTTTGCGTCTTTAAAATGCTTTTTCTCAAGACCGCGGATTACCTCGTCCGTGTTTTCTGTAATTTGTTTGATGGTAAGCATATATTTATTTGATTTGAATGTGTCCTATATATAATAATGTATACTCTCTGTAGGGTATCCCTTACTGGAACAGCGACTTGGCGATGCCCATCTCCAGTCCACGTAACTCTGCCAGTCCACGCAAGCGGCCCAGGCACGAGTATCCGGGGTTGGTCTTCTTCTTCAAGTCGTCAATCATCTGGTGCCCGTGGTCGGGACGCATGGGGATTGACACCTTGAGGCGTTGCTGCAAGGCGAGGAATGCCTTCATCACGTTGTACATGTCTACGTTGCCCTCCAGGTGGTTGGCTTCGTAGAAGTTGCCTTCGTCGTCGCGTTGGGTACTGCGCAGATGCACAAAGTAGACGCGGTCGCCCAGACGTTCCATCATGCCGGCCAAATCGTTGTCGGCGCGCACACCCAGCGAGCCGGTGCACAGACAGAGCCCGTTCGACTTGTTGGGCACAGCCTCCACCAAACGGTTGAAGTCGGCCTCGGTGCTCATGATGCGCGGCAGTCCGAGGATGGTGTACGGGGGGTCGTCCGGATGGATGGCCAGCTTCACGCCCACCTCATCGGCCACGGGAGCTATCTCCTTGAGGAAGAATATCAAGTTCGCGCGCAGCTTCTCTGCGTCGATATCTTGATATCTGTTCAATGCTTCCTGAAACTGTTCCACAGTGAAGCTCTCCTCCGATCCGGGCAATCCGGCAATCATATTGCGCACGAGCAGTTGTTTGTCCGCCTCGTTCATCCGGTCGTAGCGGGCTTTAGCCTTCGCCTTGTCCGCTTCGGAGTAATCCTTCTCGGCTCCGGGACGTTTCAGTATGAACAGGTCGAAGGCAATGAATGCTGCGCGCTCGAAGCGCAACGCTTTGGAACCGTCGGGCAGCGTGTAGGCCAAGTCCGTGCGGGTCCAGTCGAGCACTGGCATGAAGTTGTAAGTGACAACCATGACACCACATTGCGCCAGGTTGCGTATGCTCTGTTTGTAGTTCTCGATGTAACGCATGAAGTCGCCGGTCTGTGTCTTGATGTGTTCGTGTACGGGGATACTCTCCACAACAGACCATGTGAGGCCAACCTCTTCAATCATCCGTTTGCGTTTCATAATCTCTTCCACTGTCCATACCTCACCATTGGGGATATGGTGCAAGGCATTGACGATACCCGTTGCTCCGGCTTGCTTGATGTCCCACAGACTTACGGGGTCATTCGGCCCATACCAGCGCCATGTTTGTTCGCATAAATACATATAGCAGTTCTCTTTAATAGATTTTGTTCTGTAGATTTGTTGCAAAATTAGAATGAATGATTCAATTAGGCAATAAATGACACCACATTTTGATGGTCAGTGCCCTTTTGCGCATCCATTCTCACTTCGGTCTTACCCTCACTGTTTGTGTTACTTGCAATATTTCTCGATAATGCTCTCCGCATTGGGGTCGCCCTTCTCCTTTGCCTTCAGCAGGTTGGCCTTACCCTCTGCCTTTGCCCCGGTCTGCACTTGACAGTAGCCAAGCATGCGGTAGAAGTGAACGTTGTCGGGATCCACCTCGATGCCTCTCTTGGCGGCTTCCAAGGCTTCGTTCAGCTGGTTGAACTTGATGTGAAGCGAGGTCAACTCCATCAGATAGTCCGGATTCCGGGGCTCCAACTCTACTGCCTTCTTTATGTCGTCCAGCGCCTGTTGGTTCATGCGGATTTCCAGCTCGTTTTGCTCACGCAGTAAGTAGAAGGCAGCACCTACGCGTCCGTTGAGGAGCTTCTCGTATTGGTTGTAGTCGGCAACTGCTTGTCGGTACATTTTCAGGCTCGTCTTTATCGCCGCCCGTTGTAACAGGTAAGCGGCAGCTTTTACAGGAAGAGGAGAGCCTAAGAAATTGAGGGTGCTGTCCATCAGTGACAAAGCTTCCTCTCTCTGTCCCAGTTTTTCCTTGCATTTGGCTGCGTGGGACAGAGATGTCTCACTCTTTATCTCTGACTGATTCACCATGTTGAAGCAGTCGTACGCCTCTTCGTACTTCTCCATGACGAAGAGGATTTCGCCCTGTTGCTGCACGTAGATGGGTGAGGGGTTGATGGCGATAGCCTCCTTGATAGTGGCGATAGCCTTATCGGTGTTCCAGTCCTTGTAACTGAACCCCGAGAAGGCCGCCTCCAGGTAGACTTTGCTGAGGTCGTAGAGCATGTTGTCCTTCTGTTTGGTCAGGCTGAGTGCCTTCTCTATGTCTTTCTCGGCGGTGGCATAGTGCGCCTCGTCCTTGTAGAGACTGATGTTGGCTGATGCACGTCGGAAATATCCGTCTGCACTGTTGGGAAACTCAGCAAGGAAATCGTCGAGTCGTTGCAGATACTCTTCGGCCGATATGGAGCCGGAGAGCATGTAGAGATAGACCAACGCCTGGTCTTCCTGACTGGGGAAACCTTTCTTTATGCCGATACTGTTGAGGGCATAGTCGTTGCTCGACAAGGCTGTCATGGAGAGGCGTGCTACGTAGGATGCCCCTAGGGCGTAACTCTTTGACTCCTTTTCGGAACTGCCTTTTTGTATCATGCCTACTGCATTACCTTTGTCGTTCACTACCGGGCAGTTGACCATCTTGTCGGTGGTGGAGAGGGCGAGTGTGTAGTACTTGTCGCCGTTGTCGATGTCGCTCACCTCAGAGACTTGTGCGCTCTGTGGTGTAGCCTGTTTCTGGGTGGAGTAGGGCAGGAGGTAGAGCGTAGCTCCCTTGGCTGCTGCGGTGGTCTCCAGTGTTATAGCCGATACGTTCTTCTCCGCCTTGATGCGGAACTTCACGACGTCGTACATCTCGTTGGCTCCCAGAATGCAGTCCACGGTGTGCTGTTTGCCGTCGGCATCGACCACTACCGCTTTCGTGGCCCCTTTAAATAAGGTGTAGTCGGACACGCCATCGCCTTTAGGGCTGATGAAGAATCCGTTGCCCGATCCGATAATCTTATCGTTGTTGTCGTAGGTGATGACAGAGAACACAGCCTTCTTCGCTTGCGTCACGGCCTTTGGGACCTGAGCCATCGCAGCCGCAGCCATCGTTAGTCCTACAATGCTTAATGTCAATCTATTCATATCCGTAAATGTTATTTGTCATTCTTGTTTAAATCCGCGTTGGCGTATCGCCTCATAGATGAGGATGCCCGCCGCTACCGACACGTTCAGCGACTCGATGTTGCCGAACATCGGTATCTTTATCCACTCGTCGCACAGGGCCAGGTGCTCGTCGGGTATTCCCGTGTCCTCGGCTCCCATGATGATGCACACGGGATCTTTGTAGTTGGCCTGTGTGTAGTCGTAGTCGCCATCCTCCGTCGCCGCTACAATCTTGAACCCGCTGTTCTTCAGGAACTTTATCGTCGTGGTGAGGTTCTGCTCGCGGCATACGGGCAGTGTGTGGAGTGCCCCGGCTGAGGTCTTGATGGCATCGGCGTTCACGCTGACGCTGTTGCGGGCCGGGATGACGATGGCGTCCACACCCGCGCAGTTGCACGTACGTGCTATGGCACCGAAGTTGCGCACGTCCGTCAGTCCGTCGAGCATCATCAGTAAGGGGCTCTTGCCCGCCTCGAACAGGGTGGGTACCAGGTCCTCTATATGTTGGTACGTGATGGCGGAGATGAACGCCACCACACCTTGATGATTCTTGCGTGTGATGCGGTTGATGCGTTCCACAGGTACCCGTTGCACGGGTATCAGTGTTCCCTTGAGGGCAGCGAACAACTCTTTTGACAGGTCGCTCTGCATGTCTCGCTTCACCAGTATCTTATCTATCTCTTTTCCGGCTTCGATGGCCTCTATGACAGCCCTCACGCCGAATATCATTTCACTCTTTTCCGAATACATAATTTATCATTTATTCTTTGCGTGTTCCAGCAGGGCCTTGGCATTGTTGACGGCCGCCTCCGACAGTGTGCTGCCGCTCAGCATGTGTGCCAGCTCCATGACACGCTGTTCGTTGTCAAGCTGGTCGATGTGGCTCGTTGTCCCGCTCTCCTCATCGCGCTTGTATACCTTATAATGTGTGTCGCCCAATGCGGCAATCTGTGGCAAATGGGTGATGCTGACAATCTGATGCCCGTTGCTGCTCATCTCCTTCATGATGTAAGCCATCTTCTCGGCTATCTCGCCGGACACCCCGGTGTCTATCTCGTCGAAGATGATGGTGGGCAGGTTCATTGCTCCCGCTATCATGGCTTTGAGTGACAACATCACACGGGCTATCTCACCGCCGGAGGCAATGGAGGCCACGGGTTGCAACTTGCTGTTCTTGTTGGCCGAGAAGAGGAAGACTACGCGGTCCATGCCGGACGCTCCCGGTTCGGCCATAGGCTCCAGTTCCACCTCGAACTTCACGTTGGGCATGCCCAGCAGTGTGAGTCGGCTCATCATCTGGCTCTGTATCTTTTGTCCGCTAGCGGTTCGCAGCCCGGTCAGCCCCTCCGCCAGGGTGAGGAGTTGCTTGTGCATCTCCTCCTTCTGCCGTGTCAGTCCGGCGATGACATCGTCGCTGGAGGTGATGGCTTGCAGCTGTGTCCGGTAGTCGTCGGCTATGCTTATCAGTTCGTCGATGGTCTCCACATGATGTTTCTGCTGGAGGGTGTAGATGAGGTTGAGCCGCTCGTTGACCTGTTCCAGCCGCTCGGGGTTAAACGAAATTTCTTCGTTGCAGCTTTCCACCTCCATCCCGATGTCCTTCATCTCGATGTAGCAACTTTCCATGCGGTTGGCCAGTTCCTGGGTCGCTGGGTATATGTCCTGCAGCCCGTGCAGACTGTTGAGTGCCTCCTTGACGGCTTGCAACACGCCTTGCTCGTCGCCGTTGAGTATGGATTCTACTTTATAGAATTGTTCCTTTATCTCCTCGGCATGGCTCAGCAGGTCCATCTCCTGTTCCAGCTCCTCCTGTTCACCGGTCTGCAGTTTGGCCTCGTCCAATTGCGACAGTTGGAACTGCAGGTAGTCCTCGTCCGCCTTGTTGCGCTGACTCTCTTCGATGGTCTGTTGCAGTTTGGAGCAGCAGCCGCGGTAGTCGGCATAGAGCGACTTGTATGCACTCAGTTCTTTGGCATCGGAGGCTATCAGGTCGAGAATCCTCAACTGGAAGTCCTCGTTGTTGAGCAGCAAGTTCTGATGTTGCGAGTGGATGTCTATCAGCCGGTCGCCCAGGTCCTTCATCTGACTCAGCGTGACGGGAGAATCGTTGATATAGGCGCGGCTCTTGCCCGAGGCGTGAATCTCTCGCCGCAAGATGCACACGTCACCATCGTATTGAAGGTCGTTTTCTTGGAAGTATCCCTCCATCCGGTAGGCGGAGATGTTGAACTCGCCCTCCACGGAACATTTGGTCTCTCCGTTTCGGATGGCCTTGGCGTCGGCCCGTTGTCCCAGTAGTAGTCCGATGGCTCCCAGGATGATGGACTTGCCGGCACCGGTCTCGCCCGTTATTACCGAGAATCCCTCTTTGAACTCTATATGGAGTTGGTCTATCAGTGCGTAATGTTCAATAGATAATGATTGTAGCATAGTCGCGTTTTCTCCTTTAGTTCTTGCTCTGCAGGCACTGGCATAGCCGGTCGACGATGTCAGCCGCCACCTCGGTCTTGCTCTTCAGCGGGAAGTCCGTGTGGCCGGTGGCGTCGATGAGTGTGACTTGGTTGGTGTCGCAACGGAACCCGGCTCCTTTGTTGTTGAGTGAGTTCAGCACAATGAAGTCGAAGTTCTTCCGCTTGAGCTTATCCTGCGCGTGCTCCATTTCTTGGTTGGTCTCCAGCGCGAAGCCCACCAGTACCTGTTTGTCTTTCTTCGCCTTGCCCAGTGCGGCCGCGATGTCCTCGGTAGGTTTCAGCCGAATGACCAAGTCGTCCTTCAGTCGCTTTATCTTATGGTCGGCTTTCTGCTCGGGGGTGAAGTCGGCTACCGCCGCGCAGAGTATAGCCGCGTCCATCGTGGGGAATGCCTCTTTCGAAGCCGCTGCCATCTCGCTGGCCGACTCCACGTGAATGGTGCGTATGGCAGGATTTTTGGCGGTCAGCTGTACAGGGCCGCTCACCAGGGTGACGTTGGCTCCCCGGTTGGCACACTCCTCGGCCAGGGCATACCCCATCTTGCCGGAGGAGTAGTTGCCGATGAACCTCACGGGGTCAATCTTCTCGTAGGTCGGTCCGGCGGTAATCAGTATTTCTTTTCCCTTGAGCTCCTCGCATTGGTCGAAGTAGTCGTCGATTACGCTGACGATGTTCTCGGGTTCCTCCATACGGCCTTTGCCCACCAGGTGGCTGGCCAGTTCGCCCTCCGCCGGCTCAATGATGTGGTTGCCGTAAGAACGAAGCGTCTGCAGGTTGTGCTGGGTAGAGGGGTGGCGGAACATGTCCAGATCCATGGCGGGAGCCACGAAGACTGGCGCTTTCATAGATAGATAAGTGGTGACCAGCATATTGTCCGCAACACCATTGGCCATCTTGCCGATGGTGGAGGCGGTAGCAGGAGCTATCACCATGGCATCAGCCCACAGCCCGAGGTCCACGTGGCTGTGCCATGTGCCGTCGCGTTGGGCGAAAAACTCGCTGATGACAGGTTTGCTGGTCAGTGCCGACAGGGTGATTGGGGTGATGAACTCTTTCCCCGCCGGAGTGATGACCACCTGCACTTCGGCTCCTCGCTTTATCAGTCCTCTGATAAGGATGGCAGCTTTGTACGCTGCGATGCTCCCGGTTATGCCCAGAACAATATTTTTCCCTTGTAACATCTTGTTTGCGTTTGAAGTCTACTTGCCGAGGTCGCTCAATTTGATTTTTGTCAACACCTGTTTGGTGTTCAGTGAGAAGTCTCCCTGCAGCATCCAGCTGTAGTAGCCCGGGTCTCTGCGGAACACCTCTTTCACGGGCACGCCCTTGTACTTGCCGAAGTTGAACACTTCCACTCCTTTGTCGTCGTAGACGATGCGTCCGGCAAAGTCCACATTGCGTGTGAAACTGGAGTATTCCGAGAGGAATGCGATGTCGTTCTTCAGTACGTCCGGGTATCTGTCCAACTGTGCCTTCAGTACCTCATAGGTAGCCCTTGTGTCGCCTTCGGCCGTGTGGGCATCCTCCAAATTCTTGTTGCAGTAGAATTTGTAGGCGGCGGACAGGGTGCGCTGCTCCAGCTTGTGGTAAATAACTTGTACATCGACGAACTTGTGCTTGCCCATATCGATGTCCACGCCTGCCCGCAGAAACTCCTCGGCGAGCATGGGAATATCGAAGCGGTTGGAGTTGAATCCGGCCAGGTCACATCCCTCGATGTCGTGTGCCACGTTGGTTGCCACCTCCTTGAAGGTGGGGCAGTCGGCCACATCCTCGTCGTGTATACCGTGTATGGCCGTAGACTCTTCGGGAATGTGCATGCCCGGATTGATGCGCATTGTCTTTGCTTCCTCGTTGCTGTTGGGGTAAACCTTCAGGTAGCAAATCTCCACAATGCGGTCCGAGTTGATATTGGTGCCGGTTGTCTCCAGGTCGAAGAAGACAATCGGATTCTTTAGGTTCAATTTCATAAGATCTTTCTACTAGTATGGGGGTTAGTCATTCAACATCATAGGCATCAACAGCATAAGAATCTCCTCGTTCTCTTCTTGCTGGGATGGTACGAAGATGCCTGGGCGTGAAGGATCGGCCAACTCGAGGTCGACGTTCTGTCCCGAGAGATTGTTGAGAAACTCTATTAGGAACGGTGCTCTGAAGCCAATGCTGAATGGCTGTCCGTCGTAGTTGCAGGATGCCGACTCCTCGGCTGAGGTGGAGAAGTCCAGATTCTGTGCCGACACGGTCATCTGGTTGTTCTGGAAACGAAGCTTGACCAGACTGTTTTCCGTGGAAGCGAACACCGACACACGCTTCAGCGCGCTCTGTAGCGCAAGCCTGTCGACGGTTATTCTCAGTGGGTTGTTCTTGGGGATGACAGAGTTGTAGTTGGGGTAGCGTCCTTCGAGCTGGCGGCAGATGAGTTTGTAGTCGATGGTGGCGAACACGACATTGCGGTCGTCGAAATCGATAAGCACTTCGCTGTCGTCCTTCGGGAGCACGTTGCGAAGCAAGTTGGCCGGCTTCTTGGGCAGGATGAATGACGACTTCTCCGTGCCATTGCAATCGAATCTCTTGATGCGTGACAACTTATGTCCGTCGGATGCGACGAAAGTCACGCTGTCCTGTTGAATGTCGAAATAGACACCGCTCATCACGGGACGGAGCTCATCCTCTCCCGAAGCGAAGATGGACCGTGTGATGCCGTTCGCCACGATGCTCGACTTTATGGTGATGCTTTCGGAGTTTACCCCCAGCATAGGCGGGAAGGGGTAGGTGTCCGAAGACTGGCCGATGATGTTGTATTGACCGTTCATATATCTGACGACGATAGCAAAGGTACTGAGATCCACTTCGAAGGTCAGTCCCTGGTCGGGAATCTCTTTCAATGCGTCGAGCAACGTTTTAGCCACCACGGCGAAGCGTCCGTTGGAGTCGCTGTCGAGTACTTCCACCTGGGTGATCATCGTGGTTTCTGTGTCTGAAGCGGTGATAGACAGCGTTCCGTCCTGCAGGTCGAAGAGGAAACAATCCATTATCGGAAGCGTATTCTTGGAACTTATAACACGGCTAATAGCCTGTAAATGATTGAATAAGTCTACACTTTTAACAACAAATTTCATAGTAATCCTATTTATGTTTTTAACTATTTGTAATTGTTTACAAAGTTACGAAAAATTGCAGACGTGCCCTAAATTATCCGGTGAAAATTGGCTTATTAAATATTTTTATCGTACTTTCGCATCGTAAAAATACAAGTTTAATGGAAATATCAGGTAAGATAATAGCAGTCTTGGAGCCTCGAGGCGGGGTTTCGAGAGCTGGAAATGAGTGGAAGGCACAAGAGTACGTCATCGAAACGACACAGGATCAGTATCCTAGAAAGATGTGCTTCGAAGTGTTTGGCCCGGACAAGATTAGCCAGTTCAACATACAGGCTGGCGAGGATCTGACGGTTAGTTTCGACATTGATGCCCGCGAATGGAACGGACGTTGGTACAATCAACTCCGTGCATGGCGCGTGGTGCGCAACACTGGACAGCCCGCACAGGTAGCGGTGCAGGATGCGGACATCCCACCGTTCCCGCCCGCACCGTTTGAGAATGAGCCGGCCAGCGGTTCGTTAGGTAACGATGGTGCCTCGATGGGTTTCGCTGCTGGCGACTCGGGTGACCTCCCCTTCTAACCATAGACTGGACTACGGCAAGAGACACTCGCCATCAGATGGTTGACTAAGAGAATGAGCCTTGTTTCTCCATTGGGAATCAGAGCCATTTTTTTAGGTGGTATGTCGACCGATTAACCAAAAGAAATCAGCCCTGCTCCTTCATCGGGAAGCAGGGCTGGTTTCTTTTGGAGCGGTATGCCGGCCTTATGAGTTCATACTCATGAGGAATTCCTCGTTGTTTTTGGTCTTCTCCAATTTGTCCTTTACGAAATCCATTGCTTCCAACGGGTTCATGTCGGACAGGTACTTGCGCAGAATCCACATGCGGTCGAGGGTCTGCTTGTCGAGCAGCAAGTCGTCGCGGCGCGTGCTGGATGCGATGATGTTGACGGCCGGGAAGATGCGTTTGTTGGACAGGTTGCGGTCGAGTTGGAGCTCCATGTTGCCTGTTCCCTTGAACTCCTCGAAGATTACCTCGTCCATCTTGGATCCGGTATCAATCAATGCGGTGGCGATGATGGTGAGCGATCCTCCGTTCTCAATGTTGCGTGCGGCACCGAAGAAGCGTTTGGGCTTGTGTAGCGCATTGGCGTCGACACCACCGGACAGCACCTTGCCGGATGCCGGTGATACGGTATTGTAGGCGCGGGCCAGTCGGGTGATGGAGTCGAGGAAGATGACCACATCGTGACCGCACTCTACCATGCGTTTGGCTTTCTCCAACACGATGCCGGCAATCTTCACGTGACGCTCGGCGGGCTCGTCGAACGTAGAGGCAATCACCTCCGCATTTACGCTGCGTGCCATGTCGGTAACCTCCTCGGGGCGCTCGTCAATCAGCAACATGATCATGTACACCTCCGGGTGGTTGGCGGCAATGGCGTTCGCGATGTCCTTCATCAAGATGGTCTTACCGGTCTTGGGCTGTGCCACGATGAGGGCGCGCTGGCCTTTGCCGATGGGGGAGAAGAGGTCTACCACACGGGCGGACAGGTTGTCGTTGTAGCCTTTGCAGAGCTGGAACTTCTCCTCGGGGAAGAGCGGTGTGAGGTGATCGAACGGAACACGGTCGCGCACCATGGCGGGGTCTTTACCGTTGATCTTGTTGACTTTCACCAAGGGGAAATACTTCTCGCCCTCTCTCGGCGGACGGATGGTACCGTCTACCACATCGCCTGTCTTCAGTCCGAACAGCTTGATCTGCGACTGCGACACATAGATGTCGTCGGGTGAGGAGAGGTAGTTGTAGTCCGATGAACGTAGGAAACCATAGCCGTCTTGCATGATCTCCAACACCCCGGTACCGTTGAGGATACCTTCGAAGTCGTAGGGGCGTTCGCGCTCAATAGGACGACGCTCGGGCTGGGGCATCGGGCGCTCGTCATACTGCGGTTGGTTATATCCGTTGCTGTTTTGCTGACGCGTGTTGTTGGTGGTGTATTTGCCTTGTTGCTGGCGCATCTGCTGACGGTTGTTGCTCTTGTGGTTCTGTGCGGGCGTCTGCTCAGGGGCGGCGGGTGCCTTGGGTGCCTCGAACTTGGTAATCAGTTCCGAGGGTATTTCATCCTTCTCGGTAGGCATATCCTCCACGGGGATGAAGTCGTCGGTATTCAGCGGTGGCAGGGGCTCGTCCATGCTCTTGTCGATGTCGTCGGCGAAGGGGAGATCCTGCTGGATGGCTGACGGCTTCGCAGACTCCTGCATCGGTGCGGTCTCTACGGCCTGCTCGGATTTGTTGGTGGGCTGTGCTGCTGCTTGGGGTTCTTCCTTGGCCTGGGCGGTTTTGCTCTTGCTGCCCGGCTTGCGTCCGCGTTTCTTGGGTGCGTTCTCCTTGGCGGCGTCAGTGGCGCTGTTGTCTGCTGCTGGGGCTGCCTCCTGCGGTTCCGCCTTGGGGACTTCTGCTATGACGGCCTCTTTCGACTTCTTTGTCTCGGTGGCTTCGGCGCCCGATTTTGCGTTGGCGGCAGCCTTTTTACCCTGCGATACTTTCTTGGCTTTCTCTTGGTTGGTTGTGTAGACCTTGTCGGCAGCGTCTTTCTTCACGTTGATACGCGAGCGTTTGCCTTTGTCCTTGGCACCGTCGGAACCGTTTTTCTTCGATGCGGCCACGTCGGCTTGCGCGTCCAATATCTTATAGACGAGGTCTTGTTTGTCGAGCGAATTCACTTTTTCTATTCCCAACTCTTGGGCAATCTGCAGCAACTCGTCCTGCGTTTTGTCGTTTAACTGGATAATGTTATAATACATAACGTTATAAAATCTAAGTTTTTAACCGTTTGATAGCACAACACGATTCATCCTCCTTCTTTCTTTGTGCGTAGTGGAGAAAATCATCGATGTATGTAAATTGGATATTTAGTTGTTTGTTGATGTCCGATTGATACAATCTAATGTAGGAGAAAGGACTCTCGTACATCTTTTTGACGCTGCAAAAATACAAAGATTTTTTATATTTCAAGTCCTTTCGCGAAAATTTTTATTGCTGTGTTCTATGTATATATACCTTATATAATATACATGTACACGCACTGTGCTGTGAGCGCCGTATCCGTCTGTGTGGAAAACTTGCTCAGGTTAAAAAATGTAATTCCCGGACTATTGTATGGCGGTTTGCGTAGGCAGTTCGGCGAAAATGCGTACCTTTACCAATGAATTACATTTAAATGGTATTTAAACTTAAAAGTAACTATGAAGAAAATTATCTCAACGACAAAGGCTCCGGCAGCAATCGGTCCTTACAGTCAGGCGGTAGAAGTGAACGGTACAATATTCCTCTCTGGTCAAATTCCTATCAATCCGGCTACGGGCGAGGTTGTTGAAGGTGGCATCGTGGAACAAACTACACAGTGCTTCGAGAACATCAAGAGTGTGTTGGCCGAGGCTGGACTGACAACCGCTAACATTGTAAAGACAACCGTTTTCATGGCCGATATGTCTTTGTTCGGTGATATGAACAGTGTTTACGCCAAATATTTCGACGGCGATTTCCCTGCACGCTCTGCCGTGGCAGTGAAAGGTCTGCCCAAGAATGTGCTGGTGGAGGTTGAGAGCATCGCTGTAAGATAACTGATTTTCTACGGGGTGCTCCGTAACAGGAGTTTTAATGTCCGGTGTCATGCACCGGATTGCGGATATTGACGGCATGCATACATCTGAGGTGTGCCGCCAATATCTGTATGTTGGTGACACTTTCTCTTAGCGACATACATTATTATTAGATATGGACGAAAAGTATTACATAGCTCCTGGCGGGTGGTTCGCTTTGCGCTATCCTGCCCAGTGGTGCGAGTTTGAGGACAGTGAGGAATGTTTCCTCTTCTACAATCCCAACAAATGGGACGGGAACTTCCGGATATCGGTGTTTAAGGATGCGTCCGGGTCGTATGCCGACGATGTGATGGCGGACGAACTGAAGCAGAATGCGGGATCCCGGCGTGTGGTCGTGGGGCCGTGGAACTGTGTCTACAGCAAAGAGGACTTTGTGGAGGACGGCCTTGCCTACACCATGCACCTGTGGGTGCTTGGTGAGAAGGACACGTACGCCGAATGTTCCTTCACAGTGCCCAAAGGAGCATCGGTGAAATTGGCGGAAGGGGTGATAGCCTCCTTGGAGTTACGCGACATGCATGTCCGCTATCCCAAAGCCGTGATACCCGTCCGGGTGTTGGAGATAAACCGCATCAACGAGTCGTTCGACTGGGCGGTCTCCCAGATAAAGAATGTGCTGAAGAAAGATTTTCGCTCGTCGGAGCAGGACATCGCCCTCATCCAACAGGTGATCTCCCAAAAGACATTCGGCAAGAAGAAGCCCGAAGGGGCTTTGGCCGCTTTGGGAGTGGCGTTCGGCACCATACTGGTGAATGAGATGGACGGCTTCGACTGGGTGACGGTCATCGACGGCTGCAACGAGTATCCTGCCCTGCAGTTTGCGGGGACGGACATCGTGGTGGAGGTGGAGGGTTTGCTGAAGTCCGCCTCGCAGGTGCCCGACTTGAAGGTGTCGTTTCAGCAGATTAAGCAGCAAATAGAATCGGTACTCTGAGATGGCAAAGCCTTATTTACAAGTAGACGGACTGACAAAGTCATTTGGCAACCTTGTGCTGTTCCGGCAAATCTCTTTCGGCATAGCCGAGGGACAACGGATCGGACTGATAGCGAAGAATGGCAGTGGCAAGACCACCTTGCTGAACATCCTGGCCGGTAGGGAAGGTTACGACGAAGGGAGCATCGTCTTCCGCAAAGACCTGAAGGTGGGATATCTGGAGCAGATCCCTTACTATCCCGAAGACCTGACGGTGATAGAGGCCTGCTTCTACCATGGCAGCGTGCTGGGTAGCTTGGTGCGAAAGTACGAAACCTGTCTGGCCACGGACGGCAACCCGGGCCTGGACGACCTCATGGAACAGATGGAGCAGAATAATGCCTGGGACTACGAGCGGAAGATAAAACAAATACTTACCCAGCTGAAGATTACGGACTTCAACCAACCTGTGAGCCAGCTGTCGGGCGGTCAGCTGAAGCGTGTCGCATTGGCCAACGAACTGATTAACGAGCCCGATCTGCTGATACTGGACGAGCCTACCAACCATCTGGACCTCGACATGACCGAGTGGCTGGAGAACTACCTGCAGCATGGCAACCTGAGTCTGCTGATGGTGACGCACGACCGCTATTTCCTGGACCGCGTTTGCTCCGAGATACTGGAGATAGACAACCGACAGATTTATAATTACAAAGGAAACTACAGCTATTACCTGGACAAGCGCCAGGAACGCATCGACTCAACCAATGCCGAGATAGCACGGGCCAATAACCTCTATCGCACCGAGCTGGAATGGATGCGACGGATGCCTCAGGCCCGCGGTCACAAGGCCCGCTACCGCGAGGAGGCCTTCTACGAGTTGGAGAAGGTGGCCAAGCAGCGACAATACAACAACCAGGTGAAGCTGGACGTGAAAGCTTCGTACATCGGCTCGAAGATATTTGAGGTGGACCACCTCTGCAAACGTTTCGGTGACCTGACTATCCTCGACAACTTCTCCTACATCTTTGCCCGGTACGAGAAGATGGGCATCGTCGGTAACAACGGAACCGGCAAGTCTACCTTCATAAAGATGCTGATGGGACTGGTGAAGCCTGACAGCGGAACGGTGGATATCGGCGAGACGGTGCGCTTTGGCTACTATTCGCAGGACGGACTGAAGTTCGACGAGCAGATGAAGGTGATCGACGTGGTGCAGGACATCGCTGAGGTGGTGGAACTGGGCAACGGCAAACAACTGACGGTGTCGCAGTTCCTGCAGCATTTCCTCTTTACCCCTGAGGCGCAACACAGTTACGTCTATAAGCTGAGCGGTGGCGAGAAGCGGCGGCTATACCTCTGCACCGTACTGATGAAGAACCCCAACTTCCTGGTGCTGGACGAGCCCACCAACGACCTGGACATCGTCACACTACAGGTGCTGGAGGAATATCTGCGAGCCTTCAAGGGGTGTGTCATCGTCGTGTCGCACGACCGCTATTTCATGGACAAGGTGGTGGGCCATCTGTTGGTTTTCAACGGCCAGGGTGATATCCGCGATTTTCCGGGCAACTACACCGACTACCGTGAGTGGAAGGAGATGAAGTCGCAGCGGGACCGTGAGGAACGGAAACCCGTGGAGGAGAAGGTCGGCAAGGTGCGTCTGACCGAAAAGCGTAAGCTCAGCTTCAAGGAGAAGAAGGAACTGGAGCAGCTGGAGGTGGACATCGAAGCCTTGGAGCAGGAGAAGAAGTCCATAGAGGAGGCCCTGTGCAGCGGAACCCTGCAGGTGGATGAACTGACCGAGAAGTCGAAACGCCTGCCCGCCCTGAACGATGAGCTCGACGAGAAGACGCTCCGTTGGATGGAACTGAGCGAAGTGGAGGGATAATATAGTCCAATGCCCAACGGCCTTTATACTCGTTGACCGGTGACTTAGGACCTCGCTTATTTCGTCTCCAGTATACCTATATTATATATAGTAGTCGCTCCAAATGCCGGAAGGTCCTCTTACACTATGTCGGTGGAGAGACGGCGGACTATTGCTCTTTGTGCTCCTCCTTTATTCTTCGGTAGTAGGCACGGAGTTCCGTCGTGTCGGTCTCTTGGTCGGTAAAGGCCTCCAACAATAGTGGACGCTCCTTCTCCTCGGGGGCGGTGAACAGTTGCATGGCTCCGTCTAGCTCGTCTCCGCCTTTCACGCTGAGGTAGGCGAAGCCTCTCTCTTCGGCCCATGCGCGGGCCGATGTCTGGTGACCGGCTGTAAGGTATGGCTGGGAATTGCTGCCTTTGTCCATGCCGGGTAGGGTGTGAAATCCTTCCGCCCCACCATTGTTGAGCAACAGGATGCGCAGGTTCGGACGAACGTGTTGACACCACAAGGCATTCATATCCACAAAGAAACTGAGGTCGCCAATGATCACAAAGTTGAGCTTGTCCGAAGCCGTCGCATAGCCGATGGCGGTGGACAGACACCCTTCGATGCCACCGGTACCTTGGTTGCCGCACACTTCCACATCCGATGCGAGGGGATACAGCTGGGCATAACGCACTGCGGAGCCATTGGCCAAATGAAGGGCACAGCTGCCTGGCAACGATTGCATCAACTGGCCGATGACGGCCATCTGGGTGTAGGGGAACGACGGGGTGGCGATAGTCTTGCAATAGTTTTCCCACATTAGCGGGAAGTTGGTTGGCTTGCCATCCATCAGACGCACCACCTTCTCGAAGAACTCAAACGGGTTCATCTCTATCACCGTGGTTTGTATGCCGAAGGGGTCGGTCAGCTTGCCGTCCTGTGACACATGCCAATGCTCTTTGGGCGGATAGTTCTTGAAATACTTCTTCAGCTGCTTCGACACCACCTGTCCGCCGAATGTGATGAGCAGGTCAGGTTTCATGGTGATGAGGCGGTCCTCGCTCATGGAACTGATGGCTGAGTCGAAATTGCGTATGGGAGTACCCGGAACGGTCTTGTTCCCCAAGTGTTCCGTCAGCCACACGAACTGCTTTGCCAGCGGTTTCTCATACTGTTTGTCGTAGAGGTAGATGAGGCTCATCTGTCCGGCCACCACCATGCGGCGGTTGTGTTTGTTCAGCCGGTCTATCAAGTCGTTGTAGTCGCGGTCGTAGAGACTGAGTCCTTGGTAGCGGGTGATGATACGCACGTCGGGCAACTCCTTGGCGGTGAACCGATACATGGGCTCTGCCACCGGCACGTTGATGTGCACCGGTCCGTTGCCGTGGTGACGGGTCTCCAGTATGGCCTCGTTGATTATCCGGTTGCAGTGCAGTTCCTTCTCGTCCGTCTTGACGTCGGGCAGGGTGACGGACAGCTTGACGAGCTCACCGAACAAACACTCCTGAGGTATCGAGTAGGACTCGATCGTTCCGTTGCAGAGGCTGGGCTGGTCCGCTGACAAGATGATGAGCGGTACCTGTTGCCGGGCGGCTTCTGCCACGGCAGGGTAGAGGTTGGCCAGCGAGGCTCCCGCGTCGCAGCAGACGACCGCTGTGCCTCCTCCTTGCATTGAGAGGCCGACGGCAAAGAATCCCGCACTGCGCACATCCGTCATGGCATAACAGTGGAACGAATCTATGTTGGAGAGAGTCTGCACGATTGCCGCATTGCGCACACCGGGGCAGAGCACCATCTTGTGGACGCCGTGTACCTTGAGCAGCGCAGCCAATTGAAGTATATTCCTTTTATCTGAATACATGAACACAAACTGTTTGTGGGTGATTTACGTCACAAAAGTAGGACTTTTATTTGAATATGCCAACTCATACGCTCTCTTGTGCGGATTTATCCGATAAAGGTGTTACCTTTGCGCACTAATGACGGTACGGACTTTTGCGGGTCCGGCCTTCTGCTACGTTATTACTCGAATTATGGCTGTAAATTGTAGATTATTGTTTGAAGAATTCAACCTGTCGGAAAAAGTCCTGGTCGCACTCTATACCATCTATGACCTCTCTAGGGTGGATAATAAACGGTTGAGTCAATTGGTGCAAAAGTTGTCGGACGACAAAACGGTTGACCTCCGTAGCGTCACCTCCGACCTCTACCATGATGGGTACATCCGGGTAAAAGATTACAACTATGCCTCCACCTCCTACACCTTTCGCATCGAGAACAAAATGATGGTCTTCTCCATGCTCTACTTCATTGAATACGAGAATGCGTTGGTTGACCAAATCCTCAAGGCTTGTAATACTTTTAGTCAGGACCCTTTGCAAAAACTGGTTTGGAACTATATCTACGGAGGATTCAGCAACCCTTCGGTGGACCGTCGGGTTGGATACTCCAGCACAGATTTGGCGGATGTGTTGGGACAACAAGTCGATGACCCTCGCTTCCATCCGCTGATCAAGAATCTCCGATGGGAGAGCTCCAACACCCTCATAAACTTTACTCTAGAGAACATTATAAGTTATGAGGCTCTCATGGATATTGGCAATATAAAGCGTCTGATAGAAGATATCGATTGGGGGGTGGACATGGAGATGAAACAACGGCATCTGTGTCTGTGCGACCTCATCGACTATATGTCTTTTGGCCATTGGCCGTCCACGCCTATCCTTTACAATAACAAGCACCACTGCATCATGGCCGCGCTTAACGAAGCCTACCACCACAACTATGGCGAGGCATTCAAACTCTACAACATGGCACTGAAGTTGCAGGGTAAGTACGAGCGCAAGCGTACAACAGTCTTTGACAATGAGATTTACAACTTCTTCTTCGTGCTCATCTGCTACCTGTCGCAGTCCGAGGAGGGTAAAGCGGCTTGCGCGGCGTTGAATAAGATAAGTACCACCACCAACGAAGCGGCACAGATACTGTATAATGTGCTCTATATCAGATCCTCCAACTCAACTATTCAATCCAATGTAAACCACTTTTTGAGATCCTGTGAACTCGTAAACTACACGTTGGCGTCGCTGATGCTCCACTATGTGGAAATTCCTATTACAGATCCCGAAATGCAATCCCCACGATGGCTCATCTTCAAGCACGAACAGCGAAAGTACATGCCGCTCGACAAGGAGTCGGAACAGGAAGCCAACCATGCGTACGGCACGGAGGGGTTGCTCTCGTCCATCTACCGAAAGCCGGAGTGGGAAAAGGTGCTCGATGAACTTATGGGCAAGTCCGTTGACGATGAGGACGGCAGCAACCGGACTGCCCGTCTGGCCTATTTCATTGGCAAACGTGGCGATACGGTGGATGTCCGTCTTCAGTCGGTACTGAAGAGCGGCGCGTGGAGTGCCGGCAAGGCTGTGTCCATGCAGAAGTTCCTCTTCTCGGACATGCCGGAAATGAATGCTGACGACAAGCGCATATCCAAACGGGCATATAACCGCTCGGAATATTACTACGAGGAACTGCGTCTGAAACATGTGTTGCCCGAAATGGTGAAGGAGAGTCGACTCTACAGCGGCAACTCCGCTCCCTATACCTTGATGGAGGTGCGGGAACAGCCGGCGTTCATTAGTCTGAACAGGACAGATGGTGGATTCGAAGTGACAAGCAACGTGCCGCTGGATAAACTGGACGATGGCAACATCGTGGTCAAGAGGACCTCCTCTGCCATAGATTTCGTCAAGGTGACCGACGAGCAGAAGATGTTCTACCGTCGTCTGCTCACATTGAAACATTTCCCCCTCGAGGCTGAGGAGCAACTGAAGGCCTTCCTGTCCCAGTTGGGCGGAAAGATAGAGGTGAACAGCGACCTGATAGAAGGCGGCAGCACGTTGCCTACCGTAGAGGGTGATGCCATGCTCACCTTGCAGATAACACCCCACGATGTTCTCTCGTACAGCGTCGCCGTCTTCGTGCGCCCGCTCGAAGGGAGCAGGACACAGTGCAAGCCCGGTCGCGAAGGCAAGGAGGTGATTGCCCAAAATGCCGAAGGACAATACGTGCGGGTGATGCGCGACACTTCGCTGGAGAGGAAACGACTGAAGCAGCTGATAGAGGACACCGGCATAGAGGAACTCAAGACGGAAGAATCCGTGGTGCTGGGTTCTGATGAACTGTTGTCGCTCATCGACTATGCGCAGCAACATACCGACTACATTGTGTGCGAATGGAAAGAGGGCGCGCGCATCAAGGTGAGACGACCGGGCGGTGCCTGGAGCGGCTCCATCAAGAAGAAAGAAAACGGATGGTTCGAGATAGAGGGCAGTGTGCAGGTGGATAAGGACAAGATCCTCTCCATGGCGCAACTGCTGGAACTGGTTGGCCACAGCCGTGGACAGTACGTTCGCTTGGGCGAAGGAGAGTTCTTGGCAATCAGCGAAAAACTGCGCAGGCAACTGGAGCAACTGAACGCCATCGCCTCCCGCTCACACGGCAAGTTGCAACTCTCGCCCTTCTCGGCCGCACTGCTGGGGGCTGACATCACCGAGGGAGAACTGACGTTGGCCGAGGATGAGGAACTCAAGAAGATACGTGAACGCATAAAGACGGCAAGCACCTATACGCCGGCCATACCCAAGACGCTGAATGCCAAGCTGCGTAACTACCAAAAGGAGGGATACTGCTGGATGGCCCGGCTCAACGAGTGGGGTGCTGGAGCCCTGCTGGCCGACGACATGGGACTTGGAAAGACCATACAGACCATTGCTTTCCTGCTGTTGAAGGCGAAGGAAGGTCCGGCCCTGGTAGTAGCTCCGGCATCCGTGGCACCCAACTGGAAGATGGAGTTCGAGAAGTTCGCCCCGTCGCTCAACGTCACACTCCTCAACTTTGCCTCCGACCGCTCGGCGACCATCGGTGAGGCCAAGGCGGGCGATGTCGTCGTCACAACGTACGGACTGCTGCTCAGTGTGAAGGACGCCATCACCACGAAACATTGGAACACGATTTGCCTGGACGAGGCTCATGTCATAAAGAACCGCGGTGCGAAGACATCCGCTGTGGCTATGCAACTGAAGAGCGATAATCGCGTGATGCTGACCGGTACCCCGGTGCAGAATCATCTCGGCGAGTTGTGGAACCTCTTCCAATTCGTCAACCCCGGTCTGTTGGGCTCTTTCGAGGATTTCAACCGCCGCTTCATCACCCCCATCGAACAGAATGGCGACAAGGTGATGCAGGGTGAGCTGGACCGCCTGATAAAGCCCTTCATGCTGCGCCGTACCAAGGAGAAGGTGGCGAAGGAGTTGCCTCCCAAGGAAGAGATTTACCAACACGTGGCTCTCAGCGAGGAGGAGATGCTGGTCTACGAAGTGTTGCGTCGGAAGGCGGAGCAGATGTTGCTCAACGAGAAAGGCAACAAGGTGTCGGTGAACACACTCAGCGAGATTACCCGTCTGCGCCAGTGCTCGTGCGACTGCCGTTTGGTGGAGGAAGGTAAGAAGGGAAATAACGGCAAACAAGGTTCCAAGATAAACGCCCTTGTCGAACTGCTTCAGACGATGTTGGAAGGTCTATCCTCGGACAAAGCCGGGAAGAAGAATGGGGGAGTGTTGGTATTCTCGCAGTTCACTTCCTACCTGGCCCTCATCCGCGAAGCCCTCGACAAGGAGAATATTACCTACTTATATATAGACGGCTCGGTGGACATCAAGACCCGCCAGAAATTGGTGAAGCAGTTCCAGGACGGCGAGTGCCCCGTGTTCCTCATCTCCCTAAAGGCGGGAGGCTTGGGACTGAACCTGACCCATGCCAACTACGTGATTCATGCCGACCCATGGTGGAACCCTGCTATCGAGGCGCAGGCGACCGACCGTACGCACCGCATCGGGCAGCAACAGTCCGTCATGGTCTACCACCTCATAGCCGAAGGCACCATTGAGGAGAAGATACAGCGCCTGCACGAGCAGAAGCAGGCGTTGGTGCAGGACATCCTCGAAGGCTCGGACATGAGTCACAAGCTCACAGGTGACGACCTCTTGAAGATGATACAGAAACGATGAGCGGACACGAGTTCAGCAAACCCGAAAATGAAGTATACCTCGATGGCCAATGAAGTAATACCTCAACAGCCATTAAAGTATACTTCGTTGGCACTTGAAGTATTACTTCATTTGACAAAGACCCCCGGTGCTTGACGAAGAGCCCCTGGGCTTGGCACTGAGCTCGCTCTTATTATAACGGTCATTATACACTTGCTAATGCTGAAAAAATTTATGTCAGACCAGAGAAATCTACAAAGCCATTGGGGGACGAATCGTTCCTGGAAACTGCAGGCCGCTTGGCTGGTATTGTTCCTCAGTATGGTTTGTACTTCCCACACGAGTGCCACTGCCCAGGAGCGGTTTAGTCTGATGGAGTATAATGTAGAGAATCTCTTCGACTGTCGCCACGATAGTCTGAAGGAAGACACCGAGTTCTTGCCTGGCGCCACACGCAAGTGGACCTATCGGCGCTACCTTCAAAAGTTGACCAACATTGCCAAGGTGATAGCCGCTGCTGGTGAGAGCCAGTTGCCCGACCTGGTGGCGCTCTGCGAGGTGGAGAACGACCATGTGATGCGTGACCTGACTCGCTACTCATCCTTGAAGCAAGCCGGATACCGCTATGTGATGACAGATTCACCCGATCGCCGGGGCATCGATGTGGCGCTGCTCTATCAACCGGCTACATTCCGGCTCGTCACACATCGTAGCGTGCGCATCCCCTTGAAATACAAAGGACAGAAACCGACACGTGACATACTGCACGTTGTGGGCCGCGTGATGACCGGCGACACGCTGGACGTGTTTGTGTGCCACTTCCCATCACGTTCCGGCGGGAAAAGGCGTACCGACCCCTTCCGCATCTGCGCCGCTACCGTGTTGCGGGCGCAGATAGATTCCCTTGTGAAGGTGCGGCAGGTGCCACGCATCGTTGTGACGGGCGACTTCAACGACACTCCCGAGAGCAGGACTCTGTGCGAAGTGGTGGGCGCTTCCGTTTCGGTGGAAATGGTGGAGGCTAATCAACTCTACAACCTGTTGGCGGATAAGACCGACGAAGGCTCCTATTATTACCAGGGAGAATGGGAGATTATCGACCAACTGATGGTGACCGGAGCGCTGCTTGATCCGCAAGCCTCATTCCATACCTCCACCGGGCAAACCCGGATTCTGAAGCTTCCCTTTCTGCTGACCGACGATGTCCGCTATGGAGGCAAGATACCTCTGCGCACCTATTACGGAGCCCGCTACCAAGGCGGATATAGCGACCATCTTCCTCTTCTGCTGCAGTTCGACTACGTATTGTAAGTATCACACAGGCAGACCAAAAACACATGAAAAGAAGTAGAGACTCGTGGAACCCAATCACGTTCTTTGGGTTTTAGGTACTGCGCTGTGTTTTACACAACGTTTACCTTATAAATATACCTTAAATCCGCAGCACATTGTTGTTAAATCAAGTTTTAAGTACCTGAGCAACATTTAGTTGCCCAGGATTTTGTCATGTCAGATTTTTCACCTACCTTAGTG
>CAVINS010000020.1:0-43850 GCA_963643925.1 Bacteroidaceae bacterium
CCTTCAACCTACGCTAACCTACGCCAAACTACCAAATCCTACAAAATCCGCCCCGAAACAACCGCATCCGCCCTTAACCCACGACCGCACGTTCACACTGCCGTATCTTTGCATTGTAAACCTCAAGGGACAGCGCTTAACCGGCGGGACTTACACACGCTCTACACCAGGAAAATACATCTCCCTAATCAAAGAAAAACATTTTCCTCATCGTGCATTTTTCTTTACAATTTTACCGACCGCAATCCGGGCTTCGGAACGAGTCCTTCCACTCCTCCCGAATATCAAAAAGCGGAGGCGAAGCCAACAGGGGGGCAGACGGCAATTTATGGAAATGAAACTTAAGGCAAAGGAAAAGCTCACGCAAAGCGGACGAGATGAAGAAAACCTGCCGCCACATCATGGCGACGGAGATTTGCGGCACGTTATCCTCGAGAATTTCCACCTCCGATGACTCCACTTTCAGAATTAAAGCTTAACTTTGTCGATAGAAATGTAAAACTAAAATTCTGAACGAACTATGGATACTGTAAAACAACTGGTAGACAAACTGATAGACCTCGCTTTCCTCGAAGACATAGGCGACGGCGACCATACAACCCTCTCGTGCATCCCCGCCGATGCGATGGGAAAATCGAAACTCCTCATCAAAGAGGCCGGAGTGCTGGCGGGCGTGGAGGTTGCCAAGGAAATCTTCCACCGCTTCGACCCCACCATGAAGGTGGAGGTGATGATAAACGACGGAGCCGAGGTGAAACCCGGCGACGTGGCTATGGTGGTGGAAGGCAAGGTGCAGTCCCTGTTGCAGACCGAACGGCTGATGCTGAACGTGATGCAACGCATGAGCGGCATCGCCACCATGACGCGACGCTACGTGAAACGCCTCGAAGGCACCGGGACACACGTGCTCGACACACGCAAGACCACGCCCGGCATGCGGATGCTGGAGAAGATGGCCGTGAAGATAGGCGGAGGTGTGAACCACCGCATCGGACTCTTCGACATGATTCTGCTGAAGGACAACCACGTGGACTTCGCCGGAGGCATAGAAAACGCCATCACCCGCGCCAAGGACTATTGCAAGCAGAACGGCAAGGACCTGAAGATAGAGATTGAGGTGCGCAACTTCGACGAACTGCAACAAGTGCTCCGAGTGGGAGGCGTGGACCGCATCATGCTCGACAACTTCAACACCGCCGACACACGCAAGGCCGTGGAGATGATAGGCGGACGCTACGAGACGGAGTCCTCCGGAGGCATCACCTACGACACTCTGCGCGACTATGCCGAGTGCGGCGTGGACTACATCTCCGTGGGCGCTCTGACGCACAGCGTGAAGGGGCTCGACATGAGTTTCAAAGCCTGCTGACTGAAGGGGGAAGAGGCGAGATGATGAGACACAGACTGACGACGGTCGTGGCGGCCATCTGCTGCTGCGGCCTGCTCGGGGCCCAACACTCCGAGCACCCCTCGTTCGGCGCGCCCTTCGACTTCCCGCTGACGCTGAGCGGCAATTTCGGCGAGCTGCGCACGAACCACTTCCACGGCGGACTCGACTTCAAGACGCAGCGCGTGGAGGGAAAGCCCATACACGCCATCGGGGAGGGCTACGTGTCGCGCCTCTCGGTGTCGCCCACGGGCTACGGACTGGCGGTGTATGTGACCCACCCCAGCGGATTCACCTCCGTCTACGGACACCTGCAGTCCTTCGCTCCCGCCATTGCCAAGTATGTGGAGCAGCAACAGTATGCCGCGGAGAGCTTCGCCGTGAACCTCATACTCCCGGACACCCTGTTCCGCGTGAAGAAGGGGCAGGTGATAGGCCTCAGCGGCAACAGCGGAAGCTCGTCGGGGCCCCACCTCCACATGGAGATTCGCGAGACGGCAACCAACGAGCCCATAGACCCGCTGGTGTTCTATCAGCGACGCATAAAGGACAGCCGTCCGCCACGAGCCAACGCGGTGATGATCTATCCGCAGGCGGGCCGTGGAGTGGTGATGGAGGGCACCGCCAAGCGGATGGTGGCCCTGAAGGAACAGAAGGGCGCCAACCAACTGGCCGAGCGGGTGACGGCATGGGGCGAGATAGGCCTGGGCCTGCGCGCCTACGACTATATGGACGGCACCGCCAACACCTACGGGGTGAAGTACGTGACGCTGTACGTGGACACGACGATGGTGTTTCGCAGCGTGGTGGACCGATTCGCGTTCGACGAGAACCGCATGATAAACGGATGGACCGACTTCGAGGAGCGCACCGCCCACGGACGGTGGTTCATGAAGTCCTTCCTGCCCAAGGGCCTGCGACTGCGACTGGCTTCGCACGCCACGGGCGACGGCATCGTCCGCATCAGCGAGCAGCGCGACTACCACTTGCGCTACGAGCTGGAGGACGCCTACGGCAACCGCTCTACCTACCGCATGGTGATAGAGGGCAAGCCCTGCGACATACCGTCCTATGAGCCCCGTGGAAACCGCGTGCTCCTCTGCGACAGGGTGAACCGACTGCAGGAGCCCGGCATGGAGCTGGTGGTGCCCAAGGGAATGCTCTACGACGATGCCGAACTGCAGACGAGCGTCGTGGCCGACACCGCGGCCGTGGCCTTCACCTACCGGCTGTCCGCCGTGCCCGTGCCCCTGCATTCCTACTGTCCGCTGACGATAGGCATACGCCATCCGGTGCCGGCGGTGGACCCTGAGAAGTACTACGTGGCGCAGCTGAAGAACGGACGGTCCTACTACGTGGGCGGAACGTATGACGACGGGTGGATGAAAGCCGACGTGCGCGAGCTGACGGCCTTCACCGTGAGGGTGGACACCGTGGCGCCCCGGGCGACGGCGGTGACGCAACCCCGTCTGTGGGGCAGCAGAGGCACCATCCTCTACCAACTCACCGACGGGCAGACCGGCATCCGCAGCTACAAGGGATGCGTGGACGGACACTTCGTGCTCTTCACCTGCAACGCCCGCCAGCGCATCGCGTGCGACCTGAGGAAGGCGCCGGTGAAGCGGGGCGGAAGCCACACCCTGGAGCTGGAGGTGACGGACTACTGCGGCAACACCACCCTCGTGAGGGAGACCTTCAACTACTGATGGCCGTGGGCCTTGCTGAAGACGGTTCCACCGAAGAAGACCCTATCAGAAGGGCTTATGGAGGTTCCGCAGAAGATGGTTACAAAGAGATTCTCCCGAAGAAGACCCTATAGAAAGGTCCTACTTTAGGAAGATTCTATGGAAGAAGGTCCTGCTGAAGAGGCCCCTCCCGAAGGAGGAAGGTTCTCCCCGAAGGAGGCCCTTTGGTTTTGGAAAGAAGAGAAAAGAAAACAAGTATTATACCTATTATTATATATAGGAAGAACATAAAATATAGAATTATGAAGAAGAAACTGACAGCATGGGTTGCCCTCGCCTTCGCGGTGGCAACGGAAAGCCTCGCCTGCACAAACCTGATCGTGGGCAAGGCGGCCTCTGCCGACGGCTCGGTGATGGTGACCTACTCCGCCGACTCCTTCGGCATGTTCGGACACCTCTACCATTCGCCCGCAGGCACACACGCGGTAGGCGAGACGGTGAAGATTTTCGACTGGGACACAGCCAAGTACCTGGGCGAGATAAAGCAAGTGGCGCGCACCTACAACGTGATAGGCAACATCAACGAACACCAGGTGACCATAGGCGAGACCACCTTCGGCGGACGGCCCGAGCTGGTGGACACCACCGGAGTGATAGACTACGGCAGCCTCATCTACATCGCCCTGCAACGCTCCACCACCGCCCGCGAGGCCATCGGGGTGATGACGGAGCTGGTGAAGGAATACGGATACTGTAGCGAGGGCGAGAGCTTCTCCGTGGCAGACCCCAACGAGGCGTGGATACTGGAGATGATAGGCAAAGGCCCCGGCGTGAAAGGCGCCGTGTGGGTGGCTGTGCGCATCCCCGACGACTGCATTGCGGCCCACGCCAACCAGTCGCGCATCCACCGGTTCGACCTCGACGACAAGGAGAACTGCATCTACTCGCCCGACGTCATCAGCTTCGCCCGCGAGAAGGGATACTTCAGCGGCCTGAACCGCGACTTCAGCTTCGCCGACGCCTACAATCCGCTGGACTTCGGCGGACTGCGCTACTGCGAGGCCCGCGTGTGGAGCTTCTACCGCCGCCACAGCGCGAAGATGGAACAGTACCTCTCCTACATCCTGGGCAAAACCGCCGAGCCTATGCCCCTCTACGTGAAGCCCGACCGCAAGCTCACCCTGGCGGACGTGCAGAGCGACATGCGCGACCACTACGAAGGCACCGCCCTGGACATGACCAAGGACCTGGGAGCCGGACCGTGGAACAGCCCCTACCGCCCGTCGCCCCTCTCGTTTAAGGTGGACGGCGTGCAGTACTTCAACGAGCGCCCCATAGGCACCCAGCAGAGCGCCTTCACCTTTGTGGCACAGATGCGCGACAACCTGCCCAACGCCATCGGCGGAGTACTGTGGTTTGGCATGGACGACGCCAACATGATAGCCTACACCCCGGTGTACTGCTGCGCCACGGAGGTGCCCCCCTGCTACCGCAAGGATGTGGCGGACGGCGTCACCTTCTCGTGGGAGTCCGCCTTCTGGGTGTGCAACTGGGTGTCGAACATGATCTACCCACGCTACGGACAGATGATAGGCGACCTGCGCCAGCTGCAGCAACACACCGAGCAGGCCTTCGCCGAAGCCCAACCCAAGGTGGAGGAGCGCGCCATGCAGCTCTACAAGACCGACCCTGCACAGGCCACGGCCTACCTCACCGACTACACCGTCAGCACGGCGCAGAACATGCTCCGCGGATGGAAGCTCTTCGGCGAGTTCCTCATCGTGAAGTATAACGACCTGGTGGTGAAGCAGGTGAAGGACGGCAAGTTCCTGCGCACAGCCGAGGGCCTCTGCGCTCCCGTCATCCGCCCGGGATTCCCCGAGGAATATAACCGCAAGGTGATGCAGGAGGTGGGCGACCGCTATAAAGTGGTGGATTTGCAAAAATAATTGTCCAAGGATTAGGTTATACGCCGAACATCCCCTATATTTGGAACGGTTTTCAGAAAACGTATCATATAATCCATTTAAAATAACAACGAACATGGAAAACGAACAACTCATCAAGGAAGTGACCGAGAAAGCGAAGAAATGGTTGACTCCCGACTACGATGTGGAGACACAAAACGAGGTACGGCGCATGCTGGAGAATCCCGACAAGACGGAACTCATAGAGGCCTTCTACAAGGACCTGGAGTTCGGTACCGGCGGTCTGCGCGGCATCATGGGCGTGGGCTCCAACCGCATGAACATCTACACCGTGGGAGCCGCCACACAGGGCCTCTCGAACTACCTGAACAAGAACTTCAAGGACCGCGACCAGATTGCCGTGGTGGTGGGACACGACTGCCGCAACAACAGCCGCCGGTTCGCCGAAATCTCGGCCGACATCTTCTCAGCCAACGGCATCAAGGTCTATCTGTTCGACGACATGCGACCCACACCGGAGATGTCCTACGCCATCCGCAAGCTGGGCTGCCAGAGCGGCATCATCCTCACCGCATCGCACAACCCGAAGGAGTATAACGGCTACAAGGCCTACTGGGACGACGGCGCACAGGTGCTCGCACCCCACGACAAGGGCATCATCGACGAGGTGAACAAGGTGGCAAGCGCCAGGGATATCAAGTTCCAGGGCGACAAGTCGCTCATCCAAATCATCGGCGAGGACGTGGACAAGCAGTACCTGGACGACGTGAAGAGCATCTCCATTGACCCGGAGGTCATCCGTCGGCAGAAGGACCTGAGCATCGTCTACACCCCGATACACGGCACCGGCATGATGCTCATCCCCAGAGCCCTGAAGATGTGGGGATTCGAGAACGTACACTGCGTGCCCGAGCAGATGGTGAAGGACGGCAACTTCCCCACCGTGGTGTCGCCCAATCCCGAGAACGCCGAAGCCCTCACTCTGGCCATCAAGCTCGCCAAGGAGATTGACGCCGACATCGTGATGGCTTCCGACCCCGACGCCGACCGCGTGGGCATGGCCTGCAAGAACGACAAGGGCGAGTGGGTGCTCATCAACGGCAACCAGACCTGCCTCATCTTCCTCTACTACATCATCACCAACCGCAAGGCTATGGGCAAGATGACAGGCAAGGAGTTTGTGGTGAAGACCATCGTCACCACCGAGCTGATAAAGGCCATCGCCGACAAGAACAACATCGAGATGTACGACTGCTACACGGGCTTCAAGTGGATTGCCCGCCAGATTCGCCTCAACGAGGGCATCAAGCAGTACATCGGCGGCGGCGAGGAGAGCTACGGCTTCCTGGCCGAGGACTTCGTGCGCGACAAGGATGCCGTGTCGGCCTGCGCCCTGTTGGCGGAGATTTGTGCTTGGGCCAAGGACAACGGCAAGACCCTCTACGACGTGCTGATGGAGATCTACGTGGAGTACGGGTTCTCGAAGGAGTGCACCGTGAACGTGGTGAAGCCGGGCAAGAGCGGCGCCGAGGAGATAAAGGCCATGATGGAGAACTTCCGCGCCAACCCGCCGAAGGAGCTGGGCGGTTCGCCGGTGGTGCTGATAAAGGACTATAAGGTGCTGAAGCAGACCGACGCCGAGGGCCGCGTGACGGACCTCGACATGCCGGAGACGAGCAACGTGCTGCAGTACTTCTCGGCCGACGGCACGAAGGTGTCTGTCCGTCCGTCGGGCACGGAGCCTAAGATCAAGTTCTACATGGAAATCAAAGGCGAAATGCAGTGTCCGAAGTGTTACACCACAGCCACCGCCACCGCCGAGGCGAAGATTGACGCGATAAAGAAATCATTGGGAATCTGATAAATATCGTGATGGAAATGGAAAAGGGGGCTTCAGGGCCTCCTTTTCTATTTCCGTTGAAGGTTGATTGTCCTTCGGACAGTTGAAGGTTTTCTGTTTTAGGTTTTGTGTTGAATGTGACTTCATCGCCTGCCGGCTCGAAAGGACAAATCAACCTTTACTCTTCTCCAACCAATCGTCAATCAACATCCTCGCCATACTCATTTTGCCGGGAATCTCCGGCAGATTGTTGCGGGAGAAGAACTTCCCGGCACTCAACTCCGAAGTCTGCAACCGAATGTCGCCACTCAGATAATCGGCAGTGAACCCCACCATCAAGCCGAGAGGATACGGCCACGGTTGGCTCCCGAAGTAACGTATATTACTCACCCGCAGCCCTGTCTCCTCAAACACCTCGCGCTGCACACACTCCTCCAGCGTCTCGCCTGTCTCCACAAAGCCCGCCACGAGACCGTAATAGTCTCCCCGGAAGTTGCGGGCGTGCACCAGCAGAATCTCCTCGCCCCGGCGGATGAGCACGATGATGGCGGTGGACACCACGGGCCATATCTCCTTGCCGCAGTTGGGGCAGAGTTTGCTGATGGAGGTGTGGAAGTTCATGGGCGTGCCGCACACAGGGCAGAAGCGGTTGTTGCGGTCCCAGAAGATAATCTCGTGGGCCTTGCCCGCCATCAGGTAGAGGTCGTGGGGCAGGCAGTCGAACGAGCGTCGCAGCCCCATCATCAGTTGCCGGTCGTCCTCTGCCACGGGTTGTTCCAGTGCGAAGGCCTTGAAGGTGACGCCGTCGAAGAGAGCCAGCTCGTGGATGTGTGTCCATTCGTTCACCGCCACGGGCGGCTGTTGCTGCAGGGGCACCTGGAGGCCCCCGTCGCCATCCTTATGGAGCAGGAGTTGGTCTTGGCAAAATACAAACCAATAGGTCCGTGCGTTCTGTGCTGTTTCCATCTTTTTCATTTGGCTTTATCGTCCGGCGGGGAAGAGTGGGGTAGGGCAGTGTGTCCTGCGCGACGTGTCTCCCCTTGGGAAATTGTTTCTCTGCAAAAGTAGTGCAATAAAATGAATGTACGGTCACAAAAGAGGGGCTCTTTGTCGTCTTCTTATCATCCGTCCATCATTCCTTTGGCGTCCTCTTATCCTTCTCTTTATTCCGCCCATTGGCGCTCTCTCGTCAAAGGTTTACGACCATCAGACGTTCAGTTCCCATCCATCTACGGCTTAGGACTCTCTATCTTCCTACGGTCAAAGGGCCTTTAGGCGCTCTGCTGCAACTGGCGGAAGAGCTCACGCTGCTTGTCGCTGAGGCCCTTGGGCATATTCACCTTGAGGGTGACGATGAGGTCGCCGAAGCACCCCGGCTGCCGGTAGACAGGGAAGCCTTTGCCCTTGAGCCGCACCATGGTGCCGTTGTCCGTCTCGGGTTTCACCTTCATCCGCACATGGCCGTCGAGAGTGTCCACCAGGGCTTCGCCGCCGAGGATGGCCGTGTAGAGGTCGATGTGGGCGTCCACGTAGAGGTCGTTGCCCTTACGTGTGAAGGCACTGTCGTCGGCAATGACGAAGGTGATGTAGAGGTCGCCCGCCGGAGCGCCGTTGTATCCCGGCGTGCCATAGCCTTTCAGCTTGATGACCTGTCCGTTGGCAATGCCTGCCGGCACGGTGATGCGCACACTCTTGCCGTTGAGGTTGAGGATTTGCTTGTGGGTGGTGGCAGCCTCGCGCAGGGTGAGGTTCAGGTTGGCGGTAAAGTCCTCACCCTTCATCTTCGCACCGCGTGTGCGGTGTCTGCCGCCGCCGAACAGCTCCTCGAAGAAGTCCGAGAACCCCTCCGCGTTGCCGCTATGATAGCCGCCGCCGAATTCGCCGAAGCCCTCGTCGAAGCCGCTGCCGCCGAAGCCACCGCCGGAGTACCATTGTCCGCCGCGCCCCTCCTGCTGTTGCCCGTAAGCCTTCCGCTGGGCCTCATACTCGTCGGCATGTTTCCAGTTCTCGCCATACTCGTCGTACTTCTTGCGCTTCTTGGGGTCGCCGAGCACGGTGTTCGCCTCGTTTATCTCTTTGAACTTCTCCTCTGCCGCCTTGTTGCCGGGGTTCTTGTCCGGATGATACTTCAACGCCAGCTTCAGGTAAGCCTTCTTTATCTCGTCTTGGGTGGCGCTCTTGTCCACGCCCAACACCTTATAGTAATCAACGTATGCCATATTGTCAAGTCTCCTTTCAGCATTGTCTCAACAAAACCAATGCCGCGGCCGCGGAAGTGTCATCTTTTGCGAATCATGCCGTTCAAAGTGTAACATGAGAGCGACAAAAAGTCAGAATATGCCCGCAGCTTTTGCAATGTCGGCCGGAATCATTACTTTTGCAGAAAACTATAAACTATGAAGCTGAATCAAACCTTTCTGACGATCGGACTGTCTATAAGCATGCTGCATGCCCCGCTCCCGTCGTCCGCCCAAGCATCGGGCTCGAGAGAAAATCCCCTGTTGAAACAGAGCACGCTGCCCTTTGGCGCGCCCGACTTCAGTAAGATACAAGAGGCGGACTATCTGCCCGCCATAGAGGCCGCCATACGCAGCCAGCGCGACAACGTGGACAAGATAGTGAACAACCCCGAGGCGCCTACGTTCCGCAACACCATCGTGGCGTATGAGGAGAGCGGCGTGATGCTCGACAGGGTGACCGCCATCTTCTTCGCTCTGACAGAGGCCGACAAGACCCCTGGTCTCACTGAGGTGGAGGACAGGGTGATGCCCTTGCTGACGGAACTCGACAACGAGATGTCCTTCAACCAAAAGCTCTTCGAGCGCGTGAAGTACGTCTACGACCACGAGCACGACGCGCTGCAGGGCGAGGACAAACGCCTGCTGGAGGAGGTCTATAAGTCGTTCGTACGCTCCGGAGCCATGCTGACGGCGGACAAGATGGAACGCATGAAGCAGATAAACCTCCGTCTCTCGGAGCTGCAGCTGCAGTGGGGCAACCTCTTGACGGCCGCCACCAACGGTGCCGTGGTGTGGGTGAAGAACAAAGCCGAACTGGCAGGCCTGAGCGACGCCGACATCGCACAGTGCGCCAAGGATGCCGAAACCCACGGAGGCAAGGCAACATACTGCATCGTCATCGTCAACACCACACAGCAGTCCCTCCTCACGAGCCTCGACAACCGCGACCTGCGCCGCAGAGTCTACGAGGCATCCGTGCATCGGGCCGACGGCACCAACGCCGACTTCAACACCTTCCCCATCGTCAGCGAGATGGCGAAGCTGAGGGCCGAGAAGGCAAAGCTGATGGGATACGCCAACTATTCCGCATACTCGCTGGAGAACTCCATGGCGAAGACTCCCGAGCGCGTCTATGCCTTCCTGCGCCAGCTCATCGAGGGATACGCCCCCAAAGCCGACGCCGAGACGAAGGCCATCGAGGCATACGCCCGCCGGCAGATGGGTGCCGACTTCCAACTGCAACCCTACGACCGCTTCTACTATTCTGCCAAGATGAAGAAGGAACAGCTCAACATCAGCGACGACGAGGTGAAGCCCTACTTCAACATAGACAGCGTGCTGGTGAACGGTGTGTTCTATGCCGCCAACCGTGTCTACGGAATCTCCTTCAAGGAACGCAAGGACATCCCCGTTTATCATCCCGACATGAAGGTCTACGAGGTAGACGACAGCGACGGCACCCCCTTGGCCCTGTTCTATAGCGACAACTACCGCCGCCCCACCAAGCGGGGAGGCGCCTGGATGAGCAGCTTTGCCGAGCAGAGCAAGGTGCGCCGTCAGCTGCCTCTTATATATAATGTATGCAACAGCGCCAAGGCTCCGGACGGACAGCCCACACTCATCACCTGGGACGAGGTGACCACCATGTTCCACGAGTTCGGACACGCCCTGCACGGCATCCTCTCCGACTGCGGATACAACCGACTCTCCGGCACCTCCGTGGCCCGCGATTTCGTGGAGATGCCCTCGCAGTTCAACGAGTCGTTTGCCACCATCCCCGAGGTGTTCGACCACTACGCGCGCCACACCGTCACCGGCGAGCCCATGCCCAAGGAGCTGAAAGACCGTATGCTGAAGAGCATCAACTTCCACTCTGCCTATGCCCTGGGCGAGAACCTCGCAGCCACCTGTGTCGACCTGGCCTGGCATTGCCTTGCCGACGGACAAGTGCCCACAGCCGACAAAGCCGCTGACTTCGAGCGCAAGGCGCTCGAGGCCGTGGGACTGTTGAATGCACAGATACCCCCGCGCTATTCCTCGTCCTACTTCAACCACATCTGGGGAGGCAGCTATGCGTCGGGCTATTACAGCTATCTGTGGACCGAGGTCCTGGCGGTGAACGTGGCCGAATGCTTCGCCCGCCGTGGCGCTTTGGACCCTGCCACTGGAGCCGACTTCCGCCGCAAGGTGCTGAGCAAGGGCAACACGCAGGACCTGATGGGCATCTTCGCCGACTTCACCGGCATGGAACAGCCCGATGCCTCGGGCCTGCTGAAGGCGAGGGGACTGTAAGTGTTCGCGGGGCACTTAGTGCTTGTGGAGCTCTAATTGCTCGCGATGGCTTTAACCGCCCACGGAAAACTAAGTCGGAGCTGAAGCCTGAGAAAACTCTAACAGGGGGCAAATGTATCTTTTTCGGACAATGAATGCTTATGTTACGTCCGAATTGAGTACTTTTGCCCTCTGATTCGTAACACATATTTATATTTACACAGAACTATGGCAGCAAAACCAAGTATACCCAAAGGAACTCGTGACTTCTCGCCAATGGAGATGGCGAAGCGTAACTACATATTCAACACCATCCGCGAGGTGTTTCACCTCTACGGATTCCAGCAGATAGAGACTCCCTCCATGGAGAACCTCTCCACGTTGATGGGCAAATATGGTGAGGAGGGCGACAAGCTCCTCTTCAAGATTCAGAACTCCGGCGACTATTTCGCAGGCATTACCGACGAGGAACTCCTCTCGCGCAACGCTCCCAAGCTGGCGAGCAAATTCTGCGAGAAAGGTCTGCGCTACGACCTCACCGTGCCCTTCGCCCGCTACGTGGTGATGCACCGCGACGAGCTCACCTTCCCCTTCAAGCGCTACCAGATACAACCCGTGTGGCGTGCCGACCGCCCGCAGAAGGGACGCTACCGTGAGTTTTACCAATGCGACGCCGACGTGGTGGGCAGCGACTCGTTGCTCAACGAGGTGGAGCTGCTGCAGATGATCGACGCCGTCTTCACCCGCTTCGGGGTGCGCGTCAGCATCAAACTCAACAACCGCAAGATATTGGCAGGCATCGCCGAGATTATCGACGAAGCCGACAAGATAGTTGACATCACAGTGGCTATCGACAAGCTCGACAAGATAGGCCTCGACAATGTGAACGCCGAGCTCCTCTCGAAAGGCATTCCACAGGAGGCCATCGACAAACTGCAGCCCATCATACAGCTGAGCGGCAGCAACGAGGAGAAGCTCGCCACACTGAAACAGACCCTGGCAGCCTCCGAGACCGGACTGAAGGGTGTGGAGGAGAGTGAGTTCATCCTGCGCACCGTCTCTGCCCTTCATCTGATGAGCGAGCTGGAGCTCGACCTCACGCTGGCGCGCGGCTTGAACTATTACACCGGAGCCATCGTGGAAGTGAAGGCCCTCGACGTGCAGATAGGCAGCATCAGCGGCGGCGGTCGCTACGATAACCTCACCGGCGTGTTTGGCATGTCGGGCGTGTCCGGCGTGGGCATCTCCTTCGGTGCCGACCGCATCTTCGACGTGCTCAATCAGCTCGACCTCTATCCCAAGGAGGCTGTGAACGGCACCCAACTGCTGTTCGTCAACTTCGGACAGCGCGAGGCCGACTACTGTCTGCCCCTGTTGGCGGCCGTCCGTGCGGCGGGCATCCGTGCCGAAATCTACCCCGACTCGTCGAAAATGAAGAAACAGATGAGTTACGCCAACGCACACAACATACCTTTTGTGGCCATTGTGGGCGAAGATGAACTCAATGCAGGGGCGGTGATGCTGAAAAATATGGTCTCCGGCGAGCAACAACAAGTGAAATCGGAGGACTTAGTGGAAAACTTGCTGCATAATCTTTGAGAAAAATGAGTGTGCGGGCGATGACAAATATGGTCACAAATGGTGGAAAAACACCGTTATGACGGTCGAAAAAACCACAAAATAACGTGTAAAAATAGGGCGAAAGCCTATTTTGGTTAGATTTGAAACGCATTTGAACGGAAAATATACTCGTATTTCAAAAATAACCTCTATCTTTGCATTGTAATAAAAAAAGTAAAGGATAAAACCTTTACACTCGTTGACTCTAAAATGATATATTTCTGTTGTTGAAAAAATCTCCTGTTTAGGAGGAAACATACACATAAGTGCATGGTGAATTATAAATGGGATGGGCTGGCTCGGCGTTGTGAAACGTCGAGCCAGCGAATTTTATATAGGTGCCTTTCCGCTCCGCCGCCGACTCTCCGACACAAGTAGGGTGTGTGGAGGAACTGTCATATTCTGAGTTCTTGTCAACATTTCCTGGGTCACGACCCCTTTCTTTGCCCCCGATGACATCCTTCCATAGTGAGGGAAAACACGATGCTTCGTTTGGGGCAATACAATCTAATTGTTTTGCCTTATACAATCGATTGTGTGGGGCTATACAATCGATTGTGTGGGGCTATACAATCGATTGTGTGGGCTCTTGCGAACGATTGTCTTTTCATCGTCTTCCGCACCGCTTCGGAAAGACTTCCAAAAATTTTCTCTGCAGTGCTTTCCCGTTCGCTCCCTATTTACTACTTTTGTCTCTGATATGCGCTATTATTATAATATGTATAAATCTCTGTTGTGCGCCGTGGTCTTGTGGCTATGCGCTTGGACTCATGTTTCGGCCCAATATTCCGTGACCTCTTATTCCGTGAGCGATGGTCTGTCGCAAAACAGCGTCGACCAAGTGTTCCAGGACAGCAAGGGACGGCTCTGGTTCGCCACATGGGACGGACTCAACCTGTTCGACGGTTACACGTTTCACAACTACAAAGGTTGCCGCGGAAAGGGCATCATGCTCGCCAACAACCGCGTGACGAAGGTGGCCGAAGACAAGTATGGTCGCCTGTGGACGGTGTGCAACAACGGCGAGGCACAGCGGTTCGACCCCCGAACGGGAGTCTTTGAACTGGTGGAGGAGTCGCGCAACGTACCTATATATAGTATAAAGGTGATGCCCAGCGGCAGCGTCTGGCTGTTGCCGGACCGCAAGAAAGGTGCCATCCGCATGGTCGTGGACTCGCTGACGCAGACCTTCCACGCCGACCTCAACCTCGCCGGCAGCCAAGCCGACAGCTACGGACGCATCGAACAGGTGCACGAGGACGCCGATGGCAATCAGTGGCTCCCCACGCTGGACAATGGTCTGTTCTATGTGAAAGCAGGCACGGCGCAGGTGAGCGACAACTACAGCTTCGCCCGCTGCGGCGTGTGCCGATCTATCCTCGCACTGTGCGAGACGGCGGACGGCATCTACTTCGGTGCCGACAGCGGCCGTCTGTGGCGCTACGACAAGCTGAAGAAACAAATGGCCCTAATTAAACTCGATGCCCATTCGGCGGTGACCTGCATCGTGGAGCTGCCCGATGGGCGCCTGATGCTTGCCACCCAGGAGGACGGACTCTTCGTCTCCACCGCCGAACGCGGGCAATTCAAACACTACACCACCCGCACGGCACCATGGTTGATCGGGAACCGCTTACAGTGGATGGAGAAGGAACAGACAGGCGCCGTCTGGATACAGTCCGTGGGGACGGAGGACCTGCTCCGCTACGACCCATCGACGGACAAGGCCACACGCTTCGCGTCCCATGGCGCGCAGAACGCTCAGGGTAGGGTGGACCGCCTGACGGTGATTGACACCGGGCAAGAGACGGTGTGGATCTATCCCTTCGATGGCGTGTCCCACTACAACAAGAAGACAAACCGGATGGAGGAACTCAACATCAAGCACCCGCAGCTGTGGAACACGCAGAACGTACATTTCTCCATCTTCCTCGACCGACAGGGAGCCCTGTGGGTATCCTCCATGCGTTGGCTCGGCAAGATAGTGATGCCACGCAGCGATTTCCACATACTCGAGTTGCCTACTAACGGCAGGAATACCGAGGCGGACCGCGCCTTGCGCACCATCATGTATGTCGACGATCACCTGTGGGTGGGCACCCGCGGTGGCTCGGTGCAGGTGTATGACTGTCAGTATCAGCTGCAGAAAACCTACCCCGTAGGCTTCGCCTATTGCATGATGAAGGACCGACAGGGTCGCCTTTGGATAGGCACCAAGGGCGGCGGCGTGATGGTGGGCAAGCGCACCGGTGGACCTGTGGACTATCAGTTCACTCAATATAAATACGGTAGCGACGACATCTACAGCCTCAGTTGCGACAACGTCTACGACCTCCACCAGGACGACGAGGGACACGTGTGGGTGGCGACACTCGGCGGCGGACTCAACCTGGCGGACGAGCACGAGGGGCGCATCCGTTTCATCAACTACCGCAACGAATGGCTGGAGTATCCCATAAAGAGCTGTGCCAGTGTGCGTACGCTCGCCTCGGACAAGGACGGCAACATGTGGGTGGGTACGGCCGAGGGCCTCATCACCTTCCCCTGCGACTTCCCCTCCCTGTCCGATGTGCATCCTATCCTCCTGCAGAACGACCCTGCGGACAGCCTCGGTCTGCCCAACAACAATATCTACTCCATCCACTTCACCCGCAGCGGTGAAGGGTACCTCGGCACCTATGGCGGCGGACTTGTGCACATCATCCCCACGGATGACGGCAAGTACCGATTCCACAGCTACACGTTGCGCGACGGCATGGAGTCCGACATCGTCTATGCCATACAGGAGGATAGCCATGGCGACCTGTGGATGGCGGGCGAGACGGGACTCACACATTATTATATAAAGGAGAACCGCTTCGACCGCTTCGGCTCCTACGCCATCGGTTTCCCGGTGATGTTCAGCGAGGGCGCCTTCGTCAGGCTTCCCTCCGGACGGTTGGCGATGCCCGCCTACACCGGACTCTTCACATTCGACCCCGAAAAGGTGAAGAAGCGCGACTATGTGCCGCCGATGGTCATCGCCGGCTTACATCTCGACGAGGACCCTGCGCGTAACTCCGGCGATGCCTTGCCCACGGAGCCCGACTACATAGACCACCTGAAGCTAAAGTCCGACCAACGCACCTTCACCATCCGCTATGCCGCCGTGGAGACCTGCAACCCCCAGGACGTTGTCTATGCCTACATGCTCGAAGGCTTCGACGACGATTGGCACTACGTGGGCCATCAGCGCAACGCCTCGTACATCAACCTGCCCAAGGGGAAATACCGCTTCAAGGTACGCTCCACCAACGGCGAGGGTGTGTGGGTGGACAATGTGCGCACCATCGACCTGGAACTGTTGCCCACCTTCTGGGAGACATCGTGGGCCATCGCCCTCTACGCCCTCTTCGCCCTGGTGCTGTTTGGCATTGCTGTTCTTATCTATGCGAAATTCTATAACCTGCGCAGCAAGGTGCATTTTGCGAAAGAACTGTCCGAAGCCAAGCTGAAGGTTTTCACCGACGCCTCCCACGAGCTGCGCACCCCGCTGACCCTCATCACCGCTCCCGTGGAGAACCTCTTGCAACAGAACGACTTGCCCGTGACGGTGAGGAGCCAGCTGGAACTTGTCCACCGCAACATCGACCGCATGCTGCAGCTGGTGAACCAAATACTGGACTTCCGCAAGCTGCAACACAACATGATGCAGATGCGCGTGGAACGCATCGAGATGGTCTCCTTCGTGGAGAAGATAAAGCACGACTACGATGCCGTGGCCGACGAACACCACATCTACTACATCTTCTCCCACTCCGCCGACACCCTCTACCTGTGGGCCGACACCGACAAACTGGAGAAGATGCTGCTGAACCTGCTCTCCAACGCCTTCAAGTATACCCCCGACGGCAAGATGATAGAAATCTCCCTAAGGGACGACGCCGACTACATCTACCTGAGCGTACGCGACGAAGGGGTGGGAGTGCCCGAGGAACGCATGGGTCGCCTGTTCCAATACTTCGTCAACTGGGGCGACAAGACCGTCACGGGACAACCCTCCACGGGCATCGGCCTCTCAGTGGTGAAGCAACTGGCGGAGCTGCACAAGGCGGAGATTTCCGTCACAAGTGAGGTGGGGAGCGGCAGCTGCTTCGAGCTGAAGTTCCACCAAGGCAAGGCACACTACGGCGACAGCGTGGAGTGGATCATGAGCGACGAGACCGAGCAGGAACCCGCACCGACCGCCGAGGACGGTGCGGTGGGCAAGACCGAGCAGGAACGTCCATCCATCCTTATTATAGAGGACAACGAGGAGATGCGCACCTTCCTCTGCGGCATCTTCAACAGTCAATACAGCGTCTACGAGGCCGAGGACGGCGAGGTGGGCGTGCGCAAGGCGAAGGAAATCTATCCCTCGCTGATAATCTGCGACATGATGATGCCCCGCAAAGACGGTCTCGCCGTAGTCTCCGAGCTGCGGAGTGACATCAACACAAGCCACATCCCCATCATCATCCTGACGGCGAAGACCACCTTCGACAGCCGCCTGCAGTCGATGAACGAGGGAGCGGACGATTACATCACCAAGCCCTTCAGCTCGGTGTATCTGAAGGCACGCGTGTGCAACCTGTTGGCTCAGCGCGAGCGGGCGAAGGCCTTCTACTGCCAACAAATCATGGCTGTGGAGCCCGAGCCTGAACCCCAGAAACCGGAGGAGAAATACGTGTCGGAGAACGACCGCAAGTTTGTGGACAACCTGATGGCGACCATGGAGCGACATATGGACGACTGCGACTTCAACGTGGACAACCTGGCGGCGGAGATGCTGATGAGCCGCTCCACCTTCTTCCGCAAGCTCAACAGCCTGATAGGCATGTCGCCCGTGGAGTTTATCCTGCAGACCCGCATGAAGCGCGCCGCACAGCTGATAGCCGAGAACCGCTACAGCATCTCCGAGATAAGTCTGAAGGTAGGCATCGGCAACGCACAGTACTTCAGCCGCTGCTTCAAGAAAGTCTACCAGATGACGCCCACGGAATACCGCGAGAAGTCCACCGCATCGTCCACGGCACATGGCAAACCATGAGGCGATGCAGTGGAGAAATTAGGTCTCCGTCAGGGGGGATGAACGTATGAAATATAGAACTCTAAATTGCTAATAGTCTGTTGAGTAGGAGAACTTCCACTCAGCGGACGAAACAAACAAAACATAACGAATAGATGAAACACTTCTTCTCAATCTATGCCATGGCATGCGCCCTCTCCACCCTAGGAACGGCGCAAGCACAGACCGATGCCATCCCGATGGTGGAGATACCATCGGGCAGCTTCTACATGGGAACCTGGGGACTCGGCGAAAACTACGACGAGGCTCCCCAACACAAAGTCTACATCTCGCGCTCCTTCCGCATGGGAGTGACGGAGATCACCAACGCCCAATACGAGCAGTTCTGTCCCGAGCACAAAGCCTTGCGCGGCAAGAACGGATTCTCCAAGGAGGACGACGAGGCTGTGATATACGTGAGCTACAACGATGCCATGGCCTACTGCCGGTGGCTCTCCCAAAAGACAGGCAAGACCTACCGTCTGCCCACCGAGGCGGAGTGGGAATACGCCTGCAAGGCAGGGCGCTACTGGAACTTCTTCATGAACGACAAGCTCCCCGCCGAGTATCAGAAGAACCAAGAGATAGTGTCCGAGCCACGGCCCGTGTCGCTGATGGTAGGACAGACCCCTGCCAACGATTGGGGCCTGCGCGACATGTGCGGCAACGTGGAGGAATGGTGCCTCGATTGGTATGGCCCCTATGCGTCCGGCGAACAGACCGACCCCGTGGGTTGTGCCGACGGCATTGCCCGGGTGACGCGTGGCGGCAGTCACAACACCCCGACGGAATACCTCCGCTCCGCCAACCGCATGGCGATGCTGCCCGACGACAAACACTGCATGACCGGATTCCGCGTGGTGGAGGCAGAATACCCTGCCACACAGCCCATTGCCTGCAAGGCGGACAACTACGCTGTGAGTCAGAACACCTGGGACTGGGAGGCACACAAGAGCGACAAGGCCCTCTTCACCGCCCCGCAAGTCTACGTGCTGGAGCCCGAGGCTGGCAGCGGTGTGCCCTTCTACCCCCACAACCATCAGCCTGCCATCACCTGGTGCGACAACGGCGACCTGTTGGCCATCTGGTTCTCCACGAAGGAAGAGAAAGGCCGCGAGATGGTGGTCCTCTCGTCACGCTTGCGTGCCGGCAGCACCGAGTGGGAGAAGCCACGCCTCTTCTACCACATAGCCGACCGTAACCTGACAGGCTCCTCGCTGCTGAACGACGGCAAGGGAACCCTCTACCATATCAACGGAGTGGAGGCTGCCGGACGGTGGCGCAACCTGATGATGACGCTGCGCACCAGCACCGACAACGGACAAACCTGGAGCAAGCCGCGCATCATTGAGCCCGAACATACCGTGCGCCATCAGGTGATAGCCGGACCCACAGTCACCCGCGAGGGATGGATCATACAAGCCTGCGACGCAGGACCCGGTGGAGCCGATGGCACCTCGCTCCACATCAGCAAGGACGGAGGCCTCACCTGGAACGACCAATGGGACGGCTCTCCTAAACCCGAGTTCAAGGAAGGTGGCACCGGCACCACCATCGCCGGCATCCACGCTGGAGTGGTGCAGCTGAAGGACGGACGCCTGATGGCCCTCGGCCGCAACAACAGCATCCCCAATGCCGAAGGTCGCCTCTGTATGCCCATGAGCATCTCCGACGACATGGGCAAGACGTGGCACTACTCCGCCTCCGAGTTCCCGCCCATCGATGGCGGACAACGCGCCGTGCTGCTGCGCATGAACGAAGGCCCCCTGCTGTTTGTCTCCTTCACCGACCATCCCTACCGCACCGCCAAGGACAATCGGGGTATGACCTTCACCGACCCCTATGGCAACACCTTCAAGGGTCAGGGCATGTTTGCCGCCCTTTCCTACGACGAAGGCAAGACGTGGCCCGTGAAGCGACTCTTGACCGACGGCATCTATCGCTTCCTCAACGGTGGAGCATGGACGCAGTTCTTCGAGATGGACGCCCACAGAGCCGAACCGCGCGGCTATCTGGCTGCCACACAGACACCCGACAACGTGGTGCACCTCATCAGCAGCCGCTTCCACTATACCTTCAACCTGGCTTGGCTCGAGGAGGCCACAACACCCGCCATCTCCATAGAGCCCTTCCTCGACGGCATCCACCATTGGAACCTCGAGCATAAGGACCGCACCTATTATCGCTATTCCGCCTGCGACATCCGCCACATAGCCGACAACTTCCTGGCCTATCAGAACGAGGACGGCGGATGGCCCAAGAACATCGACTGGCTCGCTGCGCTGCCCACCGACTCTGTGAAACAAGCCCTGAAGGAACGCTATCGCATGAGCACCCTCGACAACCGCAACTCCTTCACCCAGATAGAATATCTGGCAGATGCCTATAACCTGACGCACGACAAACGCTACCGCGAGTCTGCCGTGAAGGGACTGGAGTATCTGCTGGCGACGCAGAAGCAGAATGGTGGATGGCGCGGATGGGACGTGGACGCCATCACCTTCAACGACGAGGTGACCACCGGCAGCCTGGAGCTGTTCCAAAAGATAGTGCAGGGCGACAAGAGCTTCTCGTGGCTCTCCGCCACAATGAAGAAACGCATCAAGGATGGATACGAACGCGGCATGCGCATGATACTCGACTGTCAGGTGGTGCAGAACGGCGTGAAGACCGCCTGGGCACAGCAGCACGACAACGAGACGCTTGCCCCCGTGAAGGCCCGCACCTACGAGCTGCCGGGCATCACCGCAAACGAGAGTTGCGACGTGTTGCGCCTGCTGATGAAAATTCAGAAACCTACGGACGAAGTGAAGCAAGCCGTGAAGGCAGGCATCGCCTGGCTCCGTAAGGTAGAGATAAGAGGTTTGCGGGTGGAGGAGGTCTCCATCCCCGAGGAGAAGATTATCAACCACGAGTATCCCTTTGACCGCGTGGAGGTGCACGATGCCGCTGCCCGTCCCATTTGGGCGCGCTTCTATGAGGTGGCGGACAACACCCCCTTCATGTGCACCCGTGCGGGACAGAAGGTGTGGAAGCTGGCCGATGTGAACGATGAGCGCCGCACCGGCTACGATTGGTATGGCTATTGGCCCGAGACCATCTTCCCCCTCTACGAGGCGTGGCTGAAGCGCATCGGGGAATGACGCAGACTTTCGGGAAAAGACAAAAAAGAACGTGCGGGCTTGTGGATTGTCACAGGTCCGCACGTTTGTGTTAGGTCGCTTGCGCTATACCATATTATATATAGGAACAACTTCTGTTAGCGGCCGTTGGGCTTTGCCTCTAGCTATACCTTATTATATATAGGTATGACTTCTGTCAGCGGCTTGTTGGATTATTTGTGCAGGAAATCTGCCCGCATCGGGCTGAAGCAGTCGATGAGGATGCCGGCCTCCAAGCAGGTGCAGCCGTGCAACACGTCCGGCTCCATGTAGATGCCGTCGCCTGCTTCCACAATCTTGGTCTCGCCGTTCACTGTAAACTCGAACTTGCCGCTTGCCACGAAGGTGGTCTGTGTGTGATAGTGCGTGTGGGCAGAGCCTATGGCACCTTTCTCGAATTTCACCTTCACCAGCATCACCTGTCCGTCGTAGCCCATAATCTGACGTACGACACCTTCACCTGCGGGTTCCCATGCCTTTTCTTTTTCAAAGAGGAATGTTTTACTTCTTGTCTTCTCCATTTTCTGATTAGTTTATTAAAGTTGGTTTATCATGTATCATAAATTACGTCGACAAAGATAGTGCAAATCGCAGGCAAACCATCAAGCTTCACGGAATATTTTGTTCCGAGGGGCATTATCTTCTGCCAATATGAGCTTTGGTGGCTGACGTCGCAAAATATGTGTCGCCGTTTTTTGTGCGCCTCATAGTAAAAGTGTACATTTGCCCGAACAAACCAAATTAAGACAACATGAAGCATAAATCAACCTTGTTGGCCTGGGCTTTTGCTCTCGCCTTGCCCGCTGTGGCAAATCGTCCCGACTCCGTCTACGTGAAGCCGGACGTTGACGATGGCGTGCGCGACTTCCAGATTGCCTATTCTGTGGATGGCAAACACTGGACCCACGTCTACTGCAACCTCTTCGAGAGCGACTATGGAACCTGGGGCTCCGAGAAGAAACTCTTCTACCCCGTGCTGAACTACGATGGCGTGAGTTATTACGCCACCTTTATCCCTAACCTGACGAACAGGCAGATTGCAGTCACTCAGTCGGAGGACTTCGCCCTGTGGAAACCGCAGGACTACCCTTACCTTACCGAACAAGAGTTCCAAAAGCGCTTGACGGAACAGAAAGCCGCTTCGGAGAAGAACGTCATCAAGATTCCCTACGTCGACCTACAGGCACTCCTTGCCAAGGAAACACAGTCGAAGCTGAACGCCCAGATGGAGCGTGAGGACTATGTGGCCACGGCAAAGCCTGTTGCTGATGGCGCCGACAAGATCAGCGCGACCCTCACCGTAGACGGCAATGACCGCAAGGCCATATCTGACAATCTGCTCGGCATCTTCTTCGAGGACATCAGTTATGCCGCCGATGGCGGACTCTACGCTGAGTTGATAGAGAACCGCGACTTCGAGTACACCGCCGACGATCATCGGGGTTGGGACAGCACCACCTCTTGGCACGTGGAGGGCGCAGGCATGTCGTTCGACATCGCCACCGACAACCCGCTGCATGCCAACAATCCCCACTATGCTGTGCTGAAGACCGAGATTCCAGGCTCCTGCCTCGCCAACGACGGATGGGACGGCATCGCGCTGCAGGCCAAGGCCAAATACACCTTCTCCATCTTCGCCAAGGGAAAAGGCAAACTCCTGGTGAGCCTGAAGAGCGGCGACGAGACATTGGCCTCATGCACCGTGAAAGCCACTGCCGACTGGAAACAGCAGAAGTTCACCCTCACCGCGGCACGCTCCGCAACGGACGCACGCCTCGTCATCGAACCCCTGCAGGTAGGCGAGCTGGCTATCGACTTCGTATCCCTCTTCCCCAAGGACACTTTCCGTGGTCGTGCGAACGGACTTCGCAAGGACTTGGCCGAGACCATCGCCGACCTGAAGCCCCGCTTCGTGCGCTTCCCCGGTGGATGTGCCACACACGGACAGGGCATCGACAACATCTACCACTGGCAAGCGACTATCGGCGACTTGTGGGAACGTCAGCCCGACATGAATATCTGGAACTACCACCAGACCCGCGGCTTGGGCTTCTATGAGTATTTCCAATTCTGCGAAGACATCGGTGCGGAGCCTCTGCCCGTGCTCGCTGCCGGTGTGCCCTGCCAAAACTCCCACCGCCACGGTGCCGGACAGCAGGGCGGCATCCCCTTCGAGAAAGACTTGAAAGGCAAACCTTCACTCTATACCTACAATGGCAAGCCTCTGACCATGGAGAGCTATCTGCAGGAGCTGCTCGACCTCATAGAGTGGGCCAACGGAGACGCCAAGACCTCTGAACTCGCCGCCATGCGTGCCAAGGCAGGTCACCCGAAACCCTTCAACATGAAATACCTCGGCATCGGCAACGAGGACCTCGTCAGCGACGTCTTCACCGAACGTTACCTATACCTGTTGGAGGGAATCCGCAAGGCGCATCCCGAGATCACGGTGATAGGCACGGTAGGTCCTTTCTGGCAAGGCTCCGACTACGAGTACGGATGGAACCTTGCTCGCAAAAACAACATCGCCATCGTGGACGAACACTACTATAACTCGCCGGGATGGTACTTCAACCACCGCCACTTCTACGACAACTACAGCCGCACAGGAACGAAAGTATACCTGGGTGAATGGGCATCGAAAGGCAACCAAGCCAGCAATGCTCTGATAGAGGCCGCCTATCTGGTGAACCTGGAACGCAACGCCGATGTGGTGACCATGTCGTCCTACGCACCGCTGCTTGCCAACGAAAAACATCGCAAATGGAACCCCGACCTCATCTACTTCAACAATACCGAGGTGAACCCCACCGCCAACTACTATGTGCAGCGCACCTTCGGTCACTACGCCGGCAACGAGTACATCTACGCCGACCTCGCTGTGGACTATGCCAGCAAGGATGGCAAGAAACCCCTGGTGGACGACATCGCCAACCGCATCGACTATTCCGTGGTGAGGGACACGCTGTCCGGTAAACTTACCGTGAAGGTCGTCAGCCTGTTGCCCAAGGAATCCACCGTTACCGTACGTCTGGGTAAGGAACTGATGGGCGGCATGCAGAAGGCAGCCACCCTGCAGCTGCTCGCCACTCCGCAGGCGCCCGACAGAACGAATCGTTGGACCCGGAATGAGACCTGTGAGATGACGGTAGGGGATGAGTTCACCCTCGACCTCCCTGCTTTCTCCTTTGCTACGGTGAGCATCTCGCCCGTTCCGAAGAAGAAATGAGAGTTTCGCCCGGCGGGATGAAGTGAGCATCTCATCGCTTCCCAAGAAAAAATGATAACCGCCCGAACCCATAGAACAGAGGCTGTCGACACCCGTCGGCGGCCTCTGCTGCTGAGGAAGACATTCCTAATTTGGTCATGACGAGTACAATCTAACCAAACTTTCCTGTGCTTCTCTTAAAATATCCCAATCCGTTGCACCATCGAAGAAAATGCTCTACTTTTGATGTCGATATACTAATACACAATTAACTCTATAACTTAAAACTTAAGAGAAACACATGTACAATCTAAGAAACGTAATGATGGGGTTGCTCGTTGCCCTAATACCTGCAGCAACCCTCTGTGGCGAAAACCCGAAGAACAAACAGATGGTGCTCAACACCATGAAGTCTGCCACACACTTCATGATGGACAAAGTGAGCAATAAAGGCGGTTTCGTATGGAACTACCTGCCCGACCTCTCCCGCCAATGGGGCGAGATGGAAGCCTACCGCACCATGGTATGGATTCAATCGCCGAGCACACCGCTCGTGGGACAAGTGTTGCTGGACGCCTATCACGCCACTGGCGACGAATACTATTATGAACAAGCCAAACAGGTGGCTACCGTGCTCATCTGGGGACAAGAACCCTGCGGCGGATGGAGCTATATGTTCGACCTGGCAGGCGAGGGATCGCTGCGCAAGTGGTACAGCACCATCGGTAAGTGCGGATGGCGCCTCGAAGAGTTCCAACACTACTATGGCAACGCCACCTACGATGATTCCTGCACGAGCGACGTGGCCAAGTTCCTGCTCCGCATCTACGTGGAGAAGAACGACCCCACCTTCCGTCCCGCCCTCGACAAGGTCATCAACTTCATCCTCGAGAGTCAGTATGCCATAGGCGGTTGGCCTCAGCGCTATCCGCTCCGATACGACCACGTGTTCCACGGCAAGGCCGACTATTCATCGTTCATCACGCTGAACGACGACGTGATTCCCGACAACATCGACTTCCTGGTGCAGTGCTACCAAGCCCTGGGACTGAAGAACGTGAAGGTGCCTATCATGCGTGCTCTCAACCTCACCATTGCTATGCAGCAAGGTGAACCCTACGCCGGATGGGCCGACCAATATACCGTGGAGGACTTGCAGCCCGCCCACGCCCGTTCCTACGAACCGCGCAGTGTGAACACGGGAACTACCGTGCAGATGATATATAAGATGTGCGACTATTACCAGTTGACAGGCGAGACGAAATTTCTGGCAGGCATCCCCGCCGCCATCAAGTTCCTCGAGTCGCAGAAGTTGCCCGATTCCGAAGTGGCACGCTTTGGCGGACGCCCCATGCGCGAAGGCGAGATTCTGGTTCCACGCTTCATCGACCCCGACACGGGCAAACCCCTATACGTGCACCGCAAAGGCAGCAACGTGAAGAACGGATATTACTATACCGACCAAGATATCTCCAACACCATCCGCCACTACAGTTCGGCAGCACAGGTGAACATTGGAGCCCTCCGCAAGCACTACGAGGAGGTGAAGGCCATGTCGCGCGAAGAGGCTACAAAGGATTCTCCGCTGTTGCGTACCGAAACTACGCCGCTGCCTACTTACTATGTGATGCCTCGTCCTTCACGCAAAGGCGGTGAGGTGCCTCAGGTAGCGGACATCCTGAAGTCTATTGACAAAGAGGGCCGTTGGATTACTCCGCTCACCAGCTACTCTAATCCCTACAAGGAGTTGCCCGATGGCGACGTGCAGCCGAGTGGCGACACCCAATATGCCCAGACGATGGTTGGCGACGACTTCGACACGTCTCCCTATCCTCCGACGGAGCAGGTGATGGGTATATCTACGCAGGTATACGTATCCAATATGGCAAGACTAATCCAAAGTATAGCTGATGAAAAATAAATTGACTTGGGCACTCGTTGCCTTTCTGTTGCTCTCTGCCTTCAAGACGGATGAGCGTGATGCCATCACCATCTTCATGATTGGTGATTCTACGATGGCCAACAAGCCTACGAAGTTCGACAATCCCGAACGGGGTTGGGGACAGATGCTCGCCGGCTTCTTCACCGAAGACGTGCAGGTGGACAATCATGCCGTGAACGGACGCAGCTCACGTAGCTTCATCAACGAAGGTCGATGGGACGCTGTGGTGTCTAAAATCCGCAAGGGCGACTATGTGTTCATCCAGTTCGGTCACAACGACGAGAAACCGAAGCCCGACCGTCACACCGACCCGGGGACTACGTTCGACGAGAATCTGCGTAAGTTTGTGCGCGAGACTCGCGAGAAGGGCGGCATTCCCGTGCTGCTGAACTCCATTGTGCGACGCAACTTCGGAGAGAACAAGAATGCGGTGACCGACGACGATTTGCATGGCAAGGGAACAACGGAGGTAACTGAGGGCGACAAGTTGATTGATACACACGGAGCCTATCTGGACTCTCCGCGCAACGTAGCAAAGGAGATGGACGTGCCGTTCATCGATGCAAACAAAATCACCCATGATTTGGTGGAAGGCCTTGGACCCGAGAAGTCGAAGGCCGTCTACCTGTGGATAGAGCCGAAGACAATAATGGCCTGTCCTGACGGACGCAAGGACAACACCCACATGTCCGTGTGGGGAGCGCGCACCGTTACACGCCTCATCGTGGAGCAGGTCGCCAAGGAGATTCCCGAGCTGGGCAAGTTCGTCCGCTACTACGACTACGTGGTGGCGAAGGATGGCAGCGGCGACTTCTTCACCATACAGGAGGCCATCAATGCCGTGCCCGACTTCCGCAAGGATGTGCGCACCACCATTCTTGTGCGCCCAGGAACCTACAAGGAGAAACTCATCGTCCCCGAGTGCAAGATCAACGTCTCACTCATCGGACAGACGGGAAGCGTCATCACCTACGACGGATACGCCAGCCGGCTCAATGCCTTGGGTACGCCTATGTCTACCTCCGGCTCAGCCTCTTGCTATATCTACGCCCCCGACTTCTATGCAGAGAACATCACCTTCGAGAACTCTGCCGGTCGTGTCGGCCAGGCAGTGGCTTGCTTCGTGAGCGGCGACCGCGCTTACTTCAAGAACTGCCGTTTTCTGGGCAACCAAGACACTCTCTACACCTACGGCAAGAACTCGCGCCAGTACTACGAGGATTGCTATGTGGAGGGCACGGTGGACTTCATCTTCGGTTGGTCCATCTGTGTGTTCAACCATTGCACCATCCATAGCTTGGGCAACGGATACTTAACTGCTCCGTCTACCGACCAGGGCAACCCCTACGGCTATGTGTTCTACGACTGCAAGATGACGGCTGCCGATGAGGCAACTTCGGTCTTCTTGTCACGCCCGTGGCGTCCCTATGCGCAGTGCGTGTTCATCCGCTGTGAACTGGGCAAACACATCGCTCCCGCTGGATGGAACAACTGGGGCAACAAGGCAAACGAGGAGACGGTGACCTATGCCGAGTATAAGAGCAAAGGCGAGGGAGCCAATCCCAAGGCGCGTGCCGCTTTTGGCAAGCAGTTGAAGGACATCTCCCGCTACGATATGGAGAAGGTGCTTGCCGGTAGCGACGGATGGAATCCCGTGAAGAACGGCAACGCCCTCGTTTCAGTGAAGCGGTAAATCGCTCCGCTAGGGTAGAAAGGTAGAACGAGAGTTGCCAATGGTCCTCAGCCTCACTTCCAAGTGACGAAGGACTACGAAGGCAAACCGTTTACCGTTCAAGTACCATGAGTAGAAGCATTCTGTAGGAATAAAAAACAGGGTGTATCGACGAAGATAAAGAATTTCGTTGATACACCCTGCTTCTATATTTAAACTCTCAGCCTACATTAGTTGAAGAAGAAAAAGAAGAAGGCGGCAGCCCACTCTTTCTTTACACCTTGTGCCGTACCGATTTTTTGGTTCGATCCATTGCGCACTGTGCCGTTGGATTCAATCTCTCCAATCTTTGAGTTGGAACCGTTTCGCACCGTACCGTTTGACTCAATCTGACCGATCTTCTGGTAAGAAGCGTTTCGCACCGTACCGTTTGACTCAATCTGACCGATCTTCTGGTTAGAAGCGTTGCGCACTGTACCATTGGATTCAATCTCTCCAATCTTTGAGTTCGATGCGTTGGTAACTCTTCCGTTAGACTCGATTCTACCAATCTTCTGGTTGGACGCGTTGCGCAATTCCTGCGCGTTCATCACTGAAAGGCCGAGGCCCAGGCAGAGGACTGCCAAGATAGAAATTCTCTTTTTCATAGCTTTACCGTTTGTTTTAATAAGTAAATGATGTGCAATATTAGGAACATTTACCGACACGTCCAACTATTTCTCCCGTTTTTTTCCTTCGTTCCGCTCCTAATAGGGCTTCCGCTGCATGCCTTCTGAATCCAATGAGAAGGCATCTGAACGACAACAACTCGGCATCTCACGGGAATGAGAAGCCGAGTTGTTGCAGCGGCATCGCTTTACTCCCGCGTGCAGGTCAGTTCCACGCCGGCACCTTCGCTGTCCGCTCCCATGGGCGGGTTGCGTTTTATCAACTTCAGCTGGATGCGTTGTGCTGTGGGGCACTCGCTGAAGATGCGCTTGGCGATGCGCCCTGCCACATGCTCCACCAACTGCGATGGCACGTCCATCTCCTCCTTCACGAGGCGGTAGAGGGTGGCATAGTTTACCGTACCCTCCAACAGGTCGCTCTCCACCGCGGGACTGCAGTCGGTGTCCACCCGAAGGTCGACCACGAACTCCGCCCCAATCTGCCGCTCTTGCGGGTCCACACCATGGCGGGCATAGAACCTCACTCCCTGTAGGAGGATGGATGATTGTTCTATCTTCATCGGCTCAGAGTTGAGGGTTACGTCCGTGCGTGTCTATCAAGTCAGCAATCCGCTGGTTCAGCGTCTTGGCCTGCAGCAAGGTTTCCAGCGGCAAGTGCATCCGGTAGCGCCAGTAGTGGCGTGGGTGTGCCGGGATGTTGATGCGTTCGGCCTCCACATCGGGGTTGCGCAGTGTTTCGTCCATCGACAGCCAGTCCTGGAAGGAGAGGATGCAGAGCATGGAGTTGCCGGTGAGATGCTGTCGGATGACTTCTTCGCACAGCTCGCCCGTCATCTTGGCGGGCGCTTGCCCGTTGTGGCGCAGCACTACGTTGTAGAACCGCTGGGTCTGTGCGGCGTTCTCTTCCCACCATCCGCGCAGGGTGGACATGTCGTGAGTGGAGATGGTGCAGACCGACCGGTAGGGATAGTTCTCGGGATGCCCGAATTCCTGGTAAGGTTCCTTCGGCATCCGCTGTATCTCGAGGCTCAGTATCTGCAGGTCGTTCATAACCCAACCCACACACTCGGGTATCATGCCCAGGTCCTCGCCGCAGACAAGCATGCGGGTGGAACCCGTCAGCCGCGGGAGCTTCTTCATGGCCTGCTGTTGCCAGAAGAGGTTGTGCCGGTGGTAGTAGTAGTGGTCGTAGAGGTGGTTGAAGGCATTGCGCTCTTGCGACGAGAGAATGCCGAAGACGGCATCCTTCTGTGCGCTGATGCGTGGGTGAAACTTCTCCGGTTCCTTTTGGTCGCGGACGAAGAGCACGTTGCTGATGATCGAGTAGAGTCCGTCGCGCAGCTGCACCATGGTGGGATTTGTCAGCTTGTCGCTGAAGTAAGCCTCCACCTTGCGCTGGGTGTCGAACTCGGGACGCATGCGGTAGCGGCCATCTGTCGCCAGGGGTTCCATGAACTGGTGGATGACCCACTGCTTGCGGTCGCCGAAGAGGCGGTGCACCAGGTTGTCGGTGATGTAGGGCTGGGTGTAGAGTTCCTCGTCGAAGTGCAACCCGTAGATTTCTATCTCCTCCCGTGTCAAGGGCAGCGAGGGGACAAACTGTCCCAGCAGTCCGTGTACGGAGTGGATAGGAATCTGCCAGATGCGGAAGAATCCTAGAATGTGATCTATGCGGTAAGCGTCGAAGTACTCGGCCATCTTCTGGAAGCGGCGCATCCACCAGCGGTAGTTGTCCTTCTCCATCTCGTCCCAGTTGTAGGTGGGGAACCCCCAGTTCTGTCCGTTCACCGAGAAGTCGTCGGGGGGTGCTCCGGCCTGTCCGTTCATGTTGAAGTAGTAAGGCTCTGCCCATGCCTCCACGCTGCAACGGCTGATGCCGATGGGAATGTCGCCCTTCAGTATCACCCCGTGACGGCGCGCATGGTTGCCGGCGGCCGTCAGCTGCAGGTGTAGGTTATATTGCAGGTAATAGAACAGTCCTATCTCATCGGCATGTTCCTGGCAGAGGGTGTCGACGTCTTTGGGCAGGAACTCGCTGTAGCTGGGCCACTGCCGGAAGTCGGCGGTATGGTAGAGGTCGCGCAGATAGCTGTAGGTGGCGTAGGGTTGCAGCCAGTGACGGTTGCTTTGGAAGAAGCGTTTGTAGCCCGACGTGGCGAAGGTCTGCTTGCCGTCTTGCTTGTAGAGGATGCGGAATATCTCCCACTTGGTGTGTTCCACGGCTTCGTAGTCCACCTGGCTCAGCGCGTTCAGCTCCTTTTGTCGCCGTGCGTATCGCTTGCGCAACTTCTCGTCCTTGATGCTCCCCAGCTGACTGATGTCCATGTAGATGGGGTGCAGGGCGAAGATGGAGATGCTGTTGTAGGGGTAGGAGTCCATCCACGTGTGCGCCATGGTGGTGTCGTTGATGGGCAGAATCTGCACCACTTTTTGGTGGGTCTTCACTGCCCAGTCGATGAACAGTCGCAGGTCGCCGAAGTCGCCGATGCCGTAGCTGCGTTCCGAACGGAGCGAGAACACCGGTATGGCCGTGCCTGCCCCCTTCCACTGCGGTTGGTTGAAGTAGGTGTATTGGTCTGCCAACACCACAGCCTCGTTGTTGTCGACCTCTGTGGTATCCACCCGGTGGTTGTCGCGCATCTCCCAGGCTTCCACCTCGCGTGTCTGCATGTTCACCAGCACGAACTTATACTCCAACGGGAAGCGTATGGCCTCCGCGTCGAGGTTTATCTGCCACTCGGGCATCATGGTGTCGCTCATCAGTGGAGCTTTCTCCGGTTGCCAGTCACCCAGTGCCGGTTGGTTGCCGCAGATGCCGAGGGCATATCCGCTGCCTACCCGCGGACAGTGCACCTTCAGTGTCAGCTGACGTCTGAAATGTTGCAAGGCGATGCTCTTGCTGCGTCTGGCAAACAGACATTTGGTGAAGGCGGAACTGTAGAAGTGGAGTTGCCCCGACACCATTTTCCATTGGTCGTAGAGGTAGTATGCCTTCCGCTCTTTCTCGGTTTGCAGGTAGCGAGGGAAGAGTTTCCACTCCTCACGCGTCTGCCGTCCGTCCTTTGTGATGACGTAGTAGTAGCGGATGAGCGTGTCGGGTTTGAACTCCCCGTTCATCGTCCCTCGCCAGATGACGCCGTCGGTGGTGTGCAGCGTCAGGGTGTGGTCGAACGCTTTCGTGCCGTCGTCCGACCAGCGGACGACGACCTCTTCACCCCAAACGGTGCGGTACTCTATCTGAAATGTAATGCTTGTTGTCATGTCGTTTGGTTTTAGTCCGTTATGCAGATTAAAATAAAGAAACCATCCCGACGAAAGTTTCCCGTTTCGTCAGGATGGTTACAAAGGTAGACAATTCTTTTTATTATCCGCATCGCGAGGAGCCGCAAGTTTTGCAAATGAGGCATCCTTCTTGATAAACCAGTGTCTCGTGTCCGCAGTTGGGGCACTTCTGTCCTTTGGCTTCGGTGCCGTCGGTCACATACTTCTTCAGCGCGCGCTCCACGCCCACCTTCCAGGTGTTGATACTCTCGTTGTTGAGCTGCAGCGAGGATACCAACTTGATGACTTGCTCGATGGGCATGCGGTAGCGCAGCACACCGGAGATGAGCTTGGCGTAGTTCCAGTACTCCTTGTTGAACTTCTCCGACAGTCCCTCCACGGTGGTTTTGTAGCCCCGCTTGTTCTCGAACTGGAAGTCGTATCGCTTGTTGCCGTTCTCGTCCACGTTCTTGATGATGCGTCCGCTGGTGACCGACTTCGGCAGCGAGATGCCCTCGTCGTCGTCCTGCAGTCCGGTGAATATCTCGTAGGGGTGTCCGTCGAGTAGACCGACAAAGGCCACCCATTTCTCCTTGTTGTTCTGGAAACGCACCACGTCGCACTCGAGCACCGTAGGCCGCACCTCCACTACCGTAGGCGGTTTGCAGGGAGGAACCTCCGGAGCCTTCTTCTCGCTCTTGGTGGAGATGAGCACACCCGAGCGCGAACCGTCGCGATACACCGTGCATCCCTTGCAACCCGACTTCCATGCCTCCACGTAGAGTTGGTTGACAAGCTCCTCGTCCACGGTGCGGGGCAGGTTGATGGTGACGCTGATGGAGTGGTCCACCCACTTCTGTATGCGTCCCTGCATGCGCACCTTCATCAGCCAGTCCACATCGTTGGCGGTCGCTTTGTAGTAGGGTGACTTGGCCACCAGGTCGTCAATCTCCTCCTGGGAGTACTTCTTGGCAGTGTCGTAGCCGTTCACCTGCATCCACTTGAGGAACTTGTGGTGGTAGACGATGTACTCCTCGAAGGCGTCGCCCGTCTCGTCCACATAGTCGATGTGCACCTGCGGGTCGTTGGGGTTCACCTTACGGCGGCGTTTGTACACGGGCATGAAGACCGGTTCGATGCCCGAGGTGGTCTGCGTCATGAGGCTCGTGGTGCCTGTCGGGGCGATGGTGAGGCAGGCAATGTTGCGCCGGCCGTATTTCACCATGTCGTCGTACAACTGCGGGTCGGCCTCCTTGATGCGGTTAATGAAGGGGTTTGCCACCTCGCGGTTGGCGTCGTAAATGTCGAACGCTCCACGCTCGCGTGCCATCGTCACCGATGAGCGGTAAGCCTCCAGGGCGATGGTCTTCTGTATCTTCTCGGCAAAGTCCGTGGCCTCCTCGGTTCCGTAGCGCAGTCCCATGGCGGCTATCATGTCGCCCTCGGCGGTGATGCCCACGCCGGTGCGTCGTCCTTGCTTGGTCTTCTTGTAAATCTTCTCCCACAGCTTCAGCTCGGCTCCCTTCACCTCTTCCGATTCGGGGTCGGAGTTGATCTTCTCCACGATGCTGTCTATCTTCTCCAGCTCCAGGTCGATGATGTCGTCCATGATGCGTTGCGCCAGTTGCACGTGTCTCTTGAACAGGTCGAAGTTGAAGTATGCCTCCTTGGTGAAGGGCTTCTCCACGTAGGAGTAGAGGTTGATGGCCAACAGTCGGCACGAGTCGTAGGGGCAGAGCGGAATCTCGCCGCAGGGATTGGTGGATACTGTGCGGTAGCCCAGGTCGGCGTAGCAGTCGGGGATAGACTCGCGGATGATGGTGTCCCAGAATAGCACGCCCGGCTCGGCGGACTTCCATGCGTTGTGCACTATCTTCTTCCACAGGGCAGAGGCGTCAATCTCTTTCGTGTAGAGCGGGTTGGGTGAGTCGATGGGGAACTGTTGTGTGTAGGGCAGACCTTCTGTGGCGGCCCGCATGAACTCGTCGTCCAGTTTCACCGACACGTTGGCACCGGTCACCTTGCCCTCAGTCATCTTGGCATCGATGAACGATTCCGAGTCGGGGTGTTTGATGGAGACGCTCAGCATCAGCGCGCCCCGTCGTCCGTCCTGTGCCACCTCGCGTGTGGAGTTGGAGTAACGCTCCATGAAAGGCACAAGACCTGTGGAGGTCAGCGCCGAGTTCTTCACCGGCGAACCTTTCGGCCGGATGTGCGACAGGTCGTGACCCACGCCTCCGCGGCGTTTCATCAGCTGCACCTGCTCTTCGTCGATGCGGATGATGGCCCCGTAGGAATCCGCCGGACCTTCCATGCCGATGACGAAGCAGTTGGAGAGTGACGCGATCTGATAGTCGTTGCCTATACCCGTCATGGGGCTGCCTTGCGGCACGATGTAGCGGAAGTGGTTCATCAGGTCGAAGAGCTCCTGCGCGCTCAGCGGGTTGGGGTAGTTCTTCTCGATGCGTGCCACTTCGTTGGCGATGCGCCAATGCATGTTTTCGGGCGACTTCTCGTAGATGTGTCCGAACGAGTCCTTCACGGCGTACTTGTTTACCCATACGCGTGCCGCCAGTTCGTCGCCCCCGAAGTAATTCAACGAAGCCTCGTAAGCCTCGTCGTAAGTGTACGTTTGTTTTTCCATGGCTTTTGGAATTATATTGTATATTACTTTGTTCTATATGAATGGTAGGTATACCTTATTGATGGGTTTATCCTGCATATAATAGGTACACGTTATCCTGTTCTCTCCTAGGAAAGGACGAGCAAAGTTAGACATGTTTTCCCGAATAACAAATTATTCTTTCAAGAAGTTGTCAACAGATGTAAGTTTTCTATTTGTTTGTGCTAACTATCTGATATACAAGTAGTGTTGTTGTATTTGTATATGGAAAGTTTTCCAAATTGGTAAACTTTATGTATATGCTTGCTGCACCTGATTGTCCCTTCCCGTCAGCGTTACGGCCCCGTTTGCTATCAATATATTTTCCGTTTATAGAGGATGATGGGGTGGGGATTCGGAGCCTATTTCACCTTCCAAATATTCAGTATGATGCAGCCCTTCTCTTGGTGCGTATCGGGGGTGCAGAGGAAGAGGGAGTGGTTGAGCCACGCATAGCGGCTATCCTTGGGAGCCTCAAACTGCGGAGCGGCTTTGAAGTAGTACACGGTTTGCCCGTGTTCATCGGGACCGTTGTAGATGAGCCCGCGGTTGCGGATATGGATATACACGCCATCATCGGTCTTGATGCTATAGATGGCCTCCAATTCCGAACGGTCACCTTGCGACAACTGCCAGTCGGCACCGCCATCTACAATTGTGCCCCTCAGTAGCGGCCCTTCGAATGTACCGCCCGTGATGGGAACGACTGTGCGACGTCCGTGCGCTGTCTCGCCGATGCTGTACGTCTTGCCGAGGGTCACTTTCAGCTGCATTACAAACTCTGCTTGTGGAGGCTCCTGCGCCATCGCCGGCGATATGCGAATGAAAGCAGACATCATCACTGCGGCTATCCATAGTATATTCTTCATCATACGTGATATCGTTTGCTCATTGAAATCATTAACAAAGGGCTGAGGCTTGGCTCGGCCACTCCGTTGCAAAGGTACAAAAAATACCAAGTGAAGGCATCGCCAAAGACAATCGATTGTATTGACCAAAACAATTAGATTGTATTGGCCCGGACAATCGATTGTATTGGTCCATACGAAGCATTGTATTTGGGGATGCGTATAATGGAATAAGGTGGGGCATAGGGACGGCGCGGAGAAAAGAAAAATGGGAAATTTGTAACCTCCGTAAAATGTCCGTATATTTGCAACGAAGCTTTCACGAATAGGGGAAGGGGCTATTCTACACAATAAACATTACGGATTATGGACACTGTAAGAAAACTACCGGCAGGACTTCAGTACTTTGAGGGAATCAGAGAAGAAGGATATTTGTACGTTGACAAAACGGACCTTATCTGGCGGCTTGTCAATCAAGGTAAAAAGTTCAACTACCTGAGTCGACCTCGGCGCTTCGGCAAGTCCATACTTGTGGATACTCTGCGCTGTTACCTCGAAGGCCGCAAGGAACTGTTCGAAGGGCTGAAGATAATGGAACTGGAGAAAGACTGGACTGTCTATCCCATAATCCGGTTCGACATGAGTCTGGGTGGTGAGACGGCAGTCGATTTGTGCTCATATTTAAATAAACTTTTTAAGAAGTACGAGAAACTCTACCAAATAGTCGCAGACCCGACGGATTCCCTTGCCAACCGATTCGACAGCATCATCGTCGAAGCCTGTCGGCAGACAGGCCAGCGGGTGGCGATACTTATCGACGAATACGATGCTCCCTTGCAGCACTCGTGGATGACACCGCACCACGAAGAGTGCACAGCCATATATCGTAGTGTATTCTCTGTGCTGAAGGTGGACGACCTCTACGAGAAGTTTGTCTTCATCACCGGCATCACCAAGTTCACGCAGATATCGCTCTTCTCGGTGCTCAACAATCTCAACAATATCAGCTTCGACCCTCAGTTCGCAACTCTCTGCGGAATTACCGAACAAGAGATAGCTGACAACTTTCAACCCGAGATGCAGCGGTTGGCTGACATGAACGGATGGACTTTGGACGAAGCGCACGACCGGCTGAAGGAATATTACGACGGTTATCACTTCAGTCGTCGCAGTATGACGGATGTCTACAATCCCTTCAGTTTGATTAACGCATTGAGCAATGGGGAACTCAGCAACTACTGGGCATCGTCGGGAGCTACCTCCATGCTGCCCAAGTTCGTGCCCGACTTGGAGACTCGGCTTGAGTATTACGACAACTGCTTAGTGCTGTCCGACCTACTGGAAACCTCAGATGTTACCGGAGGCGGCTCCGAAGTGTTCCTCTATCAGAGTGGTTACCTTACTATAAAAGGTTGCGAGGATGACGCTTATCTGTTGGGAATTCCCAACACAGAGGTACGCCGGGCTATGAACCGGGTGGTGGTGCCGACGCTCATCATGCGCAGTGTCAACGAGGCGATAACGGCACAGAACATGCTCCGCACCTACCTCTCCACCGGCAATGTCCCCGAAGCGATGAAGAGCTTGCGGGCGCTCATCGCCGACGCTCCCTACAGCAACAGGAAATTTGCCTCCATGGACATGGAAGAACGCTATCGCCTTATCGTCAGCACTGTGCTCAATGCCATCGGCTATCGGGTGGAAGTGGAGCGTATGCTCTCCCGTGGTCGCATCGACATTGTGGCGTGGGCCACGCGCTACGTCTACGTGATGGAGCTGAAGTTGCAGAAAAACGGAGGCCTTGCCGCCGCTATTCAACAGATACGGGATAATGGCTACGCCGAACCCTTCAAAGTTGGAGACCGCACACCAGTCTGCCTCGCCTTGGAGCTGGACGACCTTGGCAAAGGGCTGCTCGACTGGCAGGTAGTGGAAGCGTAATCTATTCGGTAGATGCTCTTATCCACGCTCGGGAAGGTTGGTAAGAATTCTCGGGGTGGAAAGACCGACTGTCACAGTGATACTTTCTCTCGACTAAGCGAAACGACTAAACTTGGAATTAACCCACAACGAACCGTACGTAAGCCCGGTCGTCGAAGCTATGGTTGCCTTCGATGAGTCCTTTGGTGGCGATGAAGGAGCCGACGTTCTGCGGGTCGTTGGCAAGTTGTGAGGCGAGAGCCGCTTCGCTTGCGGCCAAGGTCGGCAATAGAGTGGGGTAACCGTCGCTTGCAAGCACAATCTCGCGGGGCGCAATTTCTGAAGAGGCTTGCGAAGGCGCGCAAGGAATCACTCTCACGCCATCCATGTAGACAGGAAATCCGTCGATGACGGCATATTGCCGATTCTGTCCTTCGGTGATGGCCCTTACCAGCAATGGCTCTATGGCTTTGCGGGCATCCAAGGGTGGCATGTCTTGGCGGATGAGTTCCACTCGCTGGTTGGCTATCCGCTCCTCGTAGGGCTTGGGATTCTCGTAGAGCGCTCCGTCTATCAGGGCTTGGCAGTCGCCCACCATCCACACCTCTTGCCGTGCCCGGCTGTAGATGACGGCGGATGCGGCGAGCCGCTCAACTGGATTCTGCCGCATGCGGTTCGTGACGCCAGCTTGCTCGTATACCTTATATATATAATAGGTAATGCCTCGGCAGAATTCGGTGGCGGAGGCATCTGGCTTCAGCTCCTCGCATATAAACCGTTTTGTGAGCAGTGCGGCGTAGCGGCCGTTCTTCATCGTGGGCGACAGGTGGAGCGGCGTCTTGCTTGTGCTCCCGTCTATCACGGCAATGAAATCTGTCGTCACCACGATGGCATCCTCGCACTCCGACTCGCTCTTCTTCCCCAAGATGTAGCTCTCTATGATGGTTGTTTCCATCGACTTCTGATTTTGATTATCCAATTGCAAACATAGAGATTTGCGGATGATTGGTCACGGACAACCTCCTACTTGCTGACCGCAAAGTATCGGGCATGCTGACTGCTTAGGTAGAGTCCGCAGACGGAGCTCTGTGGATACATGGCGCCATTCTCGGTGAGGTGGATGCTGAGTGCCTTGAAGTCGAGCAGACGACTCAACGGGAAGATGAGCCGTTGGTCGGGCAGACAGGGATAACCCACTGCGGGGCGGATGCCTCGATAGGTTACTTTGGCCAACTCCTTGGGGGAGAGACGTTCGTCGGGAGCATATCCCCAAAGCTTGGTTCTCACCTCTTGATGCAGCCACTCGCTGGTGGCCTCAGCAAGGCGGTCGCCCAGACTCTGCATAAGCAGTGCATGGAAGGAGTCCGCACCGGCTTTCAACCGCTCCAACTCCTCGGCAAACGAGGGCGATACGGTGATGGCGAACACACCCACGAAGTCGCCGCTGCCGTGTGGCGCCACGAAGTCACAGAGCGACAGGCGAGGCTCGCCCTTATGCGCCGGATGCTTCTGCCGTGGGGTGGGCAGCTCCAGGTCGGTGCCGTTGACCGCTCCCGGCATCACGATGCTGTGGTCGGTGCCGTAGGCGGGGTAGAAGCCCACCTGCGCCTGCATGTAGTGGCGTTTCTCCATCTCGTCGAGCAACCGCTCGGCCTCTGCCTTTATCTCCTCCGCCTCTCTCTGTCCCTTCTTCACCCGCCAGAGGTTGTAGAAGAAAATCCAGTTGATGTAGGGGCGCACGGCGGCTATCGGTATGTTGGGCAACGTGTGGTAGCCGATGTAGGTGGGGTGGGGCAAGGTTTCACACTTCCAGTCAATCTCCATCCGGTTCAGACTTTCCGTCTCTCCCTTGTTGCCGTCGGCCAGCTGCATGATGTCTTTGACCTTCTTCTGCACATTGTATTGGCGCACCAACTCCTCCTGTCGGCGTCTGTTGGCGGCAATAGTCTTTTCGCGGTCGCTGCCCAGTAGCTGCAGGGCGACGACGGGGTTTTGCGCCGCGTCCTTCATGTGGAACACCGGTCCGTTGTAGAGTGGCGCTATCTTGAGGGCCGTATGCAGGTCGCTGGTGGTGGCGCCTCCTATAAACAAAGGTATACTGATGCCGGCCTTGGCCATGGCTTCGGCCGTGTGGCACATCTCGTCGAGCGAGGGCGTGATGAGTCCGCTCAGGGCCACAAAGTCGAAGTGTCCGCTCTGGAGGGTCTCGACTATCTTCTCCGAAGTCACCATGACACCGAGGTCCACCACGTCGAAATTGTTGCAGCCCAACACCACGGCGACAATATTCTTGCCGATGTCGTGCACGTCGCCCTTCACGGTGGCCACCAGGTAGCGTCCGTTGCTGCGGGCCGACGCTTGTTTGCTCTTCTCGATGTAAGGTTGCAGCAGGGCGACGGCCCTCTTCATGGTACGAGCCGACTTCACCACTTGCGGCAGAAACATCTTGCCCTCGGCAAAGAGGTCGCCCACCATCTGCATGCCTCTCATGAGGGGACCTTCGATAATCTTTCCCGGCTCGGGAAATTGGCGGAGCGCTTCCTGCAAGTCCGCTTCGAGGTATTCCTCGTCGCCGGTGCGTAGGGCTGTGGTCAGTCGGTCCTCCAATGGAACGGAGGCACGGTCAACGGTCGGTGTCGTGTTGACATCACCTTCCGCACTCTGAACCTCAAGCAGCTGTTGTGCCTTCTCCATCAGTCGTTCCGAGGCATCGTCGCGCCGACACAGGATGACGTCCTCGATGGTCTCGAGCAGGTCCGCCGGAATATCCTGGTACATCACTTTCGTTGCCGGGTTGACGATGGCCATATCCATTCCCGCATGCATGGCGTGGAAGAGGAACACGGCGTGCATCGCCTCCCGTAGGAAATTGTTGCCGCGGAAGGCGAACGACAGGTTGCTCACACCACCGCTCACATGTGCGCCGGGCAAGTTATGCTTGATCCATTCCGTAGCCTTGATGAAGTCCAACGCATAGCGGTCGTGTTCCTTCATGCCGGTGGCTACGGTGAGTACGTTGGGGTCGAATATGATGTCCACGGGATTCACGCCGGCCTTCTCGGTCAACAGCTTGTAGGCCCGGGCGCAGACTTCAATCTTCCGGTCGTAGGTGGTAGCTTGCCCTTGTTCGTCGAAAGCCATTACCACCATGGCCGCGCCGAACTGTTTGATGGTGCGGGCATGGCGGAGGAACATCTCCTCACCCTCTTTCAGGGAGATGGAGTTGACGACGCACTTGCCCTGTATGCACTTCAAGGCCGCCTCAATGACGCTGAAGCGCGACGAGTCTATCATCCAGGGGATGCGCGACACCTCTGGGTCGGATGCCATGAGGTTCAGAAAGTGAACCATTTCCGTCTCGGCGTCTATCAGTCCGTCGTCCATATTTATGTCGAGCATCATCGCCCCGTCGCGCACCTGTTTGCGGGCAATGCCCAGGGATTCGTCGTACTGTTTGTCCTTGATGAGTCGCAGGAACTTGCGGCTACCCGCCACATTGCATCGTTCGCCGACGTTCATGAAGACACCCTCCAGGGTAGAGGTCACTTCCAGTCCTGCCAGCCAACGGTTGCTCTTCAGCTCTTTGGGCAGTGGACGTGCCTTCCTTCCGCTGACAGCTTCTGCTATCAGCTTGATGTGCTCGGGTGTGGAGCCGCAGCATCCACCCACGATGTTCACACTGCCGTCGTCCACAAAGCGGCTTATCGCTTCCGCCATCATCTGCGGTGTCTCGTTGTAGCGTCCTTCCTCGTCAGGCAGTCCGGCGTTGGGGTAGGCGCTTAAATAATAAGGTGCGATTTGTGCCAGCGACTGCAGGTAGGGGCGCATGTCCTCGGCGCCGAACGAACAGTTCAGTCCCACACTCAGTATCTCCTCGCAGTGTTGTACGGAGGTGAGGAAGGCGTCGAGTGTCTGTCCGGAGAGGGTCCGGCCACTGGCGTCGGCTATCGTCACGCTCAGCATCACCGGCATCCATCGTCCCGTCATCTCTCTCACACGCTCCACCGCTGCCAGGGCGGCTTTGGTGTTCAGTGTGTCGAAGATGGTCTCGCAGAGCCATGCGTCGGCTCCCCCCTCGCAGAGCGGGAGCATCTGTTCGGTGTAGGCATCGCACAGTTCGTCGAACGTCATGGCGCGCATAGCGGGGTTCTCCACGTCGGGCGACAGGGAGAGTGTCCGGTTGGTCGGACCGATGGAGGCTGCCACGAACCTTGGCCTCTCGGGCGTGAGCTGTGTCATGCGGTCCGCCTCCTCGCGGGCTATCCGTATGGCGGCTTCGTTCATCTGACGGACGTAGTCCTCGGTGTGGTAGTCCGCCTGCGAGATGCGTTGTGCGTTGAATGTGCAGGTAGTTATGATGTCCGCTCCTGCCTCCAGGTAGTCGCGGTGTATCTTGCGGATCACGTCGGGACAGGTCAGCGGTATCAAGTCGTTGTTACCCGTCAGGCGGATTGTCCAGTCTTTGAAAGTCTCTCCCCGGAACTCCTCTTCCGTCAGGTGCAGACTCTGTATCATTGTTCCGATAGCGCCGTCGAGTATCCAGATGCGGTCGCTGCCTCGGGTGAAGGTGTCGTAAAATGTTCCTCTCTCCATGGTAAACTTCTTGTCCGTAAATAATACCCGTTAGCCTTGGGCGTGCAGTCCGTTCATGATCTTCTCCACACAGGCGGAGGCGTTCATCGTGTAGAAGTGGATGCCCGGCACTCCCGCCTCGCGCAACTCCTGGCATTGTTTGATGGCCCATTCTATGCCCACCGTCTTCACGTCGTCGTTGCTTTTGCACTTCATCAGTTCGGTAGCCAGCCGTTTCGGGAAGTCGATGTGGAAGGTCTTTGGCAACATGGTCAAGTGGCCGAGCGTGGTGAGCGGCTTCAGTCCTGGAATGACTGGCACGTCGATGCCTTCCTCGCGCAGTCGTTTCACGAAGGCAAAGTATTTCTTGTTGTCGTAGAACATCTGCGTCACAATGTAGCTTGCGCCGGCATTCACTTTCGCCTTGAGGTACTCGATGTCCGAGTCGAAGTTCATCGCTTCGTCGTGTTTCTCGGGGTAACCCGCCACGCCATAGGAGAACTTGTCTACCGGACCTTGGCAGTGTGCCCCGGCCAGCAGCTTGCCGTTGTTGAAGTCATTCACCTGTTGGCAAAGCTCTATGGCATGCGTGTGTCCGCCTTTCACGGTGACGTATTTGTTTTCGCCGCGTGGCCGGTCGCCCCTCAGCAAGAGGAGATTGGTGATGCCGAGGTAGGAGAGGTCGATGAGCTCAGTCTCTATTTCTGCCGCTGTGAATCCGCTGCAGATGATGTGGGGCACGGTGCATACGCCGTAGCGCTCTTTGATGGCTGCCGAGATGGCCACCGTCCCGGGTCGGTTGAGCACACTGAGTTTCTCGAACATGCCGTTCTCCAGTTCGCTGTAGATGGTCTCGTAGCGGTGTGTAGTGATGTTGATGTACTGAGGGTTGAAGGGCATGAGCCGGTCTATCGTGTTGTAGATGCTGCTGATTCCTGTGCCGCGGAGTGGCGGCAGTACCTCGAATGAGAAGTAGGGCTCTTTTGCTGTTGCCATATAAATATAGGTGTTGTGAGTTCATGCTGGGGCACCTTCATCTGTGGCCGCCCAAGTATGCTGAAATAATACTCGGTTCAACAAATAATTTACTAATCTCGGAAATGGTATGTTCACTCTCTCTCGCTTGCTGCTACTAATACCCAAATCATCTGCAAAGGTATGAAATTATTCCAAACCCTCCCGTAAGTCTAACCTGTTTCTATGGATGGACAATAATTTTGTGGAATGTACAAAGCAAATGCACCTGGTTCACGATTTAAAAAAACGTATTTATACGTATTGCATTAAAGAAAAGTTTATATATTTGCAATTGGATAGTTAGCAAGTCTCACGGATGATGGTGTGTAAATGTCCGTCCGTGGACGAGGAACGATTCATGTCTCGGCACACACTGAGCCTTTAGTGGGATATGGGTCCCGCGAAAAAGAGGATGGTTGGGTAATGAGACAAGACATAATGAAAGCGTTTATCGACGCTGTGTTTGAGACGAGTCGAATCTTGCAAATTCATAATTGTTGTCTCGAATGTGGTCAACGGTAGATGCTCCGGGTGTGATTATATCATTCCCATGTGGCTCGTTGTAGGTCATCATAGCATATTCAGAATGCTATATGTCTTGCACGTTTGTCCTGCATGGCTTGGTTTTTCATATCAGCGTGGGCTCTAACGTTGTCTGTTCGACAACAATAGGCAATGCAAGAGCCTCGACTCGTGGAATAGACAACAGGTGATTCCACGCTTTTTTTATGTCCGTAAGTTTGATTTGATAATTTTATAACAATAATCTTGCATGGCAAAAGTATCTAAATCTGAAATCTGCCGTGAGTACATCATCGCAGATGACGAAAAGCATCACATTTCTGTCTATCGTATATTTGAC
>CAVINS010000020.1:43860-46598 GCA_963643925.1 Bacteroidaceae bacterium
GGAAATAAATAAAAACCAATCTATAGATATGAGTAACGCAAGTCTAATTGAGCTTGTTCGCGATGATATTCAAGAATTTCTTGAGAGCAACAATGAGTTGTTCTTCAACGAGCGTGACTTCCAGATGCATCTGGCTCTTTGGCTGACGAAGTCGGCTAACGAGTATGATGACGTGGATGTGGAATATTACGTTCCGTATGATTCACTAGGTGAAAAGTACATATGGAAGAGCGAGTTGCGTCTTGATATTGTAGTAAAGAAGGACGGAGAATATCTTCCAGTAGAGCTGAAATACAAGACGAAAAGTGTACAGAAGAAACTTCTTCGTTTTGACGAAGAGATGATGTCTGTTCTGAAGAGCCAAGGGGCTCAGGACTTAGGCATGTATGCTTTTTGGAAAGATGTTAAGCGCATAGAACTTGTTCGCAACCGCTTCAAGAACGTCAAAGGAGGTTTGGCCGTATTCCTTACCAACGACAAGGCTTATATGAATGTTCCGAATGAAACGTCCAATAATTGTCTGCTCAGCATAAGCGAAGGGGTGCACTCAAAGCAAAAGCATTGGCAGAAGCCCCAGAGTACTTGTGCTATCGAGAATAAAGACTTTGAAGTTGAGCAAGAATATGAAATCAAATGGCGAGACAGCAAAGCAGAAGGCATAGGATTGTATTATTGCATCGTTGCCATATAATATAAGTATAACCATTAACCAATAATTAAAAGAATATGGGACTATTGAACAACATCAAAGATCACTTCAACTCGGTCGAGTTTACGGTAGCGCCGAACAAGAAAGTAAAGACGGTATGTGCTGACTTCAAGAAAGCATTTGGTTGTACTCTCGCTATCTACAAGGGAGTTAACATTGCAGACGGGGACTTGACTATCAATCAGCTTAATCAAAAGACAACAGCCAAAATTGATGTAGCCAGCAAGGTCGAGCTCAAGATTAAGGCATCGATGAAAGTGGGTGATGCGGAAAAACTATTCAAGACCACCTATGGACTGACCGTGCAGATAAAGGACCCCGCAGGCAAATTCTGTGTGGACAATAACTTGACCATCGGACAAGCCGCTCGTGGAGAATAAAACTATTTAGTAATAACCAATAAAAACCAAAACAAAATGGCAGAACTTAGAATTGACAGCCGCATGAAGGTAAAGACCCTCAAGGCAAACTTCAAAAAAGCATTCGGCGCAACACTGCGCGTGTACACAACAGCAACCTGCAAAGCCAAAGCTGATGACGAGGCAACTCTCGGCCAGCTTATGACTGCCGGAGCAAAAGGTGGCGAGCAGACGTTCGGATCCAACCTTCGAGTTGGCAACTTCGAAAAGAAGGTTACAGAGACATATGGCATCGGTGTACAGGTAGCTACACCCGACGACAGTAAACTCAGTGATAATGACATCACGCTCGCTGCTGCCGGTAAGGAATAATGCTTTATTGATGGTGCGGCATCGGGTATTTGATGGCCGCACCATCTATAATCTTTCCCGATTATGAGCAAAGACTATTACAAGAAGCGTATAATAGACTTGCGTACAAGTATTGCGCAAGAAAGAGAAGCGAAAAAGCGGGACAATGAATATTATGTCCGTTTGATAAAAGGTGCTTCTTCCCTGTCATCGAAAGCCAACTACAGAAAGAGCAAGATAGATAGGGCAAGTTCGCACGACTCACGGATAGAGTCTCTGAAAAAACAAATAGAGAACGCAAAGTCGTACTTGAAGTCTTGTAAATGAGAGAGTTCTCTTTACAAAGTATTTTACATAAAAATGTGGCAATATGAGTTCCAGTATTATAGATGTGCCCCGTCAGCACAACCAAAACGATCTCTTTGGTATTCAAGTTTATCAAGAAGCTCTCGTTAAGTTCATACAACACACCGATACTCCTATCACCATTGCATTGCAGGGTGAGTGGGGCAGCGGAAAGACGTCATTGATGAATCAATTGCGTTACAATCTCTGTGATGTGGACGACGCACTATATTACCCAGTGTGGATAAACACCTGGCAGTATTCGTTGATGCAGACACCGCGCCAGTCTATCATCTCCATCCTCGAAGGCATCATCGGACAGATTGGCGAGCTCTCGCCAAACCACAAATGGGATGAGAGCAAGAAAAAGATTGGCGGACTCTTCAAGAAAATGGCTACGGTGGGTGCAAAGGTGGCAGTAGGCACTGTTGGCGTGGACGCAGGAGTGGTTGATGATGTCTTCGCTTCGGAAGGTGCCGAGTCGACCATCGTACAACTGAAGAACGAAATATCCAAACTCATTGAGAACGCCCTTACGCAGAACCCTCAGAAGAAGGGCTTCATACTCTACATCGACGACCTAGACCGCATCGACCCGCCCGTGGCAGTGGAGATACTCGAACTGCTCAAGAACATCTTCGACCTCAAGAACTGCGTCTTCGTACTCGCCATCGACTACGATGTGGTCATCAAAGGACTGAAGCCTAAGTTTGGTGAACTCACCGACAAAAACGAACGCGAGTTCCGTTCTTTCTTCGATAAAATCATACAGTTGCCCTTCTCCATGCCTGTGGCATCCTACAACGTCGATACCTTTCTTGTAGAGGCATTGGACGAGATAGAGTTCTTCAGCAAAGAGGAACTGGCTTCCACGCAACTTACCGAGAACCTCTCCGATATCACGCGACTCTCCGTAGGTAGCAACCCACGCTCGCTGAAGCGACTCACCAACACCCTCTCGCTCATCTCCATCA
>CAVINS010000021.1:0-8144 GCA_963643925.1 Bacteroidaceae bacterium
ACCAGACCGTGGGGGCGCAGGTCATTACCAATATTGTATTTCAGTAGATTCTTGGCGCGGATGTGCCATTGGTCATTCCTTATCGTTTGTTTCATTTCGGTCATTCGGTAAACAACCACCCTTTGTCTGTCAGCACGGCGTCCATCTTCCGGTCAAATGGCTCGCAGGGTATTTCTTCCAACACTTGGAAGTCGTAACATATACCTATATTATATGTATGTAGTTTGGGCAGGAGTCGGTCGTAGTAACCTTTGCCCCGGCCAAGCCGGTTGCCACTGGCGTCGAATGCTATGCCGGGAATCACGGCTACGTCTATCCGGTCGTAGTCGGTGAACAGCTCACCCACGGGCTCGGCTATTCCGTATGCTCCCATCCGCAGGTCGTCCTTGCCGGTGTAGCGGCGCAGTTCAAGCTCGTTGCCCACCACCACGGGGAGCAGAATCTCTTTTCGCTGGCTCAACTCCTCCACCATTTGGTGTGTGTAGACTTCATCGGGGAGGGAATGGTAGAGCAGTAACACCTGTGCCTCGGCAAACCGCTGATGTCGCTCCAACAGTTGCCTTAGTGCTGCGGACTTTGCCAGAAAGACCTCCTCTGTGTGGGCGGCTTTGCGCTGCTTGATGAGCTTCCGTAATTCCTTTTTCTCGCTTGCCATAGGGCGTGCTTTCTTGTTGGTTATTGAATTGAAACAACTCCCTTACTTCTCCACGGAGGTTTTCTCTTCGGACGCTTGGGGGAAGGCTTGCCCATTGGTCAGTATCTCCAAGGCCTTCTTCACCGTCGGGTCGTCCTGGTTGAGGTAAGCCACATACTCTTCGGTACCCAACATGTTATAGATGATGCCGCCGTAGATGAGGCGCTCCAGCAACTTATGCGACTTGTTGATCATTAGGTTGCGTCGCTTCACATCGCGCGTCTCGGCAAAGCGGACAAAATTTTCTACCAGATTCTGGCGCTTCAGGTAGGCGAGCATCGACTTGTAGTTGTCATACTTGCTCAGCAACTCGCGGTTGTTGTCGGTATACTGGAAAGTGAACTCGTTGTGCAACCGGTTGTTCACCACGGTTGAGTAGTACGACGTGTAGCCCACGGTGTCCTGCGGAACGAAGACGTCCGGCATGATGCCGCCACCACCGTAAACCACCCGGCCTAGTGCCGTATGGTAAATTTCATCCTCGTTCTGTCGGATGCTGTCCTGCGAGAAGAACTCTCCGTGGTCGAAGCGGTTGATGATGTCCATCTCGTAATCCTCGTCCTTTCCGTTGGAGTAGGGCTTCTGTATGCATCGGCCTGACGGTGTGTAGTAGCGTGCGATGGTCAGTCGCATGGCCGAACCATCCTTGAACTCGATGGGCTGTTGCACCAGTCCCTTGCCGAAGGAACGGCGGCCGATGATGGTTCCACGGTCGTTGTCCTGTATGGCACCTGCGAAGATTTCGCTTGCCGAGGCCGACGACTCGTTTATCAGTACCACCAACGGGGTTTGCTGGTTGGTTCCTCTGCCGTCCGACAGATAGTCCTGGCGCGGTGACTTGCGTCCGCTGGTGTAGACAATCATTCGGTCCTTCGGCAGAAATTCGTTCACCATCTGTATGCAGGCGCCCATGTAGCCGCCGGTGTTGTCGCGCAGGTCGATGATGAGGTTCTCGAAACCATCCTGTGCCAGGGTGGCGATGCCGATAATCATCTCGGCATAGGTTGTCTCACCGAACTTGTTTATCTTGATGTAGCCCGTCTTGTCGTTGAGCATGTAGGCGGCGTCCACGCTCTTGATGGGGATGTCGCCGCGCACGATGGTGAACGAGAGGATATCTTTTACGCCCCGACGGTAGATGCCCAGTTTTACCTCGGTTCCCTTCGGACCCTTTAGCTTGGCCATGGTGGAGGTGTTGGTCACCTCTTTGCCCACGAACGTGGTGTCGTTGACCGACACGATGCGGTCGCCCGGCATCAGTCCCACCTTCTCGGAGGGTCCGCCTTTGATGACGTCGCTGATGTAAATGGTGTCATGCTGTATGGTGAACGACACGCCGATGCCGCTGAAGTGTCCCTTCAGTTCGGAGGTTGTGGCCTCAATGTCCTTTGCCGGGATGTAGGTGGAGTGGGGGTCCAGCTCGGCCAGTATCTGCGGCATGGCCTTCTCCACCAGGTCCGTCATCTTCACCGTGTCGACGTACTGGTCGTCCACGATGCGCAACAGGTCGTTCAGCTTGTTGGACGAAGTGTTGATGATGCTCAACCTGTTGTTGGAGAATAGGTTGGCGTAGAATGTCCCTATCAGTATGCCCACCACTATGCTGGCGGCGATGATGATGGGTATGTAGCGTTTTGAGGAGTTTTTGTTGTCGCTCATAATATCTTTTGTTTACTCGTTCATATTCATATATACTAACTCGATGCCGGCTCGTCGCAGCAGGTTGATGCCATCCTCCAGCCGGTACTCCTCGGAGTAGACCACCCGTCGGATGCCTGCCTGGATAATCAGTTTGGCGCATTCGATGCAGGGCGCTGCCGTGGCGTACATCGTTGCCCCCTCGCTGCTGTTGCCCGAGCGCGCTATCTTGGTGATGGCGTTCGCCTCGGCATGGAGCACGTAGGGCTTGGTCACGTTGTTGTCGTCCTCGCACACGTTCTCGAATCCCGACGGTGTGCCGTTGTATCCGTCTGAGATGATCATCTTGTCCTTCACGATGAGCACTCCCACCTTGCGGCGCTGGCAGTAGGAGTTTTCTGCCCAGATGGCAGCCATGCGAAGGTATCGTTTGTCCAGTTCCAGTTGTTTGAGCTCGGCGTTTGTCATGTCAATCAGTCACTTAAAGGGTAAAATAATAGGTATGGTCCGCTCGCCTGATGGATGCTGAGTTGGTGTGTGTCGCCCTCGTAGCGGGTGGCATTCTTCAGAATGTTTATCATCTGTCGGCTTATCTCGTCAGTGCCGGTAACGCTGCTGGCGTTCTGAAAACTGAAGGAGATGGTGTGGTCCTCGCCGTTTACCGTCCAAGTGCCCGAGAACGACTTGTTGGCCATGCGGCCAGTGAACTGGTTCTCGGCGAAGGTGATGATGTAGCAGTCGTCCGCACTGTCGTTCAGCTTCTGCTGGTTCTCCCGAGTCATTGCGTTTTGCGACGAGCTCTGCCGAATGCACGACAACTTCCAGGTGTGGCCTATGAAGATGGCGTCCAAGTCGTCGCTGTCGCTGCAGGCTGTGGCCAACAACATCAGTGGCAGCAGCAACATCCATGTGACCTTTGTTATCTTTATCATAATATTTCCATTCGTTACTGTTTAATGCCATTCCGTCGGAGCAGAGCATCGATGGTTGGCTCCTGACCGCGGAAGCGTTTGTAAAGCGTCATCGGGTGGACCGTGCCTCCCTTCGATAGGATGTTCTTGCGGAACGAGTCGGCCACCTCGGTGTTGAAGATGCCCTTCTCCTTGAACAGCGAGAAGGCGTCAGCATCCAGCACTTCCGCCCACTTGTAGCTGTAATATCCTGCCCCGTAACCTCCGTCCATGATGTGCGAGAACTGCACGCTCATGCACGTGTCCTTGACCGACGGCAACACCTGGGCCTCTTTCCACGCCTCCTTCTCGAACTCCTTCACGTCGCCGTCGAACTCCTCCTCGAGGGTGTACCAGGCCATGTCCAACAGTCCGAAGCTCACTTGTCGGAGGCAGGCATAGGCTGCGTTGAAGTTCGACGCGTTCACGATGTTCTTCACCATCGCCTCGGGTAGCGGTTCGCCCGTTTGGTAATGATAGGCAAATGTATGCAAGAAATCCTTTTCTATTGCAAAGTTTTCCATGATTTGTGAGGGCAACTCCACAAAATCCCTGTAGACCGACGTGCCGCTCATGGAGGCGTAGGTGGTGTCGGCGAAGATGCCGTGCAGCGCATGGCCGAACTCGTGGAGGAAAGTCTCCACTTCGGAGAGTGTCAGCAAGGCCGGTTTGTCTGCTGTGGGTTTGGTGAGGTTCATCACGATGGAGATGTGGGGTCGGCTGTCTTCACCATCTGCCTTCCACTGGCTCTTGAAGGAGGTCATCCAGGCGCCAGCCTGCTTCGTTTCCCGCGGGTGGAAGTCCACGTAGAGCACCGCCAAGTAGCGGCCGTCGTTGTCGAACACCTCGTAAGCTGTGGCGTCCGGGTGGTAGACTGGGATGTCGCGGTTCTCGCGGAAGGAGATTCCGTAGAGCCGGGTGGCGAGTCCGAACACTCCCTCTTTCACCTTGCTCAACTCGAGGTAGGGGCGCAACATCTCCGTGTCGAGATTGTATTTTTTGTTCTTTAGTTTCTCTGAGTAGTAGGACCAGTCCCAAGGCATCAGCTTGAAACCCTTTCCCTCGGTCTTGGTGGCCAACCGCCGCACTTCGCTCCGTTCTTTCAGGGCTGTGGGGCGGTAGGCATCGATGAGCTGATGGAGTAGGCGGTACACGTTGTCGCAGTTCTCTGCCATGCGGCGACCCAACACGTAGTCGGCATAGGTCTTGTAGCCAAGCAGTTGCGCTATCTTCATCCGGATGTTCACAATCTGCTTCACTATGGACTCGTTGTTGTGCTCGTTTTCATGTGCGCACTGCGTCTGGTAGGCCATGTAGAGCCGCTCGCGCAGACCGCGGTCGTCACAGTAGGTCATCAGCGGCACGTAGCTGGGGACTTGCAACGTGAACACCCATCCGTCCACGCCTTTCTCCTTGGCCGTCAGTGCCGCAGCTTCCAGGGCGGACTCGGGCAGTCCGTTCAGCCGGCTTCGGTCTGTCACCGTCATCATGTATGTGTTGGTCTCTTTCAGGTGGTTCTGTGCGAACGCGACCGTCAGTCTGCTCAACTCGGTAGTCAGTGCACGGTAGGTGTCGCGTGCCTCGCCTTTCAAGTCCGAACCGCTGCGTACAAAACCTGTGTAGGTGTTCTGCAGCAGCATAAGGTCCTCGCCATCGAGCTGGTTCTTCTCCTGCTCGTAGACTGCCTTCACACGGGCGAACAGCTTCTCGTTCAAATGGATGTTGTGGCTATGCTCCGAGAGGACCGGAGTCATCTCCCGTGCCACGGCCTGCATCTCGTCGTTGCCCTCGGCCTCGAGCAGGTTGAAGAAGACCTCGGTCACGTCGTCCAAGAGGCGGCCCGAGTGCTCCAGCGCCACAATGGTGTTTTGGAACGTAGCCTTCGCAAGGTTGTTTGCTATCTCGTCAATCTCCGCCTGATGGCGGGTGATGCCCTCCAGTATGGCAGGTTTGTAGTGCTCCACCCGTATTCGGTTGAATGGCGTTGTGCCGTGCGGCGTGCCATAGGGCACTAAGAATGGATTCTCTTCTGTCATAGTCCTACGATTCCGTCAATGTCCGAGAATTCCTGTCCCTTCTTGGTATGAGCGTCGGGGTCGGGCTCACGCTTCAGCGCTTCCAGTGCCGGCACCCTGAATCCCATGCGCAGCAGGTCGATGACGTTTTCCTCTTTCAGCTCGTTGAGAACCTTCGAGAGCTTCAGCCGGGTGGTGTTGAGCACGTAGGCCAGGTCCTCCATCTTCGCCTTCACAAACTTCTCGCCAGTGGGCACGGTGGCTACCAATAGTAGAAAATCTATCAACTTGTTGCGCACGTTCCCATGGGGTATCTTGCCCCATTTGTCGTACATCCGTTGGTTGCCGTTGCTCAGCATGTTGATGAAGTTGATGCGGAAGGTGGGGTAGTTTATCAGTTCGCTATAGAGGTAAGTCTTCTCGATGATGATGGCGCAGACGTTCGTCCGGGCGGTGTAGCTGAAGAGATAGGTCTGATGTAGTCCGTACAGCGAGAATGGCTCTAGCAGGTAGGGCGCGTTCATTAGTTCGCAGTACGAAATCTTCGCCTCGTCCACATAGAAGTCCGACTGCATTGTGAAGGTTCCCGAGATGATGAATACGAAATTTTTGCTGTTGTCTCCCTTTGCGAATATCTTTTGTCCGGCTCTGTATTTGGTGAAATGAAACTTCACCTTATCCAGAATCTTGGTCAGGTCGTTGATGCCTATACCTTGAAAAAGAGGAAGTTGCAACAGTGTCTCATACATTGTTTGTTCCATATCTTGAGTTGTTCTTTATTTTGTTCATTGACAGACAATACAAAGATAATCAGTTGTATAGAACGGGCCGATATTATGTTCTGAATTTTTTTGTTATTTATCTTTTCTTAAGCAAACGGGATGCGAAGGCTGGCTGTGCGAAAGACTCCGGCTAAACAACTGCTTATAATCTGTAACCAGATGTGGGTTGTTCGCGGATGGTACCTACCATAGTGCTGCCAAATAGAAACTTCTGCTTGGGCAGTTTGTGGGCAGAGGGTGATAAATCCTTTCCATTTTTTCGTGATAGATTCCGAATATTGTCCTATTTTTGCAGCATCAATCAGAAAGGAGGATTATCTATGTTCACGTCATTAAGCTTTCAAGAAATAGCTAGCGCTTTCATCGTGTTGTTCGCTGTCATCGACATCATCGGTGCCATACCCATCATCTTGGATCAGAAGCGCAACGGCAGGTCAGTCAATTGCATCAAGGCGACGCTCATATCGTTTGCACTGTTGTTGGCATTTTTCTATGCAGGTGACATGATACTGAAACTATTCCAGGTGGACATTGCCTCGTTTGCCATAGCCGGTGCCATTGTCATCTTTCTGCTGGCACTGGAGATGGTGCTCGACATCGAGATTTTCAAGAATCAAGGCCCCATCAAGGAGGCTACGCTCATTCCACTGGTGTTTCCGCTCATAGCCGGGGCCGGTGCCTTCACTACGTTGTTGTCGCTTCGGGCTGAATATGCTCCGGTCAACATCATCATCGCCCTTGTGCTCAACATGATTTGGGTCTACATTGTATTGTGTTCTACCGAGAAGGTCGAGCGTTTCCTGGGTAAGGGTGGTATCTACATGTTGCGTAAGTTCTTTGGAGTCATCTTGTTGGCCATCGCCGCACGCCTTCTTACGGCCAACCTCACCCAACTCGTTGGGCAGATGCAGCAGAATCAGTGATATCTTGGCCGCATACCTATAAATAAAAAGGGGGATGAATTTTGCGATTCATCCCCTGCTTATGATTGTTGGAAGTTCTTCTTCTGATTAAGCCTGGAGCAACTTGCCGTCAGAACCCAGTACGTTCACAATCTTGTGGATGTAGAGTTTCTTCATGTTGTCGCGAGCCGGACCGAGGTACTTACGCGGGTCAAACTCTGCAGGTTTCTCAGCCATAGTCTTACGGATAGCGGCTGTCATGGCTAGGCGACTGTCTGAGTCGATGTTGATTTTGCAGACTGCTGATTTGGCTGCCTTGCGAAGCTCGTCTTCGGGAATGCCGATGGCGTCCTTCAACGCACCACCGAATTTGTTGATGGTCTCAACCTCTTCCTGGGGAACAGATGAAGATCCGTGGAGCACGATGGGGAATCCGGGAAGTTCTTTCTCCACACCCTCGAGCACGTCGAATGCCAAAGGAGGAGGAACCAAACGGCCGTTAGCGTCGCGTGTGCACTGCTCGGGTTTGAACTTGTTGGCACCGTGAGAAGTACCGATGGAGATAGCCAAGCTGTCGCAACCTGTCTTTGTAACGAAGTCAACAACCTCTTCGGGTCTTGTATAGGTGTGGTGCTCGGCGCAAACCTCATCCTCAACGCCTGCCAATACGCCCAGTTCACCCTCAACGGTCACGTCGAACTGATGTGCGTACTCAACAACTTTCTTTGTCAGGGCTACGTTCTCGTCGTAAGGCAGATGAGAACCGTCGATCATTACAGATGAGAAGCCGAGGTCGATGCATGACTTGCACAACTCGAATGAATCTCCGTGGTCGAGGTGCAACACAATTTCGGGATGCTCACAACCCAACTCCTTGGCGTAGGCCACGGCACCTTCGGCCATGTAACGCAGCAAAGTCTGGTTTGCATAGTTACGTGCACCCTTTGAAACCTGAAGAATAACAGGTGATTTTGTCTCTACGGCTGCCTGAATGATTGCCTGCAACTGCTCCATGTTGTTGAAATTGAATGCAGGAATGGCATAGCCACCTTTAACTGCTTTGGCGAACATAGCTTTTGTGTTCACCAAGCCTAATTCCTTATAATTTACCATCTCTTTATTTATATTTATTGAATAATTAAGATTTCTATCGCATATTAAAA
>CAVINS010000021.1:8154-46173 GCA_963643925.1 Bacteroidaceae bacterium
ATAATAGTTTGGACACAACCAAACTTACGGCAAGAAAAATTGGACAAACCTTTCTCTTTTGTCCCTTTCGTGAGCAAACTGCCTCCCGCTGTCATCGTATTGCAAACTCTATGTTTCAAAAACGTGCCTTTCGGTGTGCGTGCCCCAAAGGTGTAGTTTTTTCTCTAGTCAGCGAAATATTTTTCTCTGACTGGAAAGATTTTCGGGAAAAGCTTTGATGGTATGCGGGAAGTTCGTACCTTTGCTGTCCGAAATAGACCATTACACAATTATTGTTACCAGCAATAAACTAAAGATAATAACAAATTAAAGTATAAAGGCAATGAAAAAAGGTATACATCCTGAGAATTACCGTCCGGTAGTATTCAAAGACATGTCAAACGGCGATATGTTCCTGTCGCGCTCTACTTGCGCAACCAAGGATACTATCGAATTTGAGGGCGAGACCTATCCCGTGGTTAAGCTCGAAATCTCAAGTTCTTCTCACCCGTTCTACACAGGTAAGTCTAAGTTGGTTGACACTGCAGGACGCGTTGATAAGTTCCTGAGCCGCTACGGTAACGCCAGAAAGAAATAAGCAGACCCCTGGAAAGGCCGTCTGACGGAAGAAATAGAGAGAAGTCCGAATGAACCCACCCTAGGGACATTCGGACTTCTCTCTGTTTTGTCTGTTAGCAGCTAGAGGTGCACGTCGCGAGAGCCTAGGCTCATTTTGGGGAGAGATATCACTCTCTCACAAACTTCCCTTCGCTCCAGCGGAAGTGGATGGGGTCTTTCCGGAGATAGGCCTTCAGTTTGTCGGCTGTTTCGCGAGTGAGGTAGGCCGGCGTGGTGTAGGTGACGGACAGGGTGAGGTCGTCCGGCGACAGGGCGAGGCGTAGGAAGGTGATGTCCGCCTCCTTGCGCAAGGTGGCCAGTGTGTCGGTCGCCAGACTGTCCGTAGGGAGGTAAAACTCGTCGGCGGTGGGGTAGTGGAAGAAGTCGCTGGTAGGCAACGGTTGCCAGCCGGTGGTGAAGAACTCCACGCTGCTGTCGGTGACGGAGTTGCCCAGCGTGCGTACAGCGCAGACCACACGGGTGGAATCGTTCACGGGTAGCAACTTCATCTCCACAGTGCACTGCGGTGTCTCTTGCAACAGGAGGTAATCGGTGGTCAGTGCCTTCAGCTCCGAGGTCATGTTGAACCGATTGGTAACCTCCGCCTTCATGTTGCTGGCGAGGAAGTCCACACAGTCCTCGCGGTTGATTTTGGTGAGGATGCGCGACAGCGAGTCGGGCGTTTGGATGAAGACGGACTTCATCTCTTGGGCCTGCGTGAGGCACGCTGCCGTCAGACAAAACATCGAAGTGAATATCAACTTTTTCATGTTACTGCGTTATGCTTACATTGTTAATATATAGTCTTGAACAATCATTTGTCTGCCTATTCCCAGTGTACGTCCGGATTGTAGTCCTTTCTGGTGGTTACTACGCCTGGGATGGTTGACCGTGTCTCCCCGTTTCTGGTGCTTATCTCGATCCCAGATAGAGGAACACCATACCGATGAGCACCAACAACAGATCCACCACCTTGCTCCGCAGATTCTTCTCGTGGAAGAACATTGCTCCGCAGAGGAACGACACAACCACGCTGCCTCGGCGAATCATGGAGACGATGGAAATCATCGCTCCGTCCAGACTCAGGGCGTAGAAGTAGACGAAGTCCGCGGCTGAGAGGAAGATGGAGATGAGGATGATGCACCAGTCCCAACGGAACGGTGTGATATCTTTGCGTTTGGGAAACCATAGCAGCATGAGCACGCAGCCCATCATGAAGAACTGGTAGATGTTGTACCACGACTGCACCACCATGCGGTCCAATCCGATGCCGCCCTCGCTGACGGGGGCCATGAGGTATTTGTCGTAGAGTCCGCTCACAGCACCGAGCAGCGATGCCAACACCACGAAGTAGATGTACTTGTCGTGCTTGAAGTCGATGCCCTCCTTCCTGCCCGAACGGCTCAGCATGAGGAACGAGATGACGGCCAGCATGACTCCGACCCACTGGTGGAGGTTGAGTCGTTCGCCGAAGATGAGCAGTGCGCCCACCAGCACCATCACCGGGCGGGTGGCGTTGATAGGTCCCACGATGGTGAGTGGCAGGTGCTTCATGCCGAAGTAGCCGAACACCCACGAGGAAAGCACGATGAGCGACTTGAGTAAGATGTATTTGTGCGTCTCCCAACCGGCCGCCGGTACGTAGAACAGCGTGTCCTGCAACGTGCTGTCGCTGCCCAGCGACCCGAATATGAAGGGCAGGAAGATGAGACTGGAGAACAGTGTATTGAGGAAAAGAACCGGGATGACGGCATTCCCGTTCAAAGATTTCTTCTTGAATGCATCGTAGAACCCTAGCAGTGCCGCTGAGAGGAAAGCTAATACCAACCACATGATTAACTCGTTTTATGTTCGTTCGCTTCCCGTCGAGGTCTACGGGCGGACATTCATCCAGCTCGTAGGTCTCGGCCAAAAGCGCTGCAAAAATACTGAATTTTCAGTTGGCAGTGAAAAGATGCGTTCACTTTTCCTTTTGCGGGGGCGTAACTCAGCCTATTCGTGACTGATGTTCTTCTCGGTGAAGTTCTCCACGTTGCTCACCTGCTTGTAGAACTTGTTCACTTTGCCTACACGCACGTCCTCCACGTGGACGTTCTTCACCGGCAGTCGCACGTCGCCCTTCAGGTCGATGATGGCATCTGCCGATTCGCACTCCACATTCTTCATGTAGATGCCGTCGATGCGGGTGATGCGGGTCTCGTAGGTGGGCACGAGGTCTTTCCACTGGTAGAGTACGTCGGTGTCTATCTCCAATATGCGCTGTGCGCTGATGACTTTCACGTTCTCCATGTGTATGTTCTCCACGAAGGCACCGCGGCGGTGGTTGGTCTTCACGAAGAAGACGCGCAGGACGGAGTTGGTGACTTCGCAGTCGTGCATGTAGACATTGCGTATGCCGCCGGAGATTTCGCTGCCGATACCCAGCAGAACGTGGCCCTTCAGTACCTTACAGTTGCGCACCACGATGTTCTCGGTAGGTGTGTGCAGTCGCCAGGCGTCGCGGTTGCGGCCGGACTTGATGACGATGGCGTCGTCACCCTGGTCGAACAGACAGTCTTCCACGAGGAAGTCCTGTGTCATCTCCAGGTCGATGCCGTCGTTGTTGTGACCGTGTGCCTTCACGTCGAGGTTGCGGGCGATGCCCCCCTTGCACATATATAAATGTATAGTCCAGAAGGGACTTTCGCGAATCTTGAATCCGTCGAGTAGCACATGTTTGCAGCGGTTGAAATGTATCAGGTGCGGACGCAGGTGGTTCTCGCCCATCGCCATCTGCCGCTCTTCCACCGGAACGTCCGTGGAGGCTTTGGTGTAGAGTTCCTTCAGCGCGTTCATGTGTGCCTGGGGACGCGGGAACCATTTCTTCCACAGGTCCATCTTCGGGCTCAGTGTTCCCGGTCCGGTGATGGCAATGTTCTCGCAGTCGAAAGCGTACACTAGGGGAGAGTAGTTGTAGCACTCCATGCCCTCCCATGACGTCATTACTGTGGGCAGGTAACGCTCGGGGTCGTCCGAGAAACGGAGCACGGCACCTTCTTCAAGGTGGAGGTTCACATTGCTCTTGAAATGTATCGGGCCTGTCTGCCACTCTCCGGCTGGCACTATCACTCGTCCGCCGCCAGCCTGGTTACAAGCCTCTATGGCTTTGGCGATGGCCTCGGTATTGTCCGCCGCTGGGTCGGTCATGGCTCCATAGACGGTGATGTTGAAGTCGCGGTCTGGGTAGATAAACTCTTGGATGGCGGGCATGCTGAACGGAGCCTCCACCTTCACCTCTTTGTACGTGCTCTGGGCGTAGGTGGCGAGTGTCATGCACATTCCCGTGACAATCAGCCAGCCCTTCAGATTGAATGTTTTCATGTGTAAAGGTAATTGATTTGTTTTGCTCGCAAAGGTAGAGAATATTTCCCTGGAGGCATATGGAAATTCTGTTGTATGGATGGACAAAATCACTATTACCCTGCTTTTGTGATATTCTACAGAAAAACTCATCCTTCTTTACACCGATTCTAAATATCTTTTTCTATCTTTACGGATTGAAAACGTTAGCTACTATTCCTGGAATAATAGTTGGCTGACATTCAGCGCCTTATCGTCCGCATCGGTGGGATGGATGTGGAAGGACCTGGTCGGAATGCGGCCGGTGGTCCTCGATGATGGGGCTTCGGGATATGAAAAAGAAAAAAGAATATATAAAATGAGTTACAAATGGAATTACCAACCTCCTACACACGAACAAACAGAGGCGGCTAAAGAGCTTTCGAAAGAAGTTGGCATTAGTCCGGTCCTATGCCGGTTGCTTTTAGAGCGCGGCATAGACACTGCCGCAGAAGCCAAACGCTTTTTCCGTCCTCAGCTGCACGACCTGCACGACCCGTTCCTGATGAACGACATGGATGTGGCTGTGGACCGGCTCAACGCTGCTATGGGACGGAAGGAGCGGATTTTGATCTATGGCGATTACGATGTGGACGGCACCACGGCTGTGGCGTTGGTCTACAAGTTTCTGCAGCAGTTCTACTCCAACATCGACTACTACATCCCCGACCGTTACAACGAGGGATACGGAGTCTCGTTCAAGGGAGTGGACTATGCCTACGAGACCGGCGTGAAGCTGATAATCGTGCTCGACTGCGGCATCAAGGCTGTGGAGGAGATTGCATATGCAAAAGAAAAAGGAATAGACTTCATCATCTGCGACCATCATGTGCCCGATGAGGTGATGCCCCCTGCTGTGGCCATACTGAACGCCAAGCGGGAGGACTCGACCTATCCCTACTCGCATCTGTCGGGTTGCGGCGTAGGTTTCAAGCTGATGCAGGCATTCGCACAGAGCAATGGTATTGAGTTTTGCCAGCTGACCCGCTTGCTCGATCTGGTGGCGGTTAGCATCGCTTCGGACATCGTCCCCATCATGGGCGAGAACCGCATCCTGGCCTACCACGGACTGAAGCAGCTCAACTCCAATCCGAGCATCGGACTGAAAGCCATCATCGACGTGTGCGGATTGTCTGACAAAGAGATTACCGTCAGCGACATTGTCTTCAAGATCGGTCCGCGCATCAACGCTTCGGGACGCATACAGAACGGCAAAGAAGCGGTGGATCTGCTCATCGAGAAGGATTTCTCGGCCGCACTGGAGAAAAGCAACCAGATAAACCAATATAACGAGACCCGTAAGGACCTCGACAAGGCCATGACGGACGAGGCCAACAAGATAGTCGACAAACTGGACGGACTGCACGACCGCCGGTCCATCGTCCTCTTCAACGAGGATTGGCACAAGGGTGTCATCGGCATCGTAGCCTCACGGCTGACAGAGATTTACTATCGTCCTGCCGTGGTGCTCACCCGGTCGGACGATCTGGCGACGGGTTCTGCCAGGTCGGTATCCGGGTTCGATGTCTACAAGGCCATTGAGTATTGCCGCGATTTGCTTGAGAACTTCGGCGGTCACACCTATGCGGCCGGTCTGTCCATGAAGGTGGAGAATGTGCCCGAGTTCGCCCGCCGCTTTGAGGAGTTCGTGTCACAACACATACTGCCCGAGCAGACGAGTCCTGTCATCAACATCGATGCGGCGCTCGACTTCAAAGACATCACCTTCAAGTTCTACAGCGACCTGAAGAAGTTCAACCCCTTCGGACCGGACAATCACAAGCCCGTGTTCACCACGTTCCATGTCTACGACTACGGAACCAGCAAGGTGGTGGGCCGCGAGCAGGAGCATATCAAACTGGAGTTGGTGGACAACAAGTCGAACAACGTCATCAACGGCATCGCCTTCGGTCAGAGTTCGCAGGCGCGCTACATCAAGACCAAGCGGTCGTTCGACATCTGCTATACGATAGAGGAGAACACCCACAAACGGGGAGAGGTGCAGCTGCAGATTGAGGATATCCGCCCCACTGAGCAGGCCTAAACACCTTTGCCTATGGCAGACTATGAGGCGATATTGAAGCAATATTGGGGCTACGACTCGTTCCGTGGCATCCAGGCGGACATCATCCATAGCATTGGGGACGGGCGCGACACGCTCGGACTGATGCCTACGGGTGGCGGCAAGTCCATCACGTTCCAAGTGCCCACGTTGGCACAGGAGGGTCTCTGTCTGGTCATCACCCCACTGATTGCCCTCATGAAGGACCAGGTGACAAACCTTCGCTCGCGGGGCATATTGGCTACGGCCGTCTACTCCGGCATGACGCGTCAGGAAATTATTGTGGCGCTGGAGAACTGCATCTTCGGTGACTACAAGTTCCTCTACATCTCGCCCGAGCGGTTGAGCACCGAAATCTTTCAGGTGAAACTGCGCCACATGCACGTCTGCATGATAGCGGTGGACGAGTCGCACTGCATCTCACAATGGGGTTACGATTTCCGGCCCGCTTATCTCAACATTGCCCAAGTGCGCGAGCTGTTGCCCGGCGTGCCGGTGCTGGCGCTGACGGCAACCGCCACACCCGAGGTGGTGACCGACATCCAACGTCTGCTCAAGTTCGGGCAGGAGAATGTCTTCCGCATGAGTTTCGAGCGGAAAAACCTCTCCTACGTGGTGCGACACACCGAGGACAAAGAGGGCGAGCTCATCCATATCCTCAACAGTATGCCCGGTTCGGCTATCGTCTACACCCGCAACCGCAGGAAGACCAGGGAGATTGCCGACCTGTTGGGTAAGCATCACATCACTGCGGAGAACTATCATGCCGGACTGAGCAATGCCGAGAAGGACACACGCCAAAAGAAGTGGCAGAGCGGAGAATCGCGCGTGATGGTGGCGACCAATGCTTTTGGCATGGGCATCGACAAACCGGACGTTCGGTTGGTGGTGCACATCGATGTGCCGGACTCCCCCGAGGCCTACTTCCAGGAAGCCGGCAGGGCAGGCCGTGACGAAAAGTCCGCCTACGCCGTGCTGCTCTATCAGCCGCGTGACCGCACCCAACTGAGCCGGCGCATCCCCGACACTTTCCCCGATAAAGACTACATCCGGCAGATTTACGAAGAGCTGAACTACTACTACCAGATGGCTATGGGCGATGGATTCGACTGCACCTACGAGTTCAACCTTGAGGAGTTCTGCGCCCGCTTCAAACGTTTCCCCGTGCAGGCGGACAGCGCGCTGAAGATTCTCAGTAGGGCCGGCTACATCGAGTATACCGACGAGCAGGACAACTCCTCGCGTCTGATGTTCACTGTCCAACGCGATGAGCTCTACCGCCTCCACAGCGAGACCGAACAAGAGGAGCGGGTCATCCAGTCCGTGCTCCGCAGCTACGGCGGTCTGTTCAGCGACTATGTCTATGTGGAGGAGGCTGCCATAGCCAAAAAGGCGGGCCTCACTAACGAACAGGTCTACGAGACCTTGAAGGCGTTGACCCGTGCGCGGGTGTTGCACTACATTCCCCGCAAGAAGACCCCGTACATCACTTATCGTCAACGGCGTGTGGAGAAGGATGAGCTGGTCATCCCCCGGTCGGTGTACGAAGACCGCAAGGAGAGTTACGAGCGGCGCATTAAGGCAATGATAGACTATGCCACGTCGGAGAATAACTGCCGCAGCCGTATGCTGCTCAGGTACTTCGGCGAGCACAACGAGCACGACTGCATGCGGTGCGATGCCTGTCTGAGAAAATATCGTTCGTCCGTCAGCAAAAAGGATTTCCAACGTATCAGTGAGCTCATTCTTGCTCTCCTGGCCGATGGCAAGGCCCACTCTGCCGATGAACTGAATGCTGTCTATGCCGACAAGGCGATGGTGGATCAGGTTCTTGACCGTCTGGTGGGAGAGGAGCAGATTCTCGTGAAGGACGGAATGCTCTACAAAGGCTAGTTACCTTCATATAATAAAAGGTATAGGAATGGTGTGCTCACTCCCAGTGCTCTATATATAATAAGGTATAGGAGAACCAATAGGGTATAAGGGGCGGAAAAAACATCGGGCGGCTTACCCATTGGAGAGTAAGCCGCCCGATGCCTGTTCGTAGGCTACAGTAGATTATTCTGCTGCGTTATTCTCTGAACCTGTCTCTGCTGCGGGAGCTGCGGGCTGCTGCTCGGCGGCGTGGGCGTCAGCGGCAGGGGTAGTTGCTTGCGAAGCGTCGAAACCGGGTATAGCCTGCGGGTTGGCTTGATTCTCCTGCTGGCTCTGCTCGATGATGACGGAGTTCTTATCTGATGAGTTGGGCAATGTGTAAGACGAAGCCACGCTCAGCACCACCATAATGGCTGCGAGAGTCCAGGTTGTCTTCTCCAGAACGTCGGTAGTTTTGCGTACGCCCATAATCTGGTTCGATGAGGAAAATCCCGATGCCAAGCCACCGCCTTTTGAGTTCTGTATCAATACGATGAAACACATCAAGATAGCTGCAAGTACAATTAATACAAGTAAAACTGAATACATCTTCGTTATTTCGATTTAGTGTTAATAATCAACTTCTCCAAAAATCTTATTTGGTCTGCAAAGTAAGTGTTTTTTTTTGGATATTTCAAACTTAATTTTTTAATTATTTCTAGAGCCTTCTCATATCGTTGTTGTTTGATGTAGATTCGGGCCAATGTCTCGGTGAAGAACCCGTCGTCTTCGTCGTCCGTAGGGGCTGTTCCCGATGGTTCTTCATCGTCAGCTTCAGCAAATGCTTCGTCGTCGTCCTCCTCATATTCCGGTTCGCCTTCATCGTCCAGCGGTGCGGGTGTTTCGTCCCACGACGGATGGGCTGCCTTGGAATATTGTCTTTCCGTTGGTTCGCCGAGCTCATCGTCTGGTTCGTCTTCACCCTCATCCAGTGGTGTGGACGTTACGTTCCACGACAGCTGTTCCTCGTCCTTTGGGGTTGTACGTAAAGATTCCCCTGGATTATCGTCCGAAGGATTCTCGTGGAAGGCTATGAGGGCGGCTCTCTTTGCGGGTCGCGCTCCCTCTTTATCGGCGGACTGTCTCTCCTCGTCATCCGGCTGTCCGAACTTCGGGAACCCGTTTGCCGACTTCTCCAGGAAACTGTCTATAAGGCTCTGTCCGCGCATCGGCTTCTCCATCTCTGGGGCTTCCGGTGCCGGTGTCCCCTCTTCGTGGAGCATGTATGTGATGTAGTCCGTTTGCAGGTTTCCATCGTCCACTTCGGTTTGCTGTTCTTTGGACACTGTGGCCAGGAAGTCGTCTATTAGCTGTAGCGTGCGGTCCAGGCTAGCGTTGTCGTCCGCTTGCTCCACTCTGATGCAATTGCTCTGTCGGGTTTGGTTCTGCTTCTCGCCCTCTATCAGGGTGAACAGCTGTTTGCGATCCGGTATCCACACGGCTGCTTTCCTCAGCTCGTCGCCGAAGGATGCGTCGTGTAGCAGGTAGAGGTTCTTCAGATAGAGCAACCGTGCGGTAGCGAAATAGGGGTATCGTGCGAGCAATGTCCGTAGCTCGTAGAGGGTCTCTTTATTCAAATGTTCCGGATGTTCAATCCAGTGCTGCAGTTTCTCCGTCATCTGTTACCAGTTTGCTACCGTAGCGTTGAATATCTGTTCTGTGATGAGTTTTATCATTTCCGTTATCAGCTCGTCCTGCACGGAGCTCAGCTGTAGCGACGAGTCGTAGTTTTGTGTGGCTGAGAACTGTTGCTCGAAGTCTTCCGCATGGTTGGTATTGTTGACGAAGCGTACGTTCACTGTCATCTTCAGCTCCACCTGTGCCGACTTACCCTCTGCGGATACGGACTTGTTGAACTGGTCGTAGCCGGTTATCTCGCCGGAGATTTCCAGGTCGCCGCCTCGCTTCACGAACTGCAGGCGTGTCTGCTTGGCATAGAGGTCTTGCAAGGCCGTGTTGAACTCCGGAGCCATTGGTCCGTATTGGTAGAGCGCCCGGTTCTCGAAGTTGGCAATGGTGATGGTTTTCACCTTGTCGTAGTTGATGGACGATCCGTTGAATTTATAGGAGACACTGCACGACACGCAGGCTACGACGAGTAGCGCGAGGCCGAGCCATCGTCTGATGGGTTTACTCCATTCCATATTCTTTGATTTTTCTGTATAAGGTACGTTCGGAAATATTCAGGTCCTTGGCTGCGTCGCGGCGTCTGCCGTGATGTTTGGTCAAGGCTTTCATTATCATCTCTTTCTCCACTTCGTCCAACGACAGGTTTTCTTCGATTACCGTGTCCTGTATGTCGTCCTCCTCCTTCGGTGCCGTCACGTTGATGGTGGTCGGTTGTGTGTGGACGGGTTGCTTCAACAACTCCACTTCGTTGGATGGGTTGGGGTAGTACACCTGCGGCTGTGCTGGTGTCAGACCGGTGGCGGCTGGCATGCTGGACTGGGCCGTGGAGACCGTGATGGGGTGCTCCGTCATGATGTTGTGCACCAGCTTCTTCAGCTCCGTCACATCGTTGCGCATGTCGAACAGAATCTTGTAGAGGATTTCCCGCTCGCTCTCGAAACTTTGGCTTTGATGACTCTCCACGAGGGTAGGGAAGCGTGCGTCCTGCGTTTGGGGAATGTAGCTCTCCAATATGGCGGGGGTGATTTCGCGTTTCTTTTCGATGATGGAAATCTGCTCCGTAATGTTCTTCAGCTCGCGGATGTTGCCTGGCCAGGGGTAGGCCATCAGCATCTTCTTCGCCTCGTCGGTCAGTTGTATGGCCGGCATGCGGTATCTCTCGGCGAAGTCCGAGGCGAACTTACGGAACAGGAGGACGATGTCGTCCTTACGCTCGCGCAGGGCTGGAATCTTTATGGGTACGGTGTTCAGACGATAGAACAGATCCTCGCGGAACCGTCCCTCGGCAATGGCTTTGGTCAGATTCACGTTGGTGGCGGCCACGATGCGCACGTTCGTCTTCTCCACCTTCGACGAGCCTACCTTGATGAACTCGCCCGACTCGAGCACACGCAGCAGACGAGCCTGGGTGGATAGGGGCAGTTCGCCTACCTCGTCGAGGAAGATAGTTCCGCCGTTGGCTTCGCCGAAGTAACCTTTCCGTTCGCCGATGGCTCCCGTGAAGGCACCTTTCTCGTGACCGAAGAGCTCAGAGTCTATCGTTCCTTCGGGTATGGCACCGCAGTTCACCGCGATGTACTGTCCATGTTTGCGGCTACTTTTTTGGTGGATGATTTTGGGGAAGTTCTCCTTTCCCACGCCGCTCTCACCGGTAATCAGTACCGACAGGTCTGTCGGTGCCACTTGTATGGCGATGTCTATCGCGCGGTTCAGTCCCTCCGCATTGCCTATGATGCCGAATTTCAGCTTCACTTGCTGTATCTCTGATGTTCCCATATAATCGATTCCTATTTGAGAACACAAAAGTAACGCTTTCTTTTCACATTATCCCCAAAAGTTAGTGAGAATTAAGAGAAGTGCACAAGGTCTCCTCAAAAATCGTCCTGGCTCCGTGCGGTGTAGTGACCAGTGGCCGATAACTTGCCAAAACTTGAAATCAATCATGGATTTGGAACGTTATCCGAGGAAGAATAGCGTTACAGCAACCCGAGCAGCCGGAGGATGCTGGGTGTGAGCAGGGCGGTGAAGATGCCGTTCAGCGTGAGGCCCAGACTGGCGAAGGCTCCGTACTTGCGGCTACGCTCCATGGCGGTGGAGGTGCCTACGGCGTGCGAGGCCGTTCCCATGGAGAGACCTTGTGCGATGGGACTGTGCACATGGCCCAGACTGAGGACCTTGAACCCGAACACGGCTCCGAAAAGTCCCACGCAGACTACCACGGCTGCCGTGAGCGACGGGATGCCGCCTACTGTCTTCGTCACCTCCATGGCAATGGGGGTGGTCACCGACTTGGCTGCCAAGGAGATGATTACCTCCTGTGTGGCTCCAAGCACTTGTGCCGTGAGTACCACCGACACGATGCCCACCACGCAACCTACCAATTGCGAGATGAGGATGGGCATCAGCTGTTTCTTGATGGTTTCCAACTGTAGGTACAACGGCACGCCCAGTGCCACCACGGCTGGCTTTAGCCAGAATTCAATCAGATGACCGCCTTCGTTGTACGTCTCGTAACTGATGCCGGTCAGCTTCAAATACGCTATCAGCAGGGCGATAGTTATCAGTATGGGGTTGAGCAACACCATGCCGGTCTTCTTCTGCAACAGCTTGGCCAGGAAGAAGAGGATGAAGGTGAGTGCCAACAGGAAGAACTCATTTTCCAAAAAATCCATGATGTCTGCGTATGTATTGGTGAACCCATCCCGTCACTACCAACACGGCCACGGTGCTCACCACCGTGGCTACTACGATAGGGACGAATTGGGCGGATATAATGTCGAAGTAGAGCATCAGCGCCACGCCGGGCGGCACGAAGAAGAATCCGAGGTTGGCCACCAGGAAGTCGCTAAGCCCTTGTACCCATTCCAGCTTTATCCACTTCAGCTTCAGCAACAGCGTCAGCGTGAGCATGCCGATGATGCTCGAGGGCAGCTTGATGCCTGTCAGGTAGATAATCAACTCTCCGATGGCGAGGCATCCGAAGAGGATTGCACATTGTCGTATCATATCTATATAAAAACAGTTTCTGAAAAAGAATGCGCAAAGGTACATCCTTTTTCAGAAACCATCTCTCGGTCGTCGCTTCTCAGTGTACCGACCGTACGAATTTATTGACTTGAGTCAAGAGTTTCGATGCCCCCCTGGACGAGAGACCTGTGTGGCTCTTGAAGTACCCTCTTCGGGACGGGTGAGTAGGCGATGTGGCGTGCCGGATTGTAATAGGAATGTAACATGTTTTACATTCCGTCGTAATAAAACCGTTGCACTTTTGCATCGCTAATGAAAAATCATGCTTAAATTTGTAAAGCTTGAAACGAACGTATATGAATGATTATCGTATTTTAGTAGTCGATGACGAAGATGATTTGTGCGAAATCCTGAAGTTCAACCTCGAGAACGAAGGCTATTTCGTGGACACTGCCAACTCTGCCGAGGAGGCGTTGCGCCTGGACTTGACGTAGTACAACCTACTGTTGCTCGATGTGATGATGGGCGAAATCTCCGGTTTCAGGATGGCCAACATCCTGAAGAAGGGCAAGAAGACCGCATCCATACCTATCATCTTTATCACGGCCAAGGATACGGAGAACGATCCGGTGACAGGGTTCAACCTGGGAGCCGGCGACTACATCTCCAAGCCTTTCTCCATTAGTCAGGTAATGTTGCGGGTGAAGGCTGTGCTGCGACGCACCGCCCAGGAGAAGGCTGACGAGAAGGTGGAGGTGATAACCTACCGCGGATTGGTGCTCGACATCAACCGCAAGAGTGTCAGCATCGATCGAGGAGGTGTCGCTCACCAAGAAGGAGTTCGAGATTCTCTGTCTGCTGTTGCGCAACCCCAACCGGGTCTTCTCGCGCGAGGACATCCTCGACAAGATATGGAAAGACGAGTCCTACGTGCTCGACCGCACCGTGGACGTCAACCTCACCCGTCTGCGCAAGAAGTTGGGTGACTATGGCCAGACCATCGTCAAGAACGCCGTCTTCCTCCATGGAGGAACTATCTCCGTCCACATAGCCGCCACCGGTGGCTTGGGGTTCCGCTTCAATCTGGCGAAAGAATAATAGTGTTGAATGTTTTATGTTATTGCGTTCTACTAACATAAAGCATTCAATATTCATTCCCCTTCCGAAGGTTTCTTTTCGTCATCATCCAGCATCGGCTTCACTGGCTTCGCAGAACCGTGAAGCTTCTTCTTCCCTAATTTCCGCGCACGCTCCCACGCAGCCTTGCGTGCCTCGTACTCTGCATAATGCTTCTCGAGATAATTATCTGCCATGGCTATACCTTATTATATAGTTCAACTTTCGAACGAGCGGAGCAGACGAATCTCTTCCGCCCAGAGAGTCTCGTCGGGAGTCTCCAGAATGATAGGTATATCGTCGAACCGAGGGTCGCGCATCAGACGCTGGAAGAAAGTGATGTCCATCAGCCCACGGCCGATGTTGTCGTGACGGTCCACACGACTGGCGAGAGTTTTCTTCGAGTCGTTGAGGTGGATAGCCCGCAGATAGCCGAAGCCCACGGTCTCGTCGAACTCGCGGAACACGCCGTCGTAGTCGCCCACCAGGTCGTAACCGGCGGTGAAGGTGTGGCATGTGTCGAGGCAAACACCCACACGGCTCTTGTCCTCCACGCGGTCGATGATGTGGCGTAGCTGCCAGAAGGCGAAGCCCACGTTGCTACCCTGTCCGGCGGTGTTCTCGATAACGGCGGTGACGCCCTGCGTGTGGGCCAGCGCATAGTTGATGGATTCGGCCACACGGTCGAGGCAAGCCTCCAGGGAAATCTTGTTCAGATGGCTGCCGGGGTGGAAGTTGAGCAGGCGCAGACCGAGCTGTTCGCAGCGCTGCATCTCGTCGAGGAAGGCGTCGCGCGACTTCTGCAACCCCTCCTCCTCGGGGTGACCCAGGTTGATGAGGTAGCTGTCGTGGGGCAAGATGTGCTCAGGTGCGAAGCCTAGCTCGTCGCATCGTTGGCGGAAGAGGCTGATGCTCTCAGCCGTGAGAGGTTTGGATACCCATTGCCGCTGGTTCTTGGTAAACAGAGCGAAGGCGTTGGCTCCGATAGCCTGCGCGTTGAGGGGTGCGTTTTCCACACCACCGGTGGTAGGCACGTGTGCTCCGAGATATTTCATAGGTATATAGCGGGTTAAAACGAACCGGCCGCCAATCGCCGCGGAGGGAGCGCCTGCCGACAGGGAGGTTGGTGACCGGGTCAGATGTTACAGTTTTATTCGAGTGTCTTCAGTTCGTCGATGTTCTTCTGAATCTCCTCGTCGGTGAGGTTGTAGTTCACCAAGTTGCCCGACAGATACTGGTCGTAGGACGACATGTCTATCAGTCCGTGGCCGGAGAGGTTGAAGAGGATGACTTTCTCCTCGCCGCTCTCCTTGCACTTGAGGGCTTCGTTGACGGTGGCCGCTATGGCGTGGCACGACTCCGGTGCGGGGATGATGCCCTCGGCTTGAGCGAAGAGGCAACCGGCCTTGAAGGAGTCGAGTTGTTTGATGTCCACAGCCTCCATGAGTCCGTCCTTGAGCAGTTGCGACACGATGACACCCGCGCCATGGTAGCGCAGACCGCCGGCGTGGATGTTGGCGGGCATGAAGTTGTGGCCCAGGGTGAACATAGGCAACAGCGGCGTGTAGCCGGCCTCATCGCCAAAGTCGTAGTGGAACTGACCGCGTGTCAGCTTCGGGCACGACGACGGCTCGGCAGCGATGTAGCGGGTCTTCTTTCCTTCGAGTATGGTGTGACGCATGAAGGGGAAGGCTATGCCGCCGAAGTTGGATCCGCCGCCGAAGCAGGCAATCACCATGTCGGGGTATTCGCCAGCCAGCGCCATCTGCTTCTCTGCCTCCAGTCCGATGACGGTCTGGTGGAGGGTCACGTGGCTGAGCACGGAGCCCAGTGTATACTTGCAGTTGGGTGTGGTCTGCGCCAACTCGATGGCCTCGGAGATGGCCGTACCCAACGAACCCTGGCAGTTAGGGGTCTTGGTGAGGATGTCCTTGCCGGCACGGGTGGACATTGATGGAGAGGCGGTCACCTGTGCGCCGAAGGTCTGCATGATGCTGCGGCGGTAAGGCTTCTGCTCGTAGCTGATCTTCACCTGATAGACGGCGGCTTCCAGTCCGAACACCTTGGCAGCATAAGAAAGGGCGGCGCCCCACTGTCCGGCACCGGTCTCGGTGGTGACGTTGGTCACGCCCTCTTTCTTGCAGTAGTAGGCCTGCGCCAGGGCAGAGTTCAACTTGTGCGAACCCACAGGGCTCACGCTCTCGTTCTTGAAATAGATGTGGGCGGGAGTGCCCAGTGCTTTCTCCAGTCCGTAGGCGCGCACCAGCGGTGTGGAACGGTAATATTTGTACATGTCGCGCACCTCTTCCGGTATCTCTATCCAGGCATCCGTCTGGTTCAGCTCTTGCCGGCAAAGCTCTTCGGCAAAGATAGGATACAAATCCTCTGGCTTCAGAGGGTGCTTGGTACCCGGGTGCAAGGGCGGCATGGGCTTGTTCACCATATCCGCCTGTATGTTGTACCAGTGGGTAGGAATCTCGCTCTCAGGCAAGAAATAACGTTTAATTTTAGAACTCATAGCTGTAATATATAATTATGTAATCACTGTTACGCTGGCAAAATTACCCAATTTCAGCGGAAGGAACGAATAAATGGTAATGTATTTCACCTTTTCTTCCCGCACATGGTGGCTGAAGCCGACAAACTTCGTATTTTTGCACGACAAGAAACCGCTGGCGGGACGCACGGAATGGTGCGTCGCGTATAGCACAGACTCAAGAATGGAATCGTTATGAAGAACATTGTAATTGCAGCAGGCTACGCCACACGGCTGGGCGAGCTGACACGCAACTTCCCCAAGCCGTTGCTGAAGATAGGACAAAGCACCATACTGGGACGCATGCTGGACGACATCGACCGCATCGCCGACATCGACGAGCACATCATAGTGACGAACCACAAGTTTGCCGACACCTTCCGTCAGTGGGCCGGCGAGCAACACTACACCAAACCGGTGACCGTGATAGACGACGGCACGGAGACCAACGACACGCGCCTGGGTGCCGTGTGCGACCTGCTCTACGCCATGGACCAGTGCCACATCGACGACGACCTGCTGGTGGTGGCGGCAGACAACCTGCTCTTCTTCTCGTTCAGCGAGTTTGTGGAGTTTGCCATGGCGAAGGGTACGTCGTGCATCATGTGTCACGAGCAACCGAGCTTGGAGAAGTTGCAACGCACGGGTGTGATAGTGGTGGACAGTGAGATGCGGGTGCTCAATATGGAGGAGAAGCCGCAGGTGCCGAAGAGTCATTGGGCAGTGCCGCCTTTCTACATCTACCTGCGTAAGGACTTGGACGCTGTGCGTCATTCGGTGGAGAATGGTTGTGGGAAGGATGCGCCCGGCAACCTGGCGCATTATATGGTGGAGCACACCACGATGCATGCGTGGCCGATGACTGCCGGTCGTTTCGACATCGGCAGTCTGGATACGTATAAGGAGGCGTGTGAGCGGTTCGGGGTGTAATGTGTTAGGTTATAGGTTATGGAAGGTTGACATAAAACACAAAACCTAAAACCTTTAACGCTTTATAGTTTTTGTCTTAAAAGAAGTCCCGACAACGATGCTTCGTTCGGGCTCATACAATGTAATTGTTTTGGCTTATACAATCGATTGTTTTTGCCTATACAATCGATTGTCTGAGCACTTGCGAACGATTGTCCTCGCTATTGCGTGGAAACAGTCTTCTGATATAAAACGTTCAACCTAAAACCTTCAACGCATTCTGTCTTGCAACGATAGCCTTTATGCGGTTGTAGACGTGGATGAAGGCGGGGACCAGGAAGAGGTCGGCAGCTATCCAGGCGGCGGGGTCGCCGAAGCAGACGGCCATGTAGCCGAAGGTGGGGACGGCAAACAGACTCATCAAGGCACGGGCTACCATCTCCGACACGCCCGAGAACATGGCGAAGCTGGTGTAGCCTGCTCCCTGTATGGTGTAGCGCAGGATGCAGAGCAGACCCAGTATGGGGAAGAACGATACGGAGGTGTGCAGGAAGAGGGCGGAATCCTTCAGTATCTCTGTCTCTGTCGGGTCGATGAACATCGTGGACAACCACTCGCTGCACGTTATCAGTATCACAAACACCACGGCACAGTAGCCTAGCATCATCCACGTGCTCGACTTGATGCCTTCCCAGATGCGCACGGGCTTGCCTGCTCCGTAGTTCTGTCCCGTATAGGTGGCCATGGCGATGCCAAGGCTCTCCAGCGGACACATGAAGAACATCTTCAGTCGCATTGCGGCGGTGAAGGCGGCCACGCAGGCCGTGCCCAGGGCGTTGTTGGCACTCTGCAACATGATGCTGCCGATGGCGGTGATGGAGAACTGCAGTCCCATGGGCACCCCGATGCCCATCAGGGTGCGTGCCAGCTCGGGCTTGAAGCGGCGCTCCTCGGGGGTGGACACCAGTATGTCGAAGTGGCGTATCATGTAGCCATAGCAGAGCACGGCGGAGACGGCCTGTGCCACTACTGTGGCGATGGCGGCTCCCGCTACACCCCATCCAAGCACGAGGATGCAGAAGAGGTCGAGCACGATGTTGAGCACCGTTGCCAGCAACAGAAACCAGAACGGTGTCTTGCTGTCGCCCAGCGCGCGGATGATGCTCGACAGCAGGTTATAGAAGAAGGTGAACGGTATGCCTATGAAGGTGATGAGCAGGTAGTAGAAAGCCTCCTGCAGGATGTTGTCAGGTGTCTGCATCATGGTGAGGATGTCCTTGCACAGCAGACTGGTGATGACGGCCAGCGTGACGCTGATGCCCAGAGCCAGCTGCAGGCTGATGTTCACGAAGCGTCGCATGGTCACATAGTCGCGCGCACCGAACTTCTGGGCGATGGGGATGCCGAAGCCTCCGCAACAGCCGTTGCAGAACCCCAGTATGAGGAAGATGACGGACGTGCTGGCGCCCACGGCAGCCAGGGAGTTTATGCCCAAAAACTTGCCCACGATAGCTGCGTCGATGAGTGAATAGGCCTGCTGCAGCAGGTTGCCCAGCAGTAGCGGCATTGCGAACTTGAAGATGAGGGGCATCGGAGCCCCCGACGTCATCTCTTTGGAGGAAGCCATATTGTAATGTCTATTATTGGATTCTGTATTTCGGCTGCGAAGTTACCGCTTTTCCGAACTGCCCATCATCTTCGGACGCATAAACCTTTCGCCGTTTGCATCTTTTTGCGTTTTTGCGGTTTCCACCTCTTTCATCCTGCCGTTTCGGAAGGATGATTACCTTTACGCTTTATTAGTTTCCACCTCCCGTTCTACTGTTTCAAGAGGGGGGATTCTCTACGCTTCATCAGTTTTCGCCTGTCTCTCTATACCTCGTTTTAGAGTGGAATACCCTTTTGCGCTTTATCGGTTTCCGCCTATCTCTCTATACATCGATTCGGAAGAAAGATTGTTTTTTACGCTTTAGTGTCTTTTGCCTATCTCTCTATACCTCGTCTCGGGGAGGGGAAAATCCCTTTTACGCCAGGGAATTCCTCTGCGTCAGTCTTGTTTGCGGTAGCTGCTGAGGTAACGGGCAAGTCCGTAGACGTAGCGGCGGAAGCCGGGGCGGTAGGCCAGCAGACGTTGGAACCATCCCAGGTGGCGACCCACCGTGCGCACCACCATGCCTACGTAGACCATGGCGAACAGTGTGCCTATGCCCACGATGTGCCACTGCCAGTTGCCGAAGAAGACGTAGCAGAGCACCGTTGCCAGGGCCACCAGCGAAATGTCCACCACTATCTTCATCTTGGCGAACTCAACGCCTGTAACACGGCTGAGGGCCACAGGAAATCCTTCGCCCGGCATGGTCACCGAGCCGCAGCGCACCTCGAAGGCGATGCCTGTGCCCAGCACCGTGCATCCCGCCAGTTGTGCTATGCATTTTGTCCACAGCGTGTCGGGCTGTAGCCACGAGGTGAGCAGCATGTTCACGTCGATGAGCGACCCGAAGATGAATCCCACCAGCAGTTGGAACAGCTGCACGGCCTCGAACTGTCTGCGCAGCACGGCCATCTGTCCCGCCACCAGGATGGCGTTCAGTACGTAGGTATACTGTCCGATAGTGAGGGAGGGAATATAGTCGAGCTGGCTGCCGGCGTTTTCCATCACGTAGGGGATGGTGGAGATGACGCTGGAGCCTAGCAAACTGCGTACGCACAGCGCCACACCCAAGGTCATAATGAAGAGTGAAACGAGCAACAGCAGGTGTTGCCAGAGGAACGAAACAACCTTATCTTTTACCATAATAACTAATACTTATATCTTTTCGGGGCGCAAAGGTACGAAAATTATCGGCTCATTGTTCTCCTCTTTTTCCCGACGGCTATAGCTTCTCCTCCATCCCCGTTGGCTTCCGCTTCCACTGTCGGAGCAGACTGTCCCCCACTTCATATAGTGAGCCTATGTGTCTATTGGCGTTGAGACTCAGACGTAACTGTCACCGCAGACCCTGAATTGTCGCATTGCGGAACTTTTCGTGCCTGCGGACGAATAGTATGCGAAAACTTTCATACCTTTGCATCTTCAATAAAAACAATGAAATAACTGACATTGAACCCCGTAGGACGGTGAAGCCTTGCCTTGGGGATAAAGCACAGAATAGAACGTATGAAAGAATTTGTCATATCGGAAGCACAGACCGAACGGGCGGTGCTCGTGGGCCTGATAACCCAGCAACAGGACGAACGCAAAACCAACGAGTACCTGGATGAACTCGCCTTCCTGGCCGAGACGGCAGGCGCTGAGGTGGTGAAACGGTTCACCCAGAAGATGGACCAGGCGAACTCCGTCACCTACCTGGGCAAAGGTAAGCTGCAAGAGATACGCGCCTACATCAGCGAACGCGAGGAGAACCCCGACGAGGAGATTGGCATGGTGATATTCGACGACGAGCTCTCCGCCAAACAGATACGCAACATCGAGGGCGAACTGAAGGTGAAGATTCTGGACCGCACCTCGCTCATCCTCGACATCTTCGCCATGCGCGCACAGACTGCCAACGCCAAGACACAGGTGGAACTGGCGCAATATAAGTATATGTTGCCTCGTCTGCAACGGCTCTGGACCCACCTCGAACGACAAGGTGGTGGCTCCGGTAGCGGCAAGGGAGGCTCAGTGGGTCTGCGTGGTCCGGGTGAGACGCAGCTGGAGATGGACCGACGCATCATCCTCAACCGCATGTCGCTGCTGAAGCAACAGCTGGTGGAGATCGACAAGCAGAAGACCACCCAACGCAAGAACCGCGGACGACTCATCCGCGTGGCCCTGGTGGGATACACCAACGTGGGCAAGTCCACCCTGATGAACCTGCTTGCCAAGAGCGAGGTGTTCGCCGAAAACAAACTTTTCGCAACGCTGGACACCACTGTGCGCAAGGTCATCATAGAGAATCTCCCCTTCCTGCTGTCCGATACCGTAGGGTTCATCCGTAAACTGCCTACCGACCTGGTGGACTCCTTCAAGTCCACCCTCGACGAGGTGCGCGAGGCAGACCTGCTGGTGCATGTGGTGGACATCTCGCACCCCGACTTCGAGGAACAGATAAAGGTGGTGGAGAAGACCCTCGCCGACCTGGGCAGCAGCGACAAACCCTGCATGATTGTCTTCAACAAGATAGACGCTTACACCTACGTGGAGAAAGACCCCGATGACCTGACACCGCCCACGCGCGAGAACGTGTCGCTGGAAGAACTCATGCGCACCTGGATGGCACGTCTCAACGACAACTGCATCTTCATCTCCGCCCGCGACCGGCAGAACATCGACGAACTGAAAACCATGCTCTACCAGAAGGTGCGCGAGCTGCACGTGCAGAAATATCCCTACAACGACTTCCTCTACCAGACGTACGATGAGGAGGAGTTGAACGCATCGGAATAGGCGCGATTTGAACTTTATGTTACATATATAAGTATGCAGATGGAACAGACATACCGATTACTCAAAAAGAACGAGATAAAGCAACTCTGTCAGCAGGGCTGCTCGGCTGAAGACTGGGAGAAGGTGACGGTACACCCGGACTTCAACCCCGAAGCTGTGGTGCGTACTACCTTCCAAGGGACGGTGCGGCTCGGCAATTTTCTCCGCTCCGTAGCCACCGAAGGCGGATTCGTCCGCCCCTCGGGCATACACGATGCCACACTCATCAACGTCACAGTGGGCAATAACTGCCTCATAGAACACATCGGAGCCTGCATCGCCGACTACGACATCGGCGATGAGTGTTGCCTCTCCGACCTGGGCATCGTGCGCATGCTCACCCCGAGCTGCTTCGGCAACGCCACACAAGTGCCGGTGCTGAGCGAGACAGGGGCACGTTACAAGGTGACCATACATGCCGACCTCTCCGTGCAGGAGGCAATCATGCAGTGCCGCTTCCCGAAGGCGGAGCGCGAGCGGTGGCAACACAACATCTCCATGCGCTACCCCCTGTTGGAGCGCGGACGCATAGAGAGCCACAGTCTGATAGTGCGCACGCGGGAGATTACCGGCACCTTCGTGGGCGAGGGAGCAAGGGTGATGAACGTCCTGCAACTGGACGATGTCACCCTGCACAGCACACTGGCAGCCCCCGTGACGGTGGCCAACAACGCCATCCTGCGCCACACCATCGTTTGCTCCGGGGCCGAGGTGACCGACGGCGCCAAGCTGAACGGTTGCTTCGTGGGACAATACACCCATATCGGTCTCGGCTTCAGCGGCACAGACAGCCTCTTCTTCGCCAACTGCCACATGGACAACGGCGAGGCCTGCTCCGTGTTTGCCGGACCGTTTACCGTGAGCCACCACAAGAACACGCTGCTCATAGGTTGCGGCTTGGCTTTCGCCAACATGGGCTCGGGCACCAACATGAGCAACCACCTCTATAAGATGGGCCCCGTGCACCACGGCACCTTAGAGAGTGGTTGCAAGACCGCCTCGGGCACGCACATCGTGTGGCCCGCTCACATCGGTGCCTTCTCCATGGTGATGGGCAAGGTGGCCTGTCATCCCGACACCCAGATGTTCCCCTTCTCGTACCTCTTCGGCGAGGACGATAAGGTGTGGCTTGTGCCCGGAGTCAACTGCTTCACCTACGGCACCTGGCGCGATATACTCAAGTGGAAGGCGCGCGACCGTCGGCCCGAGTCACAACGCACGGATGCCATCTACACCTACGGACTGCTCACCCCGACCCTCATAGCCCAAGTGAAGGCAGGTCTGCAACGGCTTGAGTCCCTCAGCGTATGCACTACGGACGAGGTGGTGACACTGGACCGTGTGATGATACGCCGCCCGGCTATACTCAAGGGCATCAATGCCTACCGCCGTCTGCTCATCCTCATGTGGGGCGAATATTTCATGCAAGTGGGACGGCACTATCTGACGGGCTCGCAGAAGCTGCCCGCAGACTTGGCCGGAGAGGCGGACCTCACCAAGGGGTGGACCGACCTCTGCGGACTGCCCATGCCTATGGATGCACTCACTCAGATGGCCGCCCACCTCAAGAGGACTCCCGAAGCCGACCTGTCGGACACCTTCCGACAACTGCGGAACGAGGCCGCAGGCCGGGTGAGCCACTGGTTCCGTCTGTGGCAATGCTCACCCGACGGCATCGCCGACGAACAACTGCTGACACAGATGACCGGATACATTGGCGCGTTGGCAGAGTGGCGGGGCGACGTGATGGCAGACCTGCGCAAGGAGGCCGCCTTCCCCGACGTGTACCCCGACGAGCTGAACGAGTCTTTGGACCGTGTGCGTACCTACTTCGAACACAAAATAGAAGAAACCGACAAGATTTTGCGTCCTCTATTGCAGTCGCTGTGTAAATAGAATTTGTACTTTTGCAACATGATTGACTAACAACAAAAAACTATAAACAGATTATGGCAACAACTCCTCCGTTTAAGTACGAAGCTCCTTTCCAGTTGGGAGAGGACAAGACAGAATATTATCTGCTGACAAAGGACTACGTCTCCGTCGGCGAGTTTGAAGGCACACCCGTGCTGAAGGTGGCGAAGGAAGGCCTCACGGCCATGGCGAACGCCGCCTTCAGCGACGTGTCGTTCATGCTCCGTCGCTCGCACAACCAGCAGGTGGCGAAGATACTGAGCGACCCCGAGGCAAGCGACAACGACAAGTATGTGGCGCTCACCTTCCTGCGCAACGCCGAAGTGGCTTGCAAGGGCATGCTCCCCTTCTGCCAGGACACCGGCACTGCCATCGTCCACGGCGAAAAGGGACAACAGGTGTGGACCGGATACTGCGACGAAGAGGCCCTCTCGCTCGGCGTCTACAAGACCTATACGGAGGAGAACCTGCGCTACTCGCAGAACGCTCCCCTGAGTATGTACGAAGAGGTGAACACCAAGTGCAACCTCCCCGCACAGATTGACATCGAAGCCACCGAGGGCATGGAGTACCGCTTCCTCTGCGTCACCAAGGGCGGCGGCTCTGCCAACAAAACCTACCTCTACCAAGAGACAAAGGCCATCCTCAACCCCGCAACACTCGTGCCCTTCCTCGTGGAGAAGATGAAGACTCTGGGTACCGCAGCCTGCCCGCCTTACCACATTGCCTTCGTCATCGGCGGCACATCGGCAGAGAAGAACTTGCTCACCGTGAAGCTGGCTTCTACCCACTACTATGACGAACTTCCCACCACAGGCAGCGAGGGCGGACGTGCCTTCCGTGACGTGGAGCTGGAGAAGCAAGTGCTCGACGAGGCACACCGCATCGGCCTGGGCGCTCAGTTCGGCGGCAAATACTATGCTCACGACGTGCGCATCATCCGCTTGCCGCGCCACGGAGCATCTTGTCCCGTAGGTTTGGGCGTGTCTTGCTCCGCCGACCGCAACATCAAGTGCAAGATCAATAAGGACGGCATCTGGATTGAGAAACTCGATGACAACCCGGGCGAACTGATCCCCGCTGAGCTGCGTCAGACAGGCGAGGGCAATGCTGTGAAGATAGACCTCAATCGCCCGATGACGGAGATTCTGGAGGAGTTGGGCAAGTACCCCGTTGCCACCCGTCTCTCCCTGAACGGCACCATCATCGTGGGCCGCGACATTGCGCACGCCAAGCTGAAGGAACGTCTGGATAGAGGTGAGGACCTGCCACAGTACATCAAGGATCATCCTATCTACTATGCCGGACCTGCCAAGACCCCGAAGGGAATGGCCTGTGGCTCCATGGGCCCCACCACGGCAGGACGTATGGACCCCTACGTGGACCTCTTCCAGAGCCACGGCGGCAGCATGATTATGCTTGCCAAGGGTAACCGCAGCCAACAGGTGACCGACGCCTGCAAGAAGCACGGCGGCTTCTACCTCGGCTCCATCGGTGGACCGGCAGCCATTCTGGCTCAGAACAACATCAAGAGCATCGAGTGCGTGGAGTATCCTGAGCTCGGCATGGAGGCCATCTGGAAGATTGAGGTGGAGAACTTCCCCGCATTCATCCTGGTGGACAACAAGGGCAACGACTTCTTCAAACAGATAAAACCCATCTGCCCGAAGAAATAAGTCTGCTGCAAGCTGACATTGAACCGCAGACCACGGTAGTGGGGGCGTTGAAGTCCCCGCTGCCTGTAGTGGCGGACAGATGATGCATTCCAAACGTCACAAATAAGGAACGCCCTGAAGAGGCTATAGCGAATGTTGACGCTACGACTCTTCAGGGCGCTTTGTTTTTCGTCCCGACTTTCAACCGGAGTTCCCCTCCCGGTTATCTCCAAATCGGACTTTCCTTCCGGTTCCCGGTTTGGAGCTACCCTTCCAATCCCCCGCTAGTGTTCATCGGATTGAGAAAAGGTGGTTTGCAGTGGGGAGAATACTTTGGGCTTGAACTCTGTTTATTTGATGATGAGTCCTCCGTTGGGGAGCATCGTCACCTTCACCTTACCGCGTTTGTCCTTCTTCAGGGGCTTCAGCACGGTCTCGGGCCAGAGGCTGTTCTTCACCGCCTTGTCGGTGTACCACGAGAGATTGCCGGCGGCGAGCATGGGCAGCTCCAGTTCCAGCTTCAGCTCTTGGTCGGTGGCGTTCATGCCCACCACATACCAATCGGTGCCGTGGCGGCGTGCCATCACCACGTAGCGTCCAGGATAGCCGTCGATGAAGCGCGTCTCGTCCCACTCCGTAGGCACGGCCTTCAGGAAGTCCAGCTCCACCTGGGGCAGCTCCGTCAAGTTGTTGGGCTGTATGGCGATGCACTGAATGCTGCTCTGGTTGATGATGGCGGCGGCCATCTCGAACACGTCGGACGTGTAGCGGCGGTGGCGGCTCTTGTTGTCGCGCGAGAGGTATTTGTTCAGAATCGTTCCGCCCCAGTCCATGGAGGCTACCGTGTTGCGGCAGAAGGGGTGCATGGTCAGCTCGAAGGCCTCACGCTCGGCATGGTGCTTGCTGAAGGTGACGTTCTCCGAAGCCAGCACGGCCTCGGACGACACGAAGTTGGGGTACATCCGCTCCCATCCGCGCGGCAGGGTGCATCCGTGGAAGATCACCTGCAGGCCGTAGTCGTTGGCGTCGCTCAGAATGTCTTCATAGAGCTGCATGGTGTGCTGCTTGTCGCTTCCGAAGAAGTCCACCTTGATGCCTTTCACGCCGATGCTCTTCATCCACGCCATCTCCTTCTTGCGCTGTATGGAGGTGTTCATGCGGTTCTTCGGTCCTTGCGGAGCGTCGTTGCCGGCACCGTTGCTGTTGTACCACAGCAGCAGGCTCACACCCTTGCTCTGAGCGTAACGGCTCAGCTCCTCCACGCGTTTGTATCCTATCTGGGTGTCCCATAGCGCGTCCACGAGGCAATACTCGTAGCCCATGGCGGCAGCGGTGTCGATGAAGGGAATCTGGTCGTCGTAGATGGTGGCGCCGTCCTGCCAGATGAGCCAGCTCCAGGTGTAGCGGCCTCCCTTGTAGTCGCACGAGGGTTCGTACTGCTGCTCCACCACGTCGTAGGCCACGGTGGTCTCCACGATGGGCTTCAGTGTGGTACCCAGTGTGATGGTGCGCCAAGGTGTCTCTCCCGGCACGGTCATCGCCGCTCCCGTCGAGCCCCATCCGTTGGCTTCGCCTGCCATGGGGAAGGCTATCTGGTATCCGTGCTCCGTGTCATAGTCCGTCAGGTGGCAGGCGGCGTACCCTCCGCCCGTGCCTGTCTCGCTGATGAGCACCCATCCGTCCGTTCCCACACGGAACAGGCAGGGGAAGGTGTATCCTTCGCCGAACTTCGACTTGTCCGTCAGCGGAGCGTCGGGCACATATTCCTCCTCGTAGCTGGGTTTGGTGCGTTGCCATCCCACCATCGGCTTCGACTGTGGGCAGATGAAGGTGGTGGTCACATCGGGCAGGCGAAACGAGGTGGTCTCCTCGTTGACGATCATGCAGGCGGTGGCTCCCTTTGGTGCGAACAGGTAGCGGAACGCCACGTCGCGGTCGCTCACGCGGAACTGCACGGTCATGGGCAGCTTGCCGCCGTTCTCGCACTGCACGTTCAGCTCGTTGGCTGTGTAGTGTACGGTGGAGCACTTGGCTCCGGTCATCGTGTATTGCTCGTCGATGGAGCGGGTGGTGTGTCCTGTGACGCTCAGCGCGGTGCTGAAGTCGCCCACGTTGCTCTTCATACCCAGTTGCGACTGTTCGATGAAGGGTTTGCCCGCATACATGACGTTGTAGTGCAACCGTCCGTCCGTGCAGTCGACGTTGACGGTAATCTGTCCGTCGGGCGAGGCGACGGAGATCTTTTCGGCTTGAGCCGACAGGGCCATTGCCAGGGACAACAGCGCCGTAGTGAAATACTTTTTCATTGTGTTTTTAAGGGTTAGTTTTATGTTTGTTATTTGGTTACTCTCGTTTGCGCTTGCCACGCAAAACCTTCGCAAAGATAAAAGGAATATCCTTACCGCAAAAGCTAATGGTGTAAATTCGACACAAATTGAACGATTCTTACAAGCAACTATTCTCCGGAAATGACCTTCGCACGCGGATAACCCACCTGCAAGGCAGTGTCCGTCGCCGCATGAGGAACAAGGCTTCCGCCAGATGCCGAGCTGTTTCCGCCAGATGCCGAGCTGTCCTACTTCACTTGCCTTCTCAAATAATTTAGAAGCCGAGCGGCGGAAGCCAAGTTCCGATGGGGCCTTCTCCGGTAAGGGCGTGTCGTCGTATGGTCGTCCAAAGGGGGGCGTAGGCTCTATTTCGTCCGTGTCTGTCGGAGAAAGCGGAAGAGGAAGAGCAGGCCGGCGCTGGTGAGGCCGAGGGGGAGTCCCATCCACACACCTACGGCGCCGCCGTGGAGGGTGAAGCCGAACAGATAGCCTGCAGGCAGCTCTATGAGGATGTAGGCGATGAAGGCGAAGTACATCATGTACTTCACGTCCGCAATGCCGCGCAGGGCGTTGGCGAAGGTTATCTGCGTGGCGTCGCCAAACTGGTAGACCATCATCGGGACGACGAGCGTCAGCACAATGGCGTCAATCTCCGCGCTGTCGGTGAACCATCCGCCCAGCTCGTTACGAAACGCCACCAGACTGAGGCAAGCCAACAGGCAGAGGAGGATGTTGATATGATAGCCCGAGAAGGCCGCCCGGCGCAGGTTCGCGGTGTCGTGTTGTCCGCTGAAGTGGCTCACACGGATGGTGACCGCCGCTCCGATGCCGTAGTACACCATGAAGTAGGTACCTCCGATGGTCACCATTATCTGGTGGGCTCCCAACGCCGCGGCACCTATCCATCCCAGCATCACGGCGCTCAAACTGAAGGCTGCCGTCTCCATGCCCATCTGCAGGGCAATGGGCCATCCCAGTTTGTTGAACAGCCGGAGGTCCGCTCCGTTGAGGCTCGACTGGAGGAACCCCTTGCGGTAGACGGTGTAGCGTCGCTTGCGGAAGACGTATCCCACGAAGACCGCCAGCATGACGATGCGCGAGAGTAGGGTAGAGAGCCCTGCTCCCACGATGCCCAGCTCCGGCAGACCTGCCACGCCGTAGATGAGCAGATAGTTGCCTACGATGTTGAGCACGTTGCCGCCCAGTAGTATCCACATCGCCAGGCGTGTGTCGGTGATGCCGTCGGCAAACTGCTTGAAGGCGTTGAACAGCATGACGAAGGGGATGGAGGCGAGCAGGATGAGGTAATAGGGGCGGATGTAGGGCAGCAGCTCGTCGGGTTGTCCGAGCCACTCTAGCCGCACGTAGATGCCTCCCATGACGGTCACCATCAGCAGCGACATCAGCAGGTTTGCCATCAGACTGTTCTTCAGCTTCTGCCCGATGTCCGTCAGCTGTCCCTTGCCGTAGAGCGCCCCCACCACCGGAGTGAGTCCGTAAGAGAACCCTAGGCCGAAGATGATGAAGAGGTTGAAGAGGTTGTTGACGAACCCTGCCGCGGACAGCTCGTCGGCGCTGTGGTGCCCTATCATCAGTGTGTCGGCGAAGCCCAGCACGATGAGGCCTATCTGTCCCACGACGATGGGGAAGCCCAGTGTGATGAGCTGCCGGTAATGGCCTCTGTACGAGATAGGTTGATAAGTCATCGGGCTCTTCAATCTGAGTTTGGTTTATACGTCATTCTCGGCTCTATTCGGTAGCTCTTCATTCTCGGCTCTGCAAGCGGTTCGTAGGCGCGTGTACTTCATCTGTCTCTGTCCGATAGTCGTCGGCTTTACTTCTTCGCCCTATAATACAAGGTATTGCAGTTGTTCTCCACGAAGCAGTGTTGGGCCGTCTGTTGCAGCTGTGCGGTCGTCACGGCGCGATAGTGTCCTACTTGCTCGTTGATGTCCTCTGCCCGGTCGATGGTCTCGAAGTAGGCCAGGTTGGTGGCGATGCTCAGATAGTTGACGTTGCTGAAGATGAAGTCCGACTCGAAACGGTTCTTCACCTTCTCCAGTTCCTCCTCCGTCAGGGGTGTCTCCTGCAGTTGGCGCAGTTCGTTCCATATCTCTTGCTCCACCTGTTGCAGGCTCACGCCGTCCACGGGCTTGGCTGTGATGTAGAACACCCCTTCGTCCACGCTGCCGGTGATGCAGGCATCCACGAACGAGCATACTTGCCGTTTCTGCACCAGCCCCTGCTCCAGGCGGCTCGAACTGCCGTTGGAGAGTATGTCCGACAGCATGTCGTACACATAATACTCGGGACTGAGGCGGTGGCACATGTGGAAGGCCATGTAGATGGCATCCACGGGCACGTCGCGCTCCACCTCCATCCTTCGCGGGGCGGTCTGCACCGGCTCTTTGGGCAGATGGCGCTGAGGCACGTCGCGGCGGGGTATGTCGCCAAACCACTTCTCCGTCAGGCGCACCGCCTCGTCGAAGGGGATGTTGCCTGTGACGGCTATCACCGCGTTGTTGGGCGCATAGAAGCGGAAGAAGAAGTCCTTCACCTCCTCCATGGTGGCGTTGGCTATGTGGGACACGTCCCTGCCGATGGTAGGCCAGCGGTAGGGGTGTGTGGTGTAGGTCAGCTGGCGGATGAGGTGCGTCGTGTCGCCGTAGGGGCAGTTGAGGTTGCGTTGCTTGAACTCCTCGATCACCACCTGCCGCTGCACCTCCAGACTGTGGGGGTTGAAGTCCAGCTCCAGCATGCGGTCGGACTCCAGCCAGAAGGCTGTCTCGATGTTCTGTGCCGGCAGGGTGAGGTAGTAGTTGGTGATGTCGTTGTTGGTCCAGGCGTTGTTCTCGCCCCCTGCAAGCTGCACGGGCGTGTCGTAGTCGGGTATGTGCACCGAGCCGCCGAACATCAGGTGCTCGAAGAGGTGTGCGAAGCCGGTGTGGTTCTCGTCCTCGTCGCGGGCGCCCACGTTGTAGACGATGTTCACCGCCACCATGCGGGTGGTCTTGTCCTCGTGGTGCACCAGGCGCAAACCGTTGGCGAGGGTATGTTTCTGTATCGTTATCACGTGGCCTTACTCCTCAATGGTTATTTTTTCGATGACGACATCCTCCGTGGGGCGGTCCACCCGGTTGGTTTTCACCTTCTGGATTTTCTCCACCACGTCCATTCCCTCCGTCACTTCGCCGAACACCGTGTAGCTGCCGTCCAGGTGGGGCGTGCCGCCTACGGTGGTGTATGCCTTGCGCTGCTCGTCGGTGAAGCGGAAGGGCGTCTTGGCGGCTTCAGCCTCGGCCTCGGCCACCAGGCGCTCCTGCAGGGCGGCAAGGGAGTCGATGTCGTTGGCCTTGCGCAGCAGGTAGATCTCCTTCATGTGGGGGCGTGCCAGCGAGTCGAACTTCGCCTTCACGATGCCGCGGTTGATGTTCTCCTCCATCTGCCCGAGCGACTCGTCGTTGAAGACGGTGCCGGTGACGATGTAGAACTGGCAGCCCGATGAGGCTTTCTCGGGGTTCACGTCGTCGCCCATGCGTGCCGCCGCCAGGGCGCCTTTCTTGTGGAAGTAGCGTGGGAAGACGAACTCGGCGGGCACGGTGTATCCCGTGTCACCCTCTCCCAGCATCTTGTCCGCTGGGGCGTTCTTCGAGTCGGGGTCGCCGCCCTGTATCATGAAGTCGTTTATCACGCGGTGGAACAGGGTTCCGTTGTAGAATCCCTCGCGCACCAGCTTCACGAAGTTGTCGCGGTGGCGTGGGGTCTCGTTGTAGAGCTTCACTTTGATGTCGCCCTTGTTGGTCTCTATGCAGAGAATGGTTTCGTTGTCCATATTGTTTTTCTTTGAGCCGCCGCAGGCTGTCAGCAGCGCCGCAGCGACGATGGTTAATATAAAAAATCCTTTTCTCATGGCCGTGTGTGTAAGTGTGTGTTGCGTCTTATCCCATGCGGAAGATGTCTATCCGGAAGGGCTCTTCGTAGTTGCGGTACTGTCCGCTCACCTCTTTCTCCTGCTCGGGGTTCAGCTCGAGTGACTTCTTCAGGTCCTCGGCGGAGCCTGTCTCGTCGCCGGTCTGCAGCTTCAGCTGTCCGCGCAGGCGGTAGAAGTTGGCGGCGTTGGGGTGCACGTCGATGGCTTCGTCCAGCCGTGCCATCGCCTCGTCGGTCTTCTGCAGGCTCACGAGCACCTGCACCAGGTATTCGTAGGCTTTCTGGTTGAAGGGGTTCACCTCCGTCACCTGACTGAAGTAGCGGCAGGCCTGTTCGCCCTCTCCCTTCAGACAAGCCACCGTGCCGCCCAGCATCAGCGCCTGTTCGTCCTCGGGTGCCAGCTCCAGCACCTTGGCGGCGTCGGCGGCGGCCTCCTCCACCTGTTTCATCTCCTGCAGGATGGTGCCGCGCAGCAGATAGGCTTCGAAGAAGTCCTCCTTCAGCGTGATGGCGCGTGTCAGTTCGGCTATGGCCTGCAGCTCCTCGTGGGTGCCGTGGTAGGCCTTTCCCAGCAGGAAGTGTATCTGCTCCTGCTTGCTGTCCACGGCCTCCCCCTGCTTCAGGGTAGAGATCATGTCGGTGTAGTTCTCCTGCATGAAGTAGATGTTGCCCAGGGCCACGTAGGCCTGTATGTTCTCCGGCTCGCGCTGCAGTATGTTCTGTTCCAGTGTGAGGGCGCTCTCCAGCTCGCCCAGCTGCAGGTAGGCGGTGAGCAGGTAGTGGCGCAGCTCGGCGTCGTCGTCGCGCAGGGCGTAGGCACCCTCCAGGCACTTCTTGGCATAGTCCGCCTTGCCGATGCGCAGGGCACGTATGCCGTCGTACTTCAGTATGTCGAAACGCTTCTGGTCGTCTTGCGTTTTCTTCTCCTCCGGGGTGGCTGTCTCTCCCGAGAACAGTCGTTTCAGTAAGTTCTTCATAACGTAGTCAATAAGTATAGTTGCGACAGTTCATGTCTATTGGTGGGCAAAGATATAAATTTTCCTTCTCTTCAACGAAGATAAGCGGCACACTTGGCAATTTATTCGGTCAAGCTTGGTGTTTTGCATTCCATTTGTATTATCTTTGCCCCATAAACTAAATATTGACTGTATGAAGAATATCTGTCCGCTGCTTATCGCCGGATTTTTGTTGACGGCAACCATCGGCTGTGCACCTTATGAAGAATATCCACGGGGGATTGTTGTGAAGACTCTCCCCAACACGTCCAATGAGAACCGCCTCGTGCGTCTCGAGGTTGTCAGCAACAACATCATACACGTCACCGCCACGCCCGAACGGCGCCTCCAGGACCCCGGTACACTGATGATAGTGCCCCAGGACGACAACGTTCGCTTCAGCGTCATGCAAACGGGCGACAGCGTCATCCTCTCCACCGACCTGCTGAAGGCGGGCGTGAAGATGACCACCGGCGAGGTGTGGTTCTCCGACCTCTACGGACAGGTCTACCTGCAGGAGCAGCACGGCGGAGGCAAGTCCTACACGCCCATCAAGCAGGGCGTCACGAAGGGATACACCATCCGCCAGGTGTTCGAGTCGCCCGACGACGAGGCCTTCTACGGACTCGGACAACACCAGGCGGGCGAGTTCAACTACAAGGGCAAGAACGAGGAGCTGTTCCAATACAACACCAAGGTCTCCGTTCCCTTCGTGGTCTCCTCGCGCAACTACGGCATCCTGCTCGACAGCTATTCGTTCTGCCGCTTCGGCAACCCCAACGACTATTCGCAGCTGAACCAACTCTTCACCTTATACAATAAAGAGGGCGTGGAAGGTTCCCTCACCGGCACCTACGTCCCCAAGCGGGGCGAGACCGTCGTGCGCACCGAGGACTCCATCTACTTCGAGAACCAGAAGGCCGTCAAGAACCTGCCCGCCGACTTCCCCCTGAAGAACTCCAGCGTCACCTACGAGGGACAACTCAGGGCCAAGGAGGACGGCGAATATCGGTTCCAACTCTACTACGCCGGCTACGCGACCGTCTACATGGACGGACAGACCGTGGTGCCCAAACGCTGGCGCGCGTCGTGGAACCCCAACAGCTATAAGTTCTCCCTGCCCATGAAGGCTGACAAGCCCGTCGACCTCCGCATAGAGTGGAAGCCCGACGGCAACGAGTCGTACATCGGCCTGCGCGCCATGGCTCCCGTGGATGCCGAGGAGCAGGGCAAACTGTCGCTTTGGAGCGAGATGACTCCTCAGCTGGACTATTACTTCATCTCCGGTCGCGACATGGACGATGTGGTGAAGGGCTACCGCAAACTCACCGGCGAGGCTCCACTCGTGCCCAAGTGGGCCATGGGATACTGGCAGAGCCGCGAACGCTACAAGACCTCCGACGAGCTGCTGGGTGTGCTCAGCGAGTTCCGCCGCCGCCAGATACCGATAGACAACATCGTGCTCGACTGGAGCTACTGGCCCGAGGCCGAGTGGGGCAGTCACGAGTTCGACCTCGCCCGATTCCCGCACCCACAGGCCATGGTCGACTCCATCCACGACATGAACGCGCATTTCATGATCTCCGTATGGCCCAAGTTCTACGTGGGCACCCACAACTACCGCGAGTTCGACGAACGCAACATGCTCTACACCCAGTCCGTGCGGGACAGCCTGCGCGACTGGATAGGCCCCGGCTACCACTATGGCTTCTACGATGCTTACTCCGATGAGGCCCGAGCCATCTTCTGGCGACAGATCTACGAGAAACTCTATCCCCTCGGCATCGATGCCTGGTGGATGGACGCCACTGAGCCCAACGTGCGCGACTGCACCGACATGGACTACCGCAAGGCCCTCTGCGGACCCACCGACATGGGGTCCTCCACCCAATACTTCAACGCATACGCGCTGATGAACGCGCAGGCTATCTACGAAGGTCTGCAGCAGGCCGACTCCACCAAGCGCGTGTTCCAACTCACCCGCTCGGGCTTTGCCGGACTGCAACGGTACTCCGCCGCCACATGGAGCGGCGACGTCGCCGCCCGCTGGGAAGACCTGAAGGCACAGATACCTGCCGGACTCAACTTTGCTCTCAGCGGCATTCCCTATTGGACCACCGACATCGGCGGCTTCAGTGTGGAGGACCGCTTCGCGAAGGCACAGCGGCAGTGGAACGAATCGCACGAGGCCAGCGCCGACTGTGAGGAGTGGCGCGAGCTGAACACCCGCTGGTTCCAGTTCGGAGCCTTCTGCCCCCTGTTCCGCTCCCACGGACAGTTCCCCTACCGCGAGCCGTGGAACATCGCCCCCGCCGGACATCCCGCCTACGAGTCGATGCTCTACTACATCAACCTGCGCTACACCCTCATGCCCTACATCTACTCCCTGGCGCATCTGGTCACCCGCAAGGGATACACCATCATGCGCCCGCTGGTGATGGACTTTGCCAACGACCCGACGGTGAGAGACATCGGCGACCAATATATGTTCGGCCCTGCCTTCCTGGTGGCCCCTGTCTATGAGTACGGTGCCCGCACCCGCGAGGTCTACCTGCCCGCAGGCACCGGATGGTTCGACTTCTACACCGGCCAGTTCTACGAGGGCGGACAGACCCTCACCGTCGCCGCCCCCTACGGCCGCATGCCCCTGTTCGTACGCTCGGGCTCCATCATCCCCGCACAGCTGCCCGCGCAACACACCTGCGGCAAGCCCACCTACAACTATGTGGTTTTCCTCTACGGCACGAACGAGGGCGACACCTTCACCATCTACGAGGACGATGGCGAGACCGTCAGCAACCGCCATATGGAGATTCCGCTCAGCATCGACCATTGGGGTGACCTGTCGTACCGGATGAACCCCGTCGACGGCATGGAGACTCCTGACATCATCAGCATGAAGACGGTGACGGTGACCGAGAGCACGCCCCAGCCCTTCGATATCCATGCCAAGGACTTCACTCGGGTGAATGTGTTGAAGGACACGCCGAAGCAGACAGGTGCGGAAGAGAAGCTGCCCCGATAAGGCCGTCCCCTCGGCGTGGCTACGGATATTTTTAACCCGAATATGAACGAATATACAGAAGACACACATATGAAACGAATGAAGAGATGGTCCGCGTTGCTGGTGGGCTGTTGCGCCGCCGTCCTGCCAGTGGAGGCCCAGCAGCTGCCCGTCTACCTGGACGACACACAACCCATAGAACGGCGCGTGGAGGATGCCCTCAGCCGCATGACCCTGGAGGAGAAGGTGCGCCTCAGCTACGCCCAGGGTAAGTTCAGCTCCCCCGGCTGCCCCCGCTTGGGCATCCCCGAACTGTGGATGAGCGACGGTCCCCACGGCGTGCGCGCCGAGATCAACTGGAACGACTGGGGCTACGCCAAGTGGAACAACGACAGCGTCACCGCCTTCCCCGCACTCACCTGCCTGGCGGCCACGTGGAACCCCGACCTCGCCCTGCGCTACGGCGTGGCGGTAGGCGAGGAGGCACGCTACCGCAAGAAGGACATGCTGCTGGGCCCTGGCGTCAACATCTGCCGCACACCCCTCAACGGACGCAACTTCGAGTACATGGGCGAGGACCCCTACCTTGTCTCTGAGATGTGCGTACCTTATATTAAAGGAGTGCAGACCAACGGCGTCTCCGCCTGCGTGAAACATTTCGCCCTCAACAACCAGGAACTGTGGCGCGGACACATCGACGTCCGTCTGAGCGACCGTGCCCTCTACGAAATCTATCTGCCCGCCTTCAAGGCCGCCGTCACCCGTGGCGGCGTGTGGAGCGTGATGAACGCCTACAACAAGGTGCGCGGAGCCTATTGCTCCAACAACAAGCTGCTCAACGTGGACATCCTCAAGGGCGAGTTCGGCTTCGACGGCTGCCTCGTCACCGACTGGGGCTCGTGCCACACCACCTACGAGTCCGCCATCTATGGGCTCGACCTGGAGATGGGCACCAAGACCAACGGCCTCACCACCGATGCCGGCATACCTTATAATACCTATTATCTGGGCGACGAATACCTGCGCCTCATCCGGACCGGGAAGATTCCCATGTCCGTGGTCGACGAAAAAGCCACCCGCATGCTGCGTCTGCTGTTCCGCACGGTGATGAACCGCCAACGCCCCTACGGTTGCATTGCCACCGCCGAGCACTACCAAGTGGCGCGCGACGTTGCCACCGAGGGCATCGTGCTGCTGCGCAACGAGGCCGACCGCCAGGGCCGCACGCTGCTCCCCTTGCAGGAAGGCCGCTACAAGCATATCCTCGTGGTGGGCGACAATGCCACCCGCTCCCTTACCCAAGGCGGCGGTTCCTCGGAACTGAAGCCCAAGCACGAATACTCTCCCCTGGAGGCCATCCGCCAACACTACGGAGCCGACGTGGTGACCTACGCCCAGGGTTATGCCGCCGGTCGTCCGGAGTATGGCAAGGTGCACCCCGTGCCCCAGCAGCAGACCGACTCGCTGCGCGCCGACGCCCTGCGCCAAGCCGCCGATGCCGACCTCATCATCTACGTTGGCGGACTCAACAAGAATCACCAGCAGGACTGCGAGGCAGGCGACCGCATCATCTACGGACTCCCCTTCGGACAGCCCGAGCTGATAGACGGCCTCATCGCCACCGGCAAGCCCATGGTGACGGTCATCGTCAGCGGCAACGCCATCGAGATGCCTTGGCTCAGCCGCGTGCCGGCCGTGGTGCAGTCGTGGTACCTGGGCACCATGAGCGGTCCCGCCTTGGTGGACATCCTCAGCGGTGCCGTCTGTCCCAGTGGCCGTCTGCCGTTCTCCTATCCAGCCAAGCTGACGGACTGTCCCGCCATCGCCATGGGCCCCCTCAGCTACCCCGGCGACAGCATCCGCCAGGAGTATAAGGAGGACATCCTTGTGGGCTATCGCTGGTACGACACAAAGCGCGTGAAGACCCAGTTCCCCTTCGGCTATGGCTTGAGCTACACCCGTTTCCAATACTCCGACCCGCAGCTCAGTGGCAAGGTGCTCACAGCCAACGGCACCCTGGAGGTGCGTGTGAAGGTGAAAAACGTGGGCGCCGTCGCCGGCAAGGAGACCGTGCAGCTCTACATTGGCGACGAGAAGTGCAGTGTGCTGCGCCCGCTGAAGGAGCTCAAGGGCTTCCGCAAGGTCTTCCTGGCCCCCGGTGAGGAGCAGGAGGTGCGTTTCACTGTCACCCCCGAGGCTTTGCAATTCTTCGATGCCGATCGTCATCAGTGGGTTGCCGAGCCCGGCAAGTTCCGGGTCTATCTGGCCGCCTCCGCCGAGGATGTGAAGCATACGCTCCGGTTCGAGTATCGGTAGGGTGAGGGCGGCTTTTCCCGGACCTCCACTTGTCCGGCTTGGAACTATTGCCATACTTGTCGTTCGCCCTCCTGTTGACTTCCTTTCGCGGGGAAGGACTCGTTTCGGGGCCCGGAGTCTGGTTGATAAAATCGTAAAGAAAAATGCCCGATGAGGAAAATGTTTTTTCTTTGTCGGAGAAATCCGGATTCCCGCCCGGAGCGTGTGTAAGTCCCGCCGGTTAAGCGCTGTCCCTTGAGGCTTACAATGCAAAGGTACGGCAGTGTGAACGTGCGGTCGTGGGTTAAGGGCGGATGCGGTTG
>CAVINS010000022.1:0-45697 GCA_963643925.1 Bacteroidaceae bacterium
ATATTAGATAGTTATAAGTATAGAATAAGGAATAATACTTTACACTGCAAGAAAGGAGGAGAGATATGGTTGCATTATTTTATATATTGTAATCTGTAATCTGTAAGAAATAACTTGTTGATTTGACAAGTATAGTGAAGGTGCCCGTTAACACTTGTCGTAACTCATTGGTTATCAATAGGCCAATTCTTAACAAAACAAGCTGTTGCTTGCCTCAGAGTGAAGAAATGGTGGCAACAGTGATGGAAAACGTCAGATAACTGTAATCGTGGCCGTAGGGATGACCTTCTTCTCTACCAAGCCTAGCTCGCCTTCGGGCCATCGGCGGGGGAGGAGTTTGCAGAAACGAATATCGTGTGTAGCTTTGTGCTCGGGTAGGGCAGCGTTCGTCTGCCCATAGGACCCCGAACGACGAAACCTTAACATTAAAACTATAAAGAGTATGGAAAAAGAGACGATGCAAGGAATGGAGCAAAAAGGTTGTACGGCAACTGCCATCCACGTGGATGGCAATTGTCAAACACGTGGATGACAATTGCCGTACACGCGTTTGACAATTGTCAGTCATCCCACAGACCTACGGGTTGCGGTGATTTACAATAGGCTGTGCAAGGTCTGAAACGGCTCAGTCGAGCGCCTCACCCTTCAGTGTGGCGGAGCTGGACTCGGTGACGCGGACGTGCACAAAGTCGCCTATGCGGTGCGTACCACGGTCGAATACCACCACCTTGTTCTGCTCCGTGCGGCCGAACAGTTGGTTGGTGGAGCGCTTCGAGACGCCCTCTACGAGCACCTCGTAGACGTTGCCCACGCACCGGCGGTTGCTCTCGGCAGAGAGTTCGTTCTGCAGCGCGATGATCTCGTTCAGACGGCGTATCTTCACCTCCTCGGGCACATCGTCGGGCAGATGCTTCGAGGCGTAGGTGCCGGGGCGCTCGGAATATTTGAACATGAAGGCAGCGTCGTAGCCACAGGCACGCATCAGCGACAGCGACTCCTGGTGGTCCTCCTCGGTCTCGGAGTGGAAGCCGCAGAAAATGTCCGTGCTCAGTCCGCAGTCCGGCACGATGCGACGGATGGCCGCCACACGCTCCAGATACCACTCGCGGGTGTACTTGCGGTTCATCAGGTGGAGTATGCGGTTGCTGCCGCTCTGCACGGGCAGGTGTATGTGACGGCAGACGTTGGGCACCTCGGCGATGACCCGTAGCGTGTCGTCGCTCATGTCCTTGGGGTGCGATGTGGTGAAGCGGATGCGCACGGCGGGAGCCGCCTCGGCAACGGTACGCAACAGCACGGGGAAGGTCACCACCGCACCGTCGGCCTTCTCGAATCGGTAGGAGTTGACGTTCTGGCCCAGGAGGGTAATCTCCTTGTAGCCCTTGGAGGCAAGGTCGCGCACTTCGTTGAGGATGCTCTCCACGTCGCGGCTGCGCTCGCGGCCACGGGTGTAGGGCACGATGCAGTAGTGGCAGAAGTTGTTGCAGCCGCGCATGATGGAGACGAACCCGGAGATGTGGTTTCCACAGATGCGTGAGGGGATCACGTCGCGATAGGTCTCCGTGGTGGACAGCTCCACGTTGATGGCTTTCTGGCCCGCCTCCACAGCCGCCACCAGGTCGGGCAGCGACAGGTAAGCGTCGGGACCCACCACCAGGTCCACGTGGTGGTTCTCTATCAGATTGTCCTTCACACGCTCGGCCATGCAGCCCAACACGCCCACTATCAAGTGGCGGCCCTTCTTGCGCATGGAGTGGAAGAACTCCAGACGGTTGAGGATCTTCTGCTCGGCATTGTCGCGCACCGAGCAGGTGTTCATAAACACGGCGTCCGCCTCGTCGAGGTTGTCGCAAACCTGGTATCCGGCCATCTGCATGATGGAGGCGATAACCTCGCTGTCGGCCACGTTCATCTGGCAACCGTAAGTCTCGATAAACAATTTCTTGTTGTCGGTCGCAGATTTAAAGTCTGCTCCCTTTGCTTCTTTCGTCATACGATAATAAGATAAGTAATGTAAGAATTGAGCCGCAAAAGTAGGCAAAATAACTGAATGAGAGCCACACTCGCCCCGAAAAGTGCTTTAGGACAAATTAAGACGAGATAGGCTGCAGAGCCAAAACCGACAAATGGGAAACACTTTGTTTTGCCAAAACAGCAAACTACAAGAATTAGGCACGCAAAGCCACACATTTGAAGCAAACGCAAAAGCAAGGTAAGTTGAAGGGCGAAAAGCCGTAGGAAATTCCGATAGTTTAGACGAGAGATTTCTGTGGAAATGAAAGATAAAGCGCACCGTAAGTTTCTGTTTTCGCAGCCTTACAGTTAATAAATCTTAAGATAGAGGTAAAATTCGCGGGAAGGTTTGCGTTTCTTGGATATTATTCTGACTTTTGTAAGCGACATACATGCAGGTAATGTTGCCTGCAATATGTAGACGTAAGATTTTTTCATAGTTAAGGTTTAGGTTAAAAGGGGACTGAGAAGTTCCCTTTTTACATTTTAAAGAGGCGGAAAAGGTGATTTATCAAATTAAATGTTTTACCTTTGTCGGACAATAAACTGCATCACGATGGAAGACATATTTAAGATTCTGATTTTCGTAGCGTTCATCATCATCACGGTAGCCGGCAAGACCCGCAAGAAGAAGCAGGCGATGGAGGAGGAGAACTGGCCCGACCTTCCCGAAGAAATGGAAGAGGAGATGGAGGCCGAAGCGAGGAGCGCGACAAGGCGCGAGACTGAGATGTTCATCCCCGTGCCGAAACCCACCGTGAAGAAGAAAAAGCACAAGCACAACGAGAAGAAACAGCAGGTGGCGGCCGAGGCAGCGGCTCCCGCACCCGCCGCCCAGCAGCGGACCGACAGTGTCACCGACCTGCGTTCGCCCCAGAAGGCGCGCGAGGCGTTCATCCATTCCATCATCTTCGAACGAAAGTACCAATAAACAAATATTACTATTCAATAGATTATGGCATTCAAGATTCTATCTGCCGCTGAAGCAGCAAGCCTTGTGAAGCATGGCTACAACATCGGCCTCAGCGGTTTTACTCCTGCAGGTACCCCGAAAGCGGTAACTGCCGAGATTGCTAAAATAGCAGAAGCAGAACACGCAAAGGGTAACCCCTTCCAGATTGGAGTATTCACGGGAGCATCCACCGGAGACTCGTGCGACGGCATCCTCTCCCGTGTGAAGGCAATCCGCTACAGAGCCCCATACACAACCAACGCCGACTTCCGCAAAGCCGTGAACAACGGCGAGATTGCCTACAACGACATCCACCTGTCGCAGATGGCACAGGAGGTGCGCTACAACTTCCTGGGCAAAGTGGACGTGGCCATCATAGAGGTGTGCGAAATCACCCCCGACGGCAAGGCTTACCTGACGGCTGCCGGCGGCATTGCACCCACCATCGCCCGCTTGGCGGACAAGGTCATCATCGAGCTGAACGCTTTCCACAGCAAGAATATGATGGGTATGCACGACGTGTATGAGCTGCAAGACCCCCCTCACCGCCAGGCAATCCCCATCTTCAAGCCGAGCGACCGCATCGGTGTGCCCTACGTGCAGATAGACCCTGCCAAGATAGTGGGCATCGTGGAGGTGGACAAGCCCGACGAGGCACGCAGCTTCACGGCAGGCGACCCTGTGACAGACAAGATAGGCCAGAACGTGGCCGACTTCCTGGCAGCCGACATGAAGCGGGGCATCATCCCCTCTACCTTCCTGCCGCTGCAGAGCGGTGTGGGCAACATCGCCAACGCCGTGCTGGGCGCACTGGGCCGCGACAAGACGATTCCGCCGTTCGAAATGTTCACCGAGGTAATCCAGGATTCCGTCATCGGACTTATCCGCCAGGGACGCGTGAAGTTCGGCAGTACCTGCTCGCTCACCGTCACCAACGACTGCTTGAGAGGCATCTACGACGACATGGACTTCTTCCGCGACAAACTGGTGCTGCGTCAGTCCGAAATCTCCAACAACCCCGAGCTGGTGCGCCGACTGGGCGTAATCTCCATCAACACCGCCATCGAGGCCGACATCTACGGTAATGTGAACTCCACACACATCGGCGGCACGAAGATGATGAACGGCATCGGCGGTTCGGGCGACTTCACCCGCGCGGCCTACATCAGCATCTTCACCTGTCCGTCCGTGGCCAAGGAGGGCAAGATCAGCGCCATCGTGCCGATGGTGGCACACACCGACCACAACGAACACTCCGTGAACATCATCGTGACGGAGCAAGGCGTTGCCGACCTGCGTGGAAAAAGCCCCATGGAGCGCGCAAAGACCGTCATCGAGAACTGCGCTCACCCCGACTACAAGAACATGCTGTGGGACTACCTGAAGATGGCCTCCAAGGGACAGACCTGCCACTGCCTGCGTGCCGCCTTCGGTATGCACGACACACTGGCACAGAAGGGCGACATGCGCCTGACCGACTGGAGCGAATACTTGAAGTAACAACACCCCAAATAACACCGACACGGGCCTCACTCCAAGGAGTGAGACCCGTGTGGTGCTTTCTGCCCGCTGGGATAGGGAACAGTCCGCATTAAGACCGGGACAAGGAGATTATGAGACCGGGAACATTCCCCTGTCACTACCGGGAACGGACTGCATAAAAACCGGAAGTGACCCTTATCCGGGTGCCTATACTTATATTAAATAGGCAGAGGCCTAAAGATCCTTCACTTTCAAAGGATTGTAGGAAATGCCCTCGTCGTAGACGTCGCTGCCGTCGATGCGCTTGATGGCCTTCACCACACGGATGGTGACGGGCAGGATGACCACTTCGTAGGCAGACTTCAGCACAATCTGTATGGCCATCATCTCCAACAGCTCGCTCCACACTATCAACCCACCGAAGGCAATGGGGAAGAAGACGAGCGAGTCAGCCGTCTCGCCCACTACGGTGGACCATATGGCCCGGGCGGAGAAATGCCGTCCACCGCTGGCCAGCTTCATCTTGCTCATGACGTAGGCGTTGAGGAACGAACCCGTGAGGAAAGCCGTCAGACTGGCGACCACAATGCGGGCGGACATTCCGAAAATGAAATTGAAATGCTCGGCTCCGTCCCAAAAGGGAGCCCCGGGAATGGCCACCGCTATCATCTCCAGCAGGATGACGAAGAGGTTCATGGCAAAGCCGCTCCAGATGATGAGACGCACCTTGCGGAAACCCCACACCTCGGCAATGCAGTCGTTGATGATGTAGGACACGGGGAATACCAACAGCCCACCCGTGACGGTGAGGCAACCTACCTGGATGACTTTGGTTTCGAGAAGATTCGCTGCGATGAGGCAGACGCTGAACAGGATGCCCAGCAACATGAAGGAAACAGATACTTTTTGTTTCATAGCTCTTGTTTTTTACGTGGTGTTCTAGAATACACGGCCGCTATTCACGGCATCGTATGTTTATCGGGGTGCAAAGAAAATACATTTTTCCGAATAATGAATACTCATTCCGACAGAAAGAATACGAATAGAACACTTTATGCTGAAAATCAACCTTTTCTATACCTTACATTAAAAATACTTTTGCGGAAAATTACGGAGGGTGGTTTTCAATAGGAACAAAGAATAGTAACTAAAACAAAATAACGTATGAAACAACTGTTGTTGATTGTAGCAAGCATTTGTATGTTAAGCGCCTGTTCGGGCAAGAGCGACAAGCAGGCGAGTGTACAGACGGTGAACGTGGACACCGTGAAGGTGGCGGGTGAGCAGACCAAGTTGCAGTATCCCGGCAAGGTGAAGGCTTCGGAGGACATCTCGCTCTCGTTCAAGGTGAGCGGCACCATAGAGAAACTGCTGGTGAAAGAGGGCTCCACCGTGCGCAAAGGACAACTGCTGGTGCGGCTCGACCAGACGGACTACCGCATACAGCTGGACGCCACAGAGGCGGAGTATAAGCAAGTGAAGGCTGAAGCCGAACGCGTGATAGCCCTGTATAAGGAGAACGGAACCACACCCAACACCTACGACAAGGCGGTGTATGGACTGCAGCAAATCACGGCAAAGTATCAGCATCACAAGGATCAGCTGGAGTACACCTGCCTCTACGCACCGTTCGACGGCGTGGTGCAGAAGTGTCTGTTCAACGAGCACGAGACCATAGGGGCAGGAATGCCGGTCATCTCCTTCGTCAGCACCAAGGCTCCCGAGGTGGAGATAAACCTGCCGGCTGCCGAGGCTGTGCGCAAAGACCGTTTCCAAAGCTACGAGTGCACCTTCGACGTGTTCCCGGGCGAGGTCTATCCGCTGCACTTCCTCAGCATCACACCGAAGGCCAACGCCAACCAACTCTATCAGGTGCGGCTGTTGCTCGATGCGAACGGACGCAAGTTGCCCTCGCCGGGAATGAACACCATGGTGACCGTCAGCTGCAACGCGGGCAACATCAGCCTGCTGTCAGTGCCCAACGGAGCGTTGCTGCAGGAGGACGGCAAGGTGTACGTCTACATCTATCAGACGGAGAGCAAGAGCGTGAAGAAGACACAGGTGAACCTGCACCAGCTCCTCAGCAACGGACACTGCCTGGTGTCCGCCGAAGGACTGAAGGACGGCGACCTGGTGGTGGCTTCGGGAGTACATTTCGTGAAGGACGGCGAGAAGGTGGAGACCCTGCCTGCCGTCACCGCATCTAACGTAGGAGGACTGTTATGATGGACATCAGCAAATGGGCTTTCAAGAACCGTAACCTCATCTATTTCTTCATAGCCGTGCTCATCGGCGGAGGCATCCTGGCCGCCTATCAGATGAGCAAGCTCGAGGACCCCGAGGTGAAGGTGAAGCTGGCGATGGTAGTCACTACCTACCCAGGAGCCTCGGCCCACCAAGTGGAGCTGGAGGTGACCGACGTGCTGGAGAAGAAAATCCGCACCATGGGCAACATCGACAATGTGGAGAGTTACTCGTACAACGACCTGTCCATCATAACCGTGGAGCTGCAGAGTACGGTGAACGACGCCAACGTGGAACAGTGTTGGGACATGCTTCGGCGTAAGGTGAACGATGCCGTGGCCTCGCTGCCGGGCGGAGCATCCACACCGGTGGTGAAGGACGACTTCGGCAATGTGTACGGCATGTTCTACGCCCTCACCGGCGACGGCCTGTCCGACCGCCAGCTGTCCGACTATGCGGAGCTGATAAAGCGCGAGATAGCCGAGGTGGACGGGGTGGACCGCGTGGACCTCTACGGCAAGCGCTCGGAGTGCATCAACATCTCCCTGCTGCAGGACCGCATGGCAAACCTGGGCGTGAAACCCATAGAAGTACTCAGCACACTGAACGGACAAAACAAGACGACCTATTCGGGCTATTTCAATAATGGAGGCAACCGCATCCGGGTGACCGTGAGCGACAAGTTCTGCACCGTGGACGACATTGCAGGCATGCTGATACAAGGTCACGACGAAGACCAACTGCGGCTGAGCGACATCGCCACCGTGGAGAAGGGCTACGAGGAGCCTACACGCAACGAGATGTTCTACGACCAACAACGGTCCATGGGCATACTGATTGCCGCATCGTCCTCGGCGGACATCGTGAAGGTGGGAAAGAGCGTGGAGGCACGGCTCGAGCAGCTGAAAGCCGAGCGTTTCCCCACCGGACTGGAGTACCATAAGGTGTTCTACCAACCCGAGAGGGTAGGGGACTCGCTGGGAACCTTCATCATCAACTTGATAGAGTCCGTGGTCATCGTGGTGCTGATACTGATGATTGCCATGGGATTCAAGAGCGGCATGATCATCGGCATCAGCCTGGTGATTACGGTGCTGGGCTCGTTCCTCTTCCTGCAGGCGGCAGGCGGAACGATGCAACGTGTGTCGTTGGCAGCCTTCATCCTGGCTATGGGTATGTTGGTGGACAACGCCATCGTCATCGTGGACGGCATCCTGGTGGACCTGAAAGCCGGCAAGGAGCGGATGGAAGCCATGACGAGCATAGGCCGACAGACGGCCATGCCGCTGTTGGGAGCCACACTGATTGCCATCATCGCCTTCCTGCCTATCTTCCTCTCACCGGACACGGCCGGAGTCTACACACGCGACCTCTTCATCGTGTTGGCAGTGTCGCTGTTGCTCAGCTGGGTGCTGGCCCTGCTGCATGTGCCCTTGATGTGCAACCGCTACCTCCGTCCGGCAGTGGAAATCAGCGCCTCGGGCAAACGGGAATACAAAGGCAAGACCTACGCCGCCCTGCGCTCGGTGCTCCACTTCGGACTGGCGCACCGGTGGACGGTGGTGTTCACCATGGCCGGCTTGTTGCTGCTGTCCGTTTGGGGCTACCAGTTCATGCGCCAGGGATTCTTCCCCGACATGGTCTACAACCAGCTCTACATGGAGTATAAACTGCCCGAAGGAACCAATTCCACCCGCGTGGTGAAGGACCTGACGGAGATACAGAACTATCTGAAGAGCCGCAAGGAGATTACCCACATCACCGCCTCCGTGGGCGGAACACCAGGACGTTACAACCTGGTGCGAAGCATCGCCAACCCCTCGCTCGCCTATGGTGAACTCATCATCGACTTCACCTCGCCCGACGACCTGGTGGGCAACATCGACGAGATACAGGCCTATCTGACCAAAAACTATCCCGACGCCTACGTGAAGCTGAAACGCTACAACCTGATGTTCAAGAAGTACCCTATCGAGGCCCAGTTCGTGGGTCCCGACCCGCAGGTGCTCCATCAGTTGGCCGACAGTGCGCGTGCCATCATGGAACAAAGCCCATCGGTCTGCCTCATTACCACAGACTGGGAGCCTAAGGTGCCCGTTCTGACCGTGGAGTACGACCAAGCCGCCGCACGCATGATAGGACTGAGCCGCAACGACGTGAGCGTCTCGCTGCTGACAGCCGCCGGAGGCATTCCCATAGGCTCGTTCTACGAAGGCATCCACCGCGAGAACATCTACGTGAAGTGCCTCGACAGCAACGGCAACGCCATAGAAGACCTCAACAACACCCAAGTGTTCTCGTCCATGCCCACCGTGCAGGGACTGATGACCGAGGAGACCCTGATGAAACTGAAGACCGGCACACTGACGAAGGACGACATCATGGAGGCTGTGATGAGCAGCACCCCCCTGCAGCAAGTCTGCAAGAGCATCGACATCCGCTGGGAAGACCCCGTGATTCCGCGCTACAACGGACAGCGCAGCCAGCGCGTGCAGTGCTCGCCAGTGACGGGAGTGGAGACAGAGAAAGCACGTGCCGAGATTGCCAAGAAGATAGAGCAGATACACTTGCCGGCAGGCTATTCGCTCCAGTGGCAGGGAGAGAAGAGCGCCAGCGACAAATCCATGAAGTACCTGTTCAAAAACTTCCCGTTGGCCATCATCATCATGATAGCCATCCTCATCATGCTGTTCAAGGACTACCGCAAGCCTACCATCATCTTCTGCAGCATCCCGCTGGTGTTCGTGGGTGTGGTCATCGTGATGCTGCTCACCGGCAAGACCTTCAACTTTGTGGCCATCGTGGGTACGCTGGGACTGATAGGAATGATCATCAAGAACGGCATCGTGCTGATGGACGAAATCACCCTGCAGCTCAACGAAGGCGTGGAGCCCATCACCGCCCTGGTGGACAGTGCCCAGAGCCGTCTGCGGCCTGTCATGATGGCTTCGCTCACCACCATCCTGGGAATGATTCCGCTGCTCACCGACGCCATGTTCGGCTCACTGGCAGCCTCCATCATGGGTGGTCTGCTGTTCGGAACCTTCATCACGCTATTGTTTATTCCAGTCCTCTACGCACTCTTCTTCCACATCAAGAAGGGGGAATGACCGCGCGGACAACACAGATACGAACATTATTATAATAGGAATATGAAACATTCAATCATAGCTCTCTGCTCGCTGCTGACCGTAGCCACCGGCGCCACAGCACAGACGATGAGCCTAAGCCAATGCCGTGAGGCGGCATTGAAGAACAACAAAGAGATGGCGGCTGCCGTCAAGCAGACCGAAGGAGCCCGCTACACGATGAAGAGCTACCGGGGCAACTTCTTCCCCAACTTCACCGCCACGGGCACAGGTCTCTACAGCAACGCCGAAGGGAAATACAGCTCCGGCAGCGGCAACTTGCCCACCTTCCAAGCCGATGCGACAGGACAGTTCACGCAGAACGGAGGCTTCGCCTACTTCCCCGGACTGGACCTGAACCTGAAAATAGGAACGGTGTACATGGCTGGAGTGCAGGTGGAACAACCCATCTTTATGGGCGGAAAGATAATAGCCGCCTACAAGATGGCCAAGCTCGGCAAGGAGATGTCGCAACTCAACGAGACACTGACAGAGACCGAAGTGATACTGAAAACTGACGAAGCCTATGCCAACGTGGTGAAGGCAAAGGAGATGTCGAAGGTGGCAGCCGCCTACAAAGCCACGCTGGAGGAGCTGCTGAAGAACGTGGAGAGCGCCTACAACAACGGCCTGCGCCCGCAGAACGATGTGCTGAAGGTGAAGGTGAAACTCAACGAGAGCGAACTCTCCGTGCGCAAGGCGGAGAACGCACTGCGGTTGGCGACGATGAACCTCTGCCACGTCATCGGCAGTCCGCTGACCTCCACCATCGAGGTGGAAGAGGGTTTCCCCGAGATGGAGCAGCAGACGACCCAGACGACCATGGACATTACCTCCCGGCCTGAATACGCCATACTGGGCAAACAGGAAGCCATCGCCAAGCAACAGGTGACGCTGAACCGCAGCGAACTGTTGCCCAAAATAGGTGTCGTGGGCGCTTTCGAATATGCCCACGGAATAGAGCTGAACGACCAGACCTTGTTCGACAAAGGCTCGTTCTACGTGATGCTGAACGTCAACGTTCCCCTGTTCCACTTCGGCGAGCGCATGAACAAGGTGAAGGCCGCCAAAGCCAAGCTGGAACAGATTCGCTACGAGCGTGAAAACACCAACGAACGCATGACGCTGGAGCTGGCACAAGCCTCGAACAACCTGGATGAGTCGCGCCTGGAGAGTGAGCTCGCCGACCGTTCACTGGAACAGGCCGAGGAGAACATGCGGGTGAGCAAGAAGCAGTATGAGGTGGGACTGGAGACCCTCTCGAACTACCTGGAGGCACAGACCCTGTGGCAGAAAGCCTACAGCACAAAGGTAGACGCACACTTCCAAATGTACATCAACTACATCGCCTACCAGAAGGCTGCCGGCGTGCTGAAGACTACGAAGTGAGAGCCCACCAAAACAGCTGAATTACTGAAATGATGAAACCTTGGCCGAAGGTGAAACTATTCACTTCATGCGAATACGATTTCAGTGTTTCAGATAGTATATAATAACGAAGAAGCGGAGTCCATGGTGCTGTGAGCTCCGCTTCTTTATTCTATGGTCAGAAGAGTTTTGATGAAGGAGAATAAGTCTTTTAAAGTAGGATAGGAAGACTTCTATAGAACAGAGAAGAATACTGCCGTTGAAATAGAGAAGACTTCAAGTCCGACAAGCCTCTCGTTTTCTCCTCAGTCAGGAAAATATTTTTTCTCAGTCAGCGGAAAATATCTCTCCAGTTAAGAAGATTTTCTCCCTAGTGAAAGCAAACTTTCATCCAATGAAGGAGGTAACTCCCCGGTTACGTAGATTATTTCTCCCCGAAAGCCAAGTCGCCAGCATCGCCCAAACCCGGCACAATGTAGGAGTGTTCGTTGAGCGCAGGGTCGATGGCAGCGCACCATACGGTCACGTTGGCAGTAGGCAACTTCTTCTGCAGATACTCGATGGCCTGCTGGGTGCCGATGACGGAAGCTATGTGAATCTCAGCCGGGGTACCCTTCGTCAGCATGGCTTGGAAACTCAGCTCCATGGAACTGCCGGTAGCCAACATCGGGTCGGCGATAATCAACGTCTTGCCTTCGATGGACGGAGAGGCAATGTATTCGATGTGGATATCGAAGTTCAGAGGGTCATTGTACTTGCGGTAAGCCGACACGAAAGCATTTTCGGCATGGTCGAAGTAGTTGAGAAAACCCTGGTGGAACGGAAGTCCCGCACGAAGGATGGTGGCCAACACCACCTGGTTGTCAGGCACACGCACGTCGCAAACGCCCAAGGGAGTCTGCACGCTGCGCGTCGAATAATGCAGCGTCTTGCTCATCTCGTAAGCCATCACCTCGCCGATACGCTCGATGTTGCGTCGGAAGCGCAAGCGGTCGTTTTGCACATTTACATCTCTGATTTCCGCTACATATTGGTTAAGCACAGAATCCGACTCATTAAAATTGATTATTTTCATAGCGTGGATTTTATATGAATTTGAATGTTTATGTATCGGGATACAAAAATAGACATTATTCTCAGAACCAAAAAACAAATGGCAAATAATATTGCAATCTCCATGTAGCAAATATGTTACACAAATATTAAAAGACATTCTATTAAGGAAATATTTCTCTAAATGTTTTTTGCTAATTGAAGAAAGTAGTAATTTTGTAGCGGATAAAGAAGGGGCTTGAACAAAAGGGCAAGCAATTCGGACTTATCCGGTTGCTATTTTTCACGAAATGGGCAACAAGCATAACAATAAGGTGAAAAGAAATATAGAGTATATTACACATTAAAAAAATCGCAAAATGGCAAATTTAGATTTAAGCAAGTATGGCATTAGCGGTGTGACAGAGGTTCTGCACAACCCGTCATACGAGGTAATGTTTGCAGAGGAAACAAAACCGGGTTTGGAAGGTTTTGAAAAAGGTCAGGTAACAGAACTTGGTGCTGTTAACGTGATGACAGGTGTCTACACCGGCCGCTCTCCTAAAGATAAATTCCTGGTGATGGACGAAACCAGCAAGGATACTGTATGGTGGACTTCTGAGGAATACAAGAACGACAACAAGCCCGTGACAGAGGCTACTTGGAAGGCTCTGAAAGAGCTCGCCGCCAAGGAACTCTCCAACAAGAAACTCTACGTGGTAGACGGTTACTGCGGTGCCAACAAAGCCACTTGCCTGAAGGTTCGTTTCATCATGGAAGTTGCATGGCAGGCTCACTTCGTGACCAACATGTTCATCCGTCCATCTAAAGAGGAGCTCGAGGACTTCGAACCCGACTTCATCGTTTACAACGCTTCCAAGGCTAAAGTTGAAAACTACAAGGAACTCGGCTTGAACTCTGAGACAGCTGTTGTGTTCAACTTGACTTCCAAGGAGCAGGTTATCATCAACACATGGTACGGCGGTGAGATGAAGAAAGGTATGTTCTCAATGATGAACTACTTCAACCCCTTGCGCGGCATCGCTTCTATGCACTGCTCCGCAAACACCAATATGGAAGGTACTGACTCAGCTATCTTCTTCGGACTCTCCGGTACAGGTAAGACAACACTTTCGACCGACCCGAAACGTAAACTTATCGGTGACGACGAGCACGGATGGGACGACGAGGGCGTGTTCAACTACGAAGGTGGTTGCTACGCTAAGGTTATCAACCTCGACAAAGAGAGCGAGCCCGACATCTACAACGCCATCAAACGCGACGCTTTGCTGGAGAACGTTACCGTTGACGCCAACGGCAAGATCGACTTCGCCGACAAGAGCGTGACAGAGAACACTCGTGTATCTTATCCTATCTATCATATCCAGAACATCGTTAAGCCGGTGTCTAAAGGACCTCACGCTCATCAGGTGATCTTCCTGTCAGCTGATGCCTTCGGTGTGTTGCCTCCTGTGTCTATCCTCAACTCTGAGCAGGCTCAGTACTACTTCCTGTCAGGATTCACAGCTAAGTTGGCAGGTACAGAGCGCGGAATCACAGAGCCGACTCCGACATTCTCCGCTTGCTTCGGTGCCGCTTTCTTGAGCTTGCATCCTACAAAGTACGCTGAGGAGCTGGTTAAGAAGATGAACAAGGTAGGCGCTAAGGCTTACTTGGTGAACACAGGTTGGAACGGAACTGGCAAGCGTATCTCTATCCGCGACACACGTGGTATCATCGACGCCATCCTCGACGGCTCTATCGACAAAGCTCCGACAAAGGTTATTCCTTACTTCGACTTCGTTGTTCCTACAGAGTTGCCGGGCGTAGATCCTAACATCCTCGATCCTCGCGACACCTACGATTGCGCTTGCAAGTGGGAAGAGAAAGCCAAAGACCTGGCTGCACGCTTCATCAAGAACTTCTCTAAGTTCACAGGAAACGAAGCTGGCAAGGCCCTCGTAGCTGCTGGACCTAAGCTCTAAAATTCTATTGCATAATAATAGATACAGTCAGAACCTCCCCGTTTACAAAAGCGGGGAGGTTTTTTTAGTTTGCCCACACCCTGCACACATTATACCATCCAAGTTACAACACGTACAGAAAACCCCAAAATGAGCCAAGGCTCAACTATCGATATTCTAGAGGTGAACTGACAAACACAAAACATACTTTCACACGACTTGTTGATAACTCGGGGCCACACATGCTCGTAACCCTGTTCATAACGGTTGAAAACCTATTGAAACATGGGTGCAAAAAAACTCATAACTTATGGTGCACTTTCCAACAGAATCACCATATAAAAAGATTCACCAACAATCCAAATAAAGAATACACGAGTTATTTAGTTAGTTTCAACATCATTTTTAGCAGGTTTATGGGAGACTTTCGTCGTAAAGTTTTTAACTTTGCATGGTTTCAACAGCTTGTTAATAGAAATCGTAAGGTGCCTTATTATCAAGCATTAGAGACCAAAAGGCATGTTGATAAATTGTTATCAATTGAAACTTAGAGACTAATAACTTCATAAGCAAGAAAAAGGGGATTTATTTACGAACAGTATGAACTGCCTATTATCATCAACATAAATTCCTTTTTAAATTAAAAACTAAAGAATATATATAATATGATGAAGGATGAATGGGTGAAGAAAGGTTTTGTTTGCGAACCTGTGGACAAGGGTATAGACCTGAAAGCCGAAATCGACAAGTTGCGTAAAGAGAAGAACGCTGTCATACTGGCGCACTACTACCAGACGGGCGACATACAGGACATTGCCGACTACGTGGGCGACAGCCTGGCCTTGGCACAGTGGGCTGCCAAGACGGACGCGGACATCATCGTGCTGTGCGGCGTGCACTTCATGGGCGAGACAGCCAAGGTGCTCTGTCCCGAGAAGAAAGTGCTGGTTCCGGACATGAACGCAGGCTGTTCGCTGGCCGACAGCTGTCCGGCGGACAAGTTCGCGCAATTCGTGGCCCAACACCCCGACCATACGGTCATCAGCTACGTCAACACCACCGCTGCCGTGAAGGCTGTGACGGACGTGGTCGTTACCTCCACCAATGCCCGCCAGATAGTGGAGAGCTTTCCCAAGGAGACGAAGATGATATTCGGTCCCGACCGCAACCTCGGCAACTACATAAATAGCGTCACAGGCCGAGAAATGCTGCTTTGGGACGGAGCCTGCCACGTGCACGAGAAGTTCTCCGTAGAGAAGATTCTGGAGCTGAAGAAAGAGTATCCCGACGCTCCCGTCCTCGTACATCCCGAGTGCAAGGGCGCCGTGGTGAAGCTTGCCGACCTGGTTGGCTCCACAGCCGCCATACTGAAGTATGCCGTGAAGAGCGACAAGCACGACTTCATAGTGGCTACAGAGAGCGGCATCCTCCACGAGATGCGCCGGCAGTGCCCCCAAAAGAACTTCATTCCGGCCCCGCCCGACGACAGCACGTGTGCCTGCAACGAGTGCAACTTCATGCGCTTGAATACGCTGGAGAAGCTCTATAACTGTCTGAAGTACGAGTATCCTGCCATTGAGGTGGATGCAGAGGTAGCACGCAAAGCCGTTAAGCCCATCAACCGAATGCTCGAAATATCGGCTAAATTGGGCCTGTAATTGTGTATAAAACAATATTGGTATTCTCTTTGGTAAATAGTATTACTTCAAAAATTTCGTCGTCATTCTCGTGTTTTTTAGCTATATTTGCCAAGTTGGATTTTTAAACGATTAAGATAGATATGGCTAATGATGTGGTTTTGACTCCCATGATGAAGCAATATTTCGAGCTGAAGGCGAAACATCCCGACGCTGTGTTGTTGTTCCGTTGTGGAGACTTCTATGAAACCTATTCCGAAGATGCTGTGATAGCATCTGATATTCTTGGTATTACGCTTACCAAAAGAGCAAACGGTCAGGCGAAGCACGTCGAGATGGCAGGCTTCCCGCATCATGCGCTCGATACCTACCTGCCCAAACTGATAAGGGCGGGCAAGCGCGTGGCTATCTGCGACCAACTGGAAGATCCTAAGACCACGAAGAAGCTGGTGAAGAGAGGCATTACCGAGTTGGTGACACCGGGTGTGTCCATCAACGATAATGTGCTCAACAACAAAGAGAACAATTTCGTGTCCGCTGTTCATTTCGACAAGAACATTTGCGGTATTGCCTTCCTCGACATCTCCACCGGTGAGTTTCTCACCGCTGAAGGGACTGTGGATTACGTAGAGAAACTTCTCAACAGCTTCTCACCCAAAGAGGTGTTGGTAGAGCGTGGCAAGAAGTCCCTCTTCCAAAGTTTATTCACAGGCAAATTCTTTCTGTTTGAGCTAGATGACTGGGTATTCACCGAGAGTTCGTCGCGTGAGAGACTGCTGAAGCACTTCGAGACAAAAAACTTGAAAGGTTTCGGTGTGGAACACCTCAAGCGAGGCATTGTGGCGGCAGGTGCCATACTGCAGTATCTTGACATCACCCAACACACACACATCAGCCACATCACCTCCCTCTCGCGCATCGAGGAAGATCGTTACGTGCGGCTCGACAAGTTTACCATACGCAATCTGGAGCTGTTGCAGAGCATGATGACCGAAGGAATCAGTCTGTTGGACGTCATCGACAAGACCATCAGTCCCATGGGAGCACGTCTGCTGAAGCGTTGGATAGTGTTCCCGCTGCGCAACTGCAACCAGATAGAGGAACGTCTCAATGTGGTGGAATATTTTTTCCGTGAGCCCGATTTCAAAGACGTCATAGAGGATCAGCTGCACATGATAGGTGATTTGGAGCGCATCGTCTCCAAAGCCGCTGTGGGACGTATAGCACCGCGTGAGGTAGTGCAGCTGAAGGTGGCCCTGCAAGCCATCGAACCCATCAAAGCGGCCTGTGAACAGACCGACAACACCAGCTTGAAGCATCTGGGCGAACGACTGGATGTCTGCAAGGAGGTGTGTGAGCGCATTGCCCGCGAGATAGTGGACGATCCTCCTTTGCTGATAAACAAAGGTGGAGTCATCCGCAAAGGGGTAAATGCCGAGCTGGACGAATTGCGTGAGATAGCCTATTCGGGCAAGGACTACCTGTTGCAGATACAGCAGCGGGAGAGCGAACTGACCGGTATTCCCAGCCTGAAGATAGGTTTCAATAACGTTTTCGGTTATTACATAGAGGTTCGCAACACCCACAAGGACAAGGTTCCGCCCGAATGGATTCGTAAGCAGACCTTGGCAAATGCCGAGCGTTACATCACGCAGGAACTAAAGGAGTATGAGGAGAAGATACTCGGTGCCGAAGACCGCATCCTCATACTCGAGAACAAGATTTACACAGATTTGGTTAGCGACCTGAACGCTTACGTGAGCAACATACAGACGGATGCCGTACAGATAGCCAAACTGGACTGTCTGTTGGCTTTTGCCAACGTGGCCCGGGAGAACAACTACGTGCGTCCCGTGGTGGATGAGAGCGATGTGATAGACATCCGCCAGGGCCGACATCCGGTCATAGAAAAACAGTTGCCTCCCGGCGAGAAGTACATTGCCAACGACGTGATGCTCGATAGCCAGAAGCAGCAGATTATCATCATCACGGGTCCGAATATGGCCGGTAAATCGGCTCTGCTGCGACAGACGGCTCTCATCACCCTGTTGGCGCAGATAGGCTGTTTTGTGCCCGCTGAGAGCGCCCGCATCGGACTTGTGGACAAGATATTCACCCGTGTGGGAGCCAGCGACAACATCTCGGTAGGCGAGTCCACCTTCATGGTAGAGATGAACGAGTCGGCATCCATCCTGAACAACATCTCCAACCGTAGTCTGGTGCTCTTCGATGAGCTGGGACGTGGAACGTCCACCTACGACGGCATCTCCATAGCCTGGGCCATAGTGGAGTATCTCCATGAACATCCGAAAGCCAAGGCACGCACGCTGTTCGCCACCCACTATCACGAGCTTAACGAGATGGAAAAGAACTTCCCCCGCATCAAGAACTACAACGTGTCGGTGAAGGAGATAGACAATAAAGTCATCTTCTTGCGCAAGTTGGAGCGTGGTGGCAGCGAACACTCCTTCGGTATTCATGTGGCCAAGTTGGCAGGTATGCCCAAGAGCATCGTGAAGCGAGCCACCGAGATACTGAAGCAACTGGAGACCGAGAACCGTCAGCAAGGCATAGGCGGTAAAACGAAGGTGGAGAGTGCCGGCAGATGCGAAGGTGTGCAGCTGAGCTTCTTCCAGCTGGACGACCCTGTGCTGAGCCAGATACGCGACGAGATACTGCATATCGACGTGAACAACCTTACCCCCATTGAGGCGTTGAACAAACTCAATGAGATAAAACGCATCGTTTTGGGCAAATAACCTGTATCAGATAACAGAAATATATGGAACAGAGAAAACTTAAGATAACAGAGTTGGGCCGCATGAGCGCGGCAGAGTTTAAGGAGGCGGAGAAACTGCCTCTGGTGGTGGTGCTCGACGACGTCCGCAGTCTGCACAACGTGGGCTCGGTATTCCGCAGCTCAGACGCCTTCAGGGTGGAGGCCATCTACCTGTGCGGTATCACTGCCTGTCCGCCCCAACCGGAGATACACAAGACTGCCCTGGGAGCCGAGGACACGGTTGCATGGAAGTATTTTAAGGATACGATGGACGCCGTCCGCAGCCTCCAGTCCGACGGATATTTCGTCTATTCGGTGGAACAGGTAGAGCGGAGCACTATGCTCAACAAACTGGAGTTGGAAGGCGACAAGAAATACGCTATCGTGATGGGAAACGAGGTGAAAGGGGTGAAGCAGGAGGTGGTAAACCTCTCCGACGGCTGCATTGAGATACCCCAGTTCGGCACCAAACATTCGCTGAACGTCTCTGTCACGGCAGGCATCGTCATTTGGGAGTTTGCCCGTCTGCTGATGAAACTCTGACAGGGGGGGCATAATTCTCCTCTCCGCACGGAACCCTCCATGTGGATTATAAGCAACCACAAGTATCATATCAACCGTAGATTCGTATGCATAAATCTTGTTTCAACAGTTTGTTGAAAACGTTGTTAATTATTTATATGACAGTTGCTTGTCCTGTGCATGGAGAAGGCGATAACACCCCCGATTGGGAGTCTCTATTGGAGCAGATTCTGTCTGATGAGGATGGTGAAGATGCCGGTTGGAGGAATCTGTACGAAGACCTTTGTGAGATTTATGATAACCCTTTCAACATCAACACCATCACGAAAGATCAGTTGGAGCAGCTGCCCTTTCTCACTCCACAGCTGACAGAGAACATTTTGGCCTATCTCTATTCTTATGGTCCTATGAAGAGCTTGGGTGAACTGCAGTTGGTGGAAGAGATGGACTACACCACCCGACAGCTACTCAGCCACTTTGTGTATGTGGGCGATGAAGAGGAGAAGAAGGGCGGTTCGCTCTGGAAAAACATGTGGCGCTATGGTAAGCACGAATTCATTACCCGCTTGGACATACCGCTCTATGAGCGCGACGGTTATAAGTCGTACAGTGACAGTATCCTCCAACGCTATCCGAACCGTAAATATGCCGGAGACCCTTACTATCATTCAGTGCGTTACAAATATAGCTACAGCGACCACCTGGCCGTTGGGTTCGTGGCCGAGAAAGATCCTGGAGAGAGATTTTTTACATCCGACCACAAAGGGTACGACTTCTACTCTTACTACCTGATGTTGCAGAACATCGGTTGTCTGAAGTCGTTGGTGGTGGGCAACTATCGGTTGAACTTCGGTCAAGGATTGGTTATGAACATGGACTTCCGCCTGGGAAAGAGTGCCGCACTGACCTCTATAGACCGACTCAACAAGGGCATACGCAAGCATTCGTCCACCAGCGAGGACAACTATCTGCAAGGTGTGGCTTCCGCTTTCCGCTTCGGGAAGTTCACTGTTACCGGGTTCTATTCACGCAGGAAGCAAGACGCTACCCTTAAGCAAGATTCCACAGTGTCCACAGAACCGTTCATAACCTCGTTGAAAACCGATGGCTATCACCGTACACCTTTGGAGATATCCAAGAAGAATAATATCTGTAATACACTGTATGGTAGCAACATAACTTTTATTCACAGGGGTGTTCGTATCGGGTTAACAGCAGTTCATAACCATTTCAACAAGCTGTTGAAACCTAGTAGCGAAGCCTATAAGAAATACTATCCACAGGGTAGGGAATTTACATCAGGAAGTGTGGATTACAGCTACTTTCACCCTCGCTTCACCCTCGCTGGCGAGACAGCTCTGAGCAGGGGCGGTGGCTTTGCCACCTTGCAGGTGTTGCAGTGGAAGCCGACACGCGACTACAAGTTCACCTTCATTCAGCGATACTATTCCAAGGACTATCAGTCGCTCTATGCCAGTTCGTTCTCCGAGCAGAGCGATGTACGCAACGAGTGTGGATATTATATAGGTGTGGATGCTTCTCCGTTGGACCAGCTTCACATATCCGGGTATGTGGATTTTGTACGCTTTCCCTATCTTCGCTACCAGGTCTCCGTCCCCTCGTCGAGATGTTTCGATGCCATGTGTCAGACCGTATGGACGCTTAATGACCATCACACACTGACGCTGAAGTATCGCTACAAGAGCAAGCCGAAGGACTTCACGCTGACCAATACCAAACAAAAGGGAGTGGATCCCGAGGTGCAGCACCGCCTAAGGCTTCAGTGGCAATACGCACCGCTGAAGTGGTTGTCGATGCGCACTTCTGCAGATTACACGCAGATAGACTTCGTCACTCAACAGACACCCGACCGAGGGTATATGGTCTCCGAGGTGGTTTCCTTTCAGCCTGACAAATCATTCATACAGGGTAGCCTTTCCGCTTCGTTCTTCCATACGGACAGTTATGCCAGTCGTCTCTACCAATATGAGCGCGGATTGCTCTATGCCTTCTCTTTCCCTTCGTTCTACTACCACGGCATGCACTTCTCCACCTTGCTACGGTTCAACCTGGGCAAGCACGTCACGCTGATGGCCAAGTACGGACTTACCTATTATACGAACAGGGAGTCCATAGGTACCTCTCAACAGAAGATTGACGGGAACTGCAAGCAGGACATTCAGCTGCAGCTACGCGTGAAGATATAGGAGGGTGGTCATCTGCTCGTCGGTAAACAGTTCGTTGGCAATCTGCAACAGTAGTTCGGGTCGCAGGGCTTCTATGCGCTGGAACACGGCTTCTTGGCTCTCATATTTATCGTAGTGGAGATAGGTTTTCCCCATCTCCAGGGCAATGTTCTCGAAGTTGTCCGATGCCACGGCTATCTGTCCGATAAGCTGTTTCTGTGCAGCCTTCAGCTGAGAGGGTGTCAGCGGTTTTTCACGCAACAGGTCGAGCTCCTTCCTTACCAAGTGGAGACACTTGTCCACGTCCGTAGGGTCGCAACCGAAATAGATGCTGAAGGTTCCCGTATCGGTATAGGAGATGAGGTTGCTCTCCACGGTGTATACTAGGCCTTTCCGTTCACGAAGCGACACATTGAGGCGGCTGTTCATTCCCGGGCCGCCCAGCAGGTTGTTGAGCAGATAGAGCCCTGTACGTCGTTCGTCGTTTGCCGGATAGCTGCGTGTGCCTATCATCACGTGCGCCTGATGTGTGTCCTTGTCGTACTGTTTGCGCGTAGGTTCATAGTCGGGTAGGGTGGATTGCGGCTTCAGGGTGGTGACGGCGGGCAAGTCTTCCGTAGCCTCTCTCACCTTACGCACGATGGTGTTGAAGGGTATGTTGCCGAATACGAAGAACACCATATTGTCTGGATGATAATACTTTCCTACCCATCGCAACGCGTCTTCTGTGCCGAAGGTGCGCAGAGTCTCGGGGTTACCAAGTATGTTGCGTCCCAGCGGGTGACCTTTGAAGGCCAACTCCTCAAAATCGTCGAAGATGAGTTCCGAGGGTGTATCCTCGTAGCTTTGTATCTCGTCGAGAATCACCTCCACCTCCTTCTCTATCTCGTGAGGTGGGAAGACGCTGTGGAACACAATGTCCGTCATCAGCTCCAGTGCCCTACCGAAGTGGTCCGCCAGCGAGGTGGCGTAGATGACCGTCTCTTCCTTGTTGGTGTAGGCGTTCAGGTCTCCGCCCACATGCTCCATCCGGTTCAGAATGTGCCAGGCGCGGCGTTTCGTGGTACCCTTGAAGATGAGATGTTCCACAAAATGTGCAAGTCCCTGTTCGTTGTCGGCCTCGTCGCGTGTGCCCGCATTGATGGCATAACCACAGTAAACCACTTGTGTAGGTGAGGAAGCGTGTATGATACGAAGTCCGTTTTGCAGCGTGAAAGTATTGTATAACATCTCTTGTTTCAGTTTTGCAGCTGCAAAGATAGTGGTTGCTATGGATAGAACCAAAAGGCGATGCCATAATATCAATTTTCAGTGTTGGTGGAAGCTTCCGCTTAATTGCCCGATGAATGGTTTCATAAATCAATTATTTCTGTATTTTTGCATCATCTATTATATAAACAGTAACTATGGATAAGATAGGAGTTTTTTGTTCAGCTTCAAATAGTATAGACCACGTATACGTGGAACGTACGCGCGAGTTTGGCCGCTGGCTAGGACAGAACGGCAAGACGCTGGTGTACGGCGGCAGCAACCAGGGTCTTATGGAGTGTTTGGCTAAAGAGGTGAAACAGAATGGTGGTCGACTGTATGGTGTCGTTCCTATTATATTGGAAGAGAACGGCAGGATGAGTGAACTGCTGGATGTGACGTTCCGTGCCTGTAACTTGAGCGACCGCAAGGACATGATGGTGGCCGAATCAGATATCTTTGTAGCCCTGCCTGGTGGAGTAGGTACCTTGGACGAAATATTCCATGTGGTGGCTGCCAACTCCATTGGATACCATTCTAAGCGGGTGATACTCTATAACATCAATGGGTTCTACGATGGACTGATAGAGGTGTTGAACCAGCTGGAAGCTTTGCATTTTACCCACAAGCCTTTTGAGCGCTTAATCAACGTGGCCAATACACTGGATGAGCTGAAGGAGTTGCTCTCTTGAGCATTGTCCCCGTTTGTGATTGATAATAAGTGGAACACTAACAAGATACATAAAAACGAACGACTATATGGCACGAAAAGTTATTGGTATCGGTGAGACGATACTCGACATCATATTCAAAAACGAACAGCCTACGGCGGCCGTACCCGGTGGGTCTGTCTTCAACGGCATTGTCTCTCTGGGTCGCATGGGGATGAATGTGGATTTCATCAGTGAGGTGGGCAACGACCGTGTGGGGCATCGTATCCTCGACTTTATGCGCAAAAACGGGGTGAACACCGAGCATGTGTGTGTATTCCCCGAAGGTAAATCGCCCCTGTCGTTGGCTTTCCTCGACGAGCACAACGATGCGGATTATGTCTTCTACAAGGACTATCCCAGCCAACGGCTCGATGTGGAGTTTCCCGAGATATCTGCCAATGACATCGTGATGTATGGCTCCTATTTTGTGCTCAACCCTGTGTTGCGTCCCCGGGTGTCAGATTTTCTGGAGTATGCGCGCGACAATGGTGCCTTGCTCTACTACGACATCAACTTCCGCGCAACACACCGCATCGATGCCATCAAGCTGTCGCCTGTCATCATCGAGAATCTGGAGTATGCCGACATTGTTCGAGGCTCCGTCGACGACTTCAGCAACCTCTATAACTGCGAGAACGCTACGAAAATCTATAAGGAGAAGATATCCTTCTATTGTCCACAGTTCATCTGTACCAATGGAGCCAAGGAGGTGTCGCTGTTTGCCAAGGACCTCTCCAAGACGTACGATGTGCCTGCTATCGAGGCCGTCAGCACCGTGGGAGCTGGCGACAACTTCAATGCCGGTGTGATATACGGACTGCTGAAGAACCGCATCCGTCGGGACGACTTGGCGGAACTGACCGAGAGGGATTGGGACAACATCATCCGCTGTGGCATCGACTTCTCGTCGGACGCTTGCCAGCATATCGGCAACTCCGTGTCCGATGATTTTGTGGCCCGCTACGAAAAATAACACTCTTAAATCACTTGTTTATGGCAGACAACAGCTTTCCTTTCAAGATACTCGAAGTACCTCGTCACGTGCCTCTGCATAACGAAGGAAGACGCCTTATCTCCACGATGGACAAGTGTGGGGTGTTCCTCTGCACGGGAGGCAAGCTGACGGTCTCCATCGAGAAAGGTATGTTCGACATACAGCCTGGCGACATGTTCATCTACATCCCGTCCATGCTGCTACATGTAGAATATACCAGTCCCGATGCTTCGGGGTTGATGGTGGAGGCGGACACGGACTATGCGCTCCTCTCGAGCAACAGGGTGTTGAGCATAGAGAACCTTCTGTTCATGCGCGAGCATCCCTATCTGTCGCTCCCTGCCGAGCAGACCGACCTGCTCAAGCGTCTGGTGGCAGAGGTAGGTCATCGCATGAAGGCGGAAGCCTCAGAGAACTTGAATCCCACTTGTCGGCAACTGGAGGCTGAGGTGGTGAAAAGCATGGGACAGATGCTCTTCTACGAGGTGCTGAACATCTATTTCCGCAACTGCCCCGTGGTGCCTGTGTCGCAGACCAAGCCCGACATGGTGCTGCAGAACTTCATGATAGCTCTATTTCAGAATTTCAGGAAAGAGCGCGAAGTCACGTTCTACGCCAACCTACAGCACATCACGCCACGCTACTTCTCCAACATCATCAAGGAGAAGTCGGGCATCAAACCTTCCAACTGGATTGTGCAGATGGTCATCACCGAGGCAAAACAGTTGCTCGAAGCCTCCAACCTCAGTATAAAGGAAATTTCCGTGCAACTGAATTTCCCTTGTCAGACCTTCTTTGGCAAGTATTTCAAGCATTATGTGGGCGTGTCGCCCAAGGAATACCGCAAGCGTTTCTTCCATATGGAAGAAGCAGATTAACTGAACGTCGCGAACTCATCGGTCAGGTACACCTCTTTATATAGTCGGCGTTTGATGATGTCGAAGTGCATCTCGGGATCCAGTGTCTCGGTAGCCATCAGCTGCATAGGCAACGTCTCGCCTCCTTGGCGGTAGGGAGGTTGTATGTAGTCGCAAGTCTCCCACAAATTGAATCCTTGGCGCTGGTAGAAGCTGATGCGATGGCGGCTTATCTCGTTCTCTGGCAGTTCCACCTCGAGCACGAACGGACGTCCCACGATGTTTATCAGTGTGCGGATAGCGTCTCTGCCATATCCTAAGTTGCGGAACCGTTCGTCGATGGCAAAGTGCTCTATGTAGCAGAAGCGGTCGAAATCCCATGCGGTAATGAATCCCACACATTCCGTCTCTGTCTTCACCAGAAAACAATAAAATGCTGGATTGTTGTCGGTCAAATAACGTTGTGCACTGGTGTCACGGCGCTCTGCCTCGGGAAAGGCAGATGTAAGCAACGATTCCACAAATGTGTATCGTTCATCATCGGTGTGTATCTTCTCTAGAAAGATCATTATATAGTAATTTTGTAAAGTTTTTTATACTCATTCCTACGGCTTCATGAGTTTATCTAAATGTACTTATGCGCGCTCGGAAATTATTAGGCCACAAAGGTATAGCTTAAATATGATATTATACCATAAAAATGATTTTTATTTCTTATCTAAGTGCGTAAATAAAGAGGCGGTTCGCTTGATGCAAACCGCCTCGCTATGTAAAAGTAGTTGATTCTACATTCTATTGAAGCCTCATTACATGATGCCCTGAGCCATCATAGCCTTGGCAACCTTCATGAATCCGGCCACGTTAGCGCCCTTCACGTAGTTCACATAACCGTCAGGCTCTGTTCCGTACTTCACGCAGGCAGCGTGGATGTTCTTCATGATGCTCTTCAACTTGTTGTCTACCTCTTCGGACGACCAACCCAACTTGATGGAGTTCTGTGTCATCTCCAGACCGGAAACGGACACACCACCAGCGTTGGCTGCCTTACCCGGAGCGTAGAGGATCTTAGCCTCTTGGAACACGCGGATAGCCTCGGGAGTAGAAGGCATGTTAGCGCCCTCGGACACAGCGATTACGCCGTTTGCCACCAACTGGCGGGCGTGGTCGCCGTTGATCTCGTTCTGTGTAGCGGAAGGCAGAGCGATGTCGCCCTTCTCACCCCAAGGTTTAGCACCTGCTACATACTTGCAACCATATTTCTCAGCATATTCGCGGATACGGCCACGGTAGAGGTTCTTCAGCTCCATGATGTAGTCCAGTTTCTCGCGGTCGATGCCGTCCGGATCGTAGATGTAACCGTCGGAGTCGGACATAGTAACAACCTTACCGCCCAGCTCGATAACCTTCTCAGCTGTGTACTGAGCCACGTTGCCGGCACCAGAGATGAGGCAAACTTTGCCTTTCAGGTCCATACCTTTAGTCTTCAGCATCTCTTGCAGGAAGTAGATGTTGCCGTAACCTGTAGCCTCAGGACGAATCAGTGACCCACCGAACTCGATGCCTTTGCCAGTGAATGTACCTGTGAACTCACGCGTGAGCTTCTTGTACATACCGAACATGAAACCTACCTCGCGGCCACCTACGCCGATGTCACCTGCGGGTACATCGGTCTCAGGACCGATGTGACGCCAAAGCTCCAGCATGAATGCCTGGCAGAAACGCATCACCTCGGCGTTGGACTTACCTCTCGGAGAGAAGTCAGAGCCACCCTTACCGCCACCCATAGGCAGTGTAGTCAGTGAGTTTTTGAATGTCTGCTCAAAAGCCAAGAACTTGAGGATACCCAAGTTTACGGAAGCGTGGAAACGGATGCCACCTTTGTACGGGCCAATGGCGTTGTTGTGCTGAACACGGTAACCCATGTTGGTCTGCACATTGCCTTTATCGTCCACCCAAGTTACACGGAACTGGTACACGCGATCGGGGATGCAAAGGCGCTCAATCAAATTCACTTTATCGAACTCGGGGTGCTTGTTATACTCCTCTTCGATGGTTCCAAGTACTTCTTCCACTGCCTGATGATACTCAGGTTCATTGGGAAATCTTCTTCTCAAATCTTCTAAGACTTTCGCTGCATTCATAATAGAATCTTTTATTAATCGTTCTAAGTTGTATTAAAAACTGCGCAAAAGTACATACAATATTTGGAATACCAAACATTTTTGAAAGGAAAAAGAAAGAAAAGTATCAAAACGAGTGTATATTCCCAATATCCATGCAAAGTGTTAGCGTCTATCCTATGTGGGCCCGTGTTCGGGGCAGTGTACATTGACTGCTTAATAGACAGATATAGTGTTGCCTGGTGCAGATGTGGCTATCCTTCGGTGTCATTATACATGTCCCACATCTCTTTGACCCAACTTTTCATCGTTTCACGCAGCGATTGAGGCTCCATCACCTCCAGCATGTTGCCCGCGTGGAGCAGTTCCAGACAGAAATCGTACGTCGGGCGCAGTGTCAGCTCGAAGTCGGCATACTCCTTGCAACTGAAGATTTCCCTTTGGGACGGATGCAGTGGCAGGGAGCGCATGTAGTGTTTATGCGACTCGATTGCCCGCAGCACGATGCGTTGCACGGGGACACTTTCGTCCATCACTATCCCGAAGAACGAGGAGAAACACTCCTTCGCACAGAAGTCTTTTGGTAGGGTGAAATGTTCGTCTGTAGTTTGCATATCTTCTATACGGTCCAGACCGTAGAGGCGCATCTTGTCATCGTTGATGCTGTGTGCCAACAGATACCACCGCTTTTGGAACATCTTCAGACAGTACGGCTCCACGGGGAACGTCGAAGCTTTATTGCTCTGGAAACTCTTGTGTGTCAGCGTCAGCACCACATTCTCCTTCATCGCCTCGATAATGGGGGTGAGGAAATTCTGGCTCGACGGCACATCCTCCACTAGTATCCGGTCTTTCAGCTGCGTGCATTGCGCCAATGTGCTGGCTGTTGAATAGGTGTCGAGCAGCCATCTGCCCAATTTTCCCTCCGACAGTTCTTCGGGGTTAGCGATGTAGTAGCGGTAGTATCCTTTCTTCTGACACTCGATGGTTATGCCTAGTGCCATCGAGATGTTTCCCTTCCAGCGGTCAAATGTTTGCCGTGGTATAGTTTCACGGCCGCAGATTGTTGAGTCATTCATCCACTTTACGTTGAGCTCTTTCAGCGACAGTCCCCTTTCGCCGCTCTCATAGAGGGTCTTTACCACCCACAGGTATTTTTCAAGAAGTGTCATACCTTATATATTATAGTTATCGTCTACAAAGGTGAGGCTTTGTGCCTCAATTGTTGCAATGCACTCTTCGCCAAACGAGAACAAGTCACGGTGCAGATATACGTGGCCGAAGCGCAACACACCATCCTGTGTTATAATGAACTTCTGATGCATAGCGTTTGGGTGTTTCGTTTTATTATCCATTGCAAATTTACAATAGTTTGTCCATAATCAGTTCTTATGGGAGTGTTTTTTATAGAGGCAGACAAGCCGACAGGCTTCTTTGGCAGTCAGCAGAAGCCGATGCGCTTGGCACCGCCTTTCGCTATCTTCTCTTCGCTGCACATCGCCTGTAGGGTTTGCAGGGTGGGCTTCTCTCCTTTGATGACCTCTTGCATCAAGGCCTTGCGTACAATGTTGTCTATCTGTCCGCCGCTGAACTCGTAGCCCGAGGCTAGGGTTTGCGCTTCCTTCGCTGTGAGGCGGGGTAGTTTGTCCATCCAGATGCTGGTCTTTGCTTCCACAGTGGGTCTGTCGAAGTGTATCTTGAAGAGGAAGCGGCGCTCGAACGCTCCGTCGAGGTTGTCGGGCAGATTGGTCGTGGCGATGAGGATGCCGTCGAGGTTCTCCATCTCCTCCAGGATGATGTTTTGTATGGCATTCTCCGTTTGGTCGCAGCTCCCCTTGCCCACATCCTTACGCTTGGAGAACACAGCGTCCGCCTCGTTGAAGAGCAGGATGGGCTTCACCTTGCTTTTGTCGCAGAGCTTCTTGTAGTCGGTGAACACCTGTTTGATGAGCTTTTCGCTCTCGCCGAACCAGCAAGTCTTGGTGGCGCTGATGTCCACGTGCATGATGGCACGTCCCGTAGCCTTGGCTATCTGCATCACGCTCTCCGTCTTTCCCGTTCCTGGCTCGCCATAGAACAGCACAGCCATACCCTTTGGCAGGTGGTTCTCCTCCAACCTTGCGCAGAGTGCCTTGTAGTGGCTCACGCTCAGACTGTCGCGCAGGAGCGATAGTTGCTGCTCCAGTCCGTTGGCGAAGAAGAGTTTCTTCTCTGCAATCTTGTCGCACGAGATCAGCTGTTCATTCGATGCCTCATGGATATACAGAGCCGCGTCCTCGCCCAGCAACGTCTCTTTTCCTTTGTCTGTCAGCGTAAGATTGGTCTCTTCCCCCATCATCCAGGAACATTTCTCCAATTTCACCAAGTCCTCTTGTTGGAGGAAGTTAACCTTCTCCTTATAATCATTCAGGGCGTCCTTACGCATGTGACGAGGATATAACGTCTTGATTTCGTCTGTCAGGGACGTAGCACAACCACCCACCATATTGCTTCCGATGCAGTAGAACAGCACACGTTCGCGTGAGTTATGAATATGTTTGGCAATGTTTCCTACCTCTGGTATGTGTTGGTTCTGCTTTTCCAATTTCTCCATCAGGTCGTTTATGAATAGGAAGTCTATTCTGTCGCAGTCGTACTCACTCTTGTCGTGGAAGGTCTCTTTTACCTTGTCCATGAAACCATAGATGTCGCGGCATCTGTACGACTTGCTGAAAGCATCTATATCCTTGTCATAGAAAAGATCCTTTCCTTTGGGGCTGAGACTGATGATGTCATCGTTCTCATAATCTATCTCGATGAGGCCTAGCTGGATGAGTGCATTTTTCTCCTCCTTGATGGATTTCTTTGCCAATATGCGTTCACCCATATTTGTGTATATGTCCTTCATCGTGGTGCTGATGTTCGAGTGGCTCACTCCGTCTTCTCTGAAGTCGTCGTAGCACATGTCATAGAACAGGATGCGGTCCAGTGTCTTCTTGACCTGCTTCTTGACCTCTTTCACAAATGGCAGGTGCGCATTGGCACGTTCCATGCTCTCTGTGTACGAGATCAGAACGTTTGTTGTCACACTATTGTCCTCTGTCTTCTCGCCAATCTGTTCGCAGAAGTCATATTTGTCTATCTTCACCTCCTCCACTTTCAGCTTGCCAAGAGGCACCGGTTTGTTCTCTATGACGGCTGACATGACGATGTCGCTCACGCAAAAGTTTTGTTTGATGATGTTGCTCTCCTTGCCGTAGCAACGCACAAGTATCCCCTTGCCGGCAAGTGACTTGAGGGCGGGCACATATTCTATCAGGTCCAGCGAGGAACACTCAAAGTAGCCCGTCAGACTGTCCAGATTGGATGGGTCGTCTTTGCATGTGCAGTCGAAATAGGGCACAAACAGGTACACCTCCTCTATCGATTCCAGTCCCACTGTGCGCATCACCCCCTGGAGTATCTCTTGTGTCTTGGGTGCGCCCAACCGTTGAAGTTTGCTGTGCATCAGTTTCTTTGCAGCCTCTTTAATGTACTGAATACTTGTCTTTTCCATCTCTGTCCATTTTAACTTGTTCGTATCTGCTGCAAATATGAGGCACATGGTGTCCCAAAAAGCTGGACAGGTTTAGACTATCTCATTAAATGGGTAAATTATTTCATGTGAGGAGTATGGTTTGTTTACACGAGCTTTGTACCTAAGTATGCGGCAAGGAGTCCTGCCGCTATACTACATATTATATAGGTAAAGCATAGCAACGGCTGGCCGTCACGCACGAGCGACAAAGTTTCGTTGCTGAATGTGGAGAAAGTGGTGAAACCTCCACAAAGGCCCACTACCAGCAACAGCCGAAGGTCTGGTGACAGACTATGACGGGCAATCCATGTCCCGAGCAACCCGATGAGGAAGCAGCCGACGACGTTCACCACAAAGGTTCCCCACGGATAAGTTGTGGAAGTTATGCTCCTTCCCACCAAATATCGCAGCACACTGCCTGTGCCACCACCGATGAATATCAACAGCAAATTTCGTATCATGACTATCTGTGTTTCTATTTTTCCGTCCAATCAACCTTCGAACGGCCTACCTTCGAAGCTCACGCCTACTCCATTGAGGGGGATGTTTCTCATCCAGTCCTGCTCTTTGTAGGGGGGACATGGAGTAGCGGATGGCTCGCAGTTCGGTATGCGAACCCATGAAGGTGCTTCTTTCCATGCCTTCAGTTGGTCTATTATTGTTCGTTTCATCTTCGTAGTGCTATTGTCCGCTTTATGTGCTGCCTTACAGTGTGTTGTGTACTGTAAATTCCTGCATTTTCCGCCTCAAAATGTTGGCAGAAATCGTCAATAACACAAAATAGAGCAGTAACTTTATAATCGGTAGTCTTAATCATCGTCTTTGTAATTGTTTGGTTTTCAGCTATAAAGATACGAAGTTTTGATTAGACTACCAACTTTTTCTCTTAATATTTTATCGTTTTCTTATCCCGAACTGGGGTATATATTCAATCCGTTCAGCCTTATAAGAGCACTTGACAATCGGAAGATTGAATCTTACTGGTTCGGTTCCGGCACACCAACCTATCTAATAAAGAGTCTACAGAAATACCACGTCAACGTGACGGACATTGAGCAGAGCGGCCTCGGGGTAGACGATTTCGACGTGTCGCCGGAGCAGACGACCTCGGCACTTCCGTTGCTTTACCAAAGCGGATACCTCACCATCAAGGACTACAACCCGCTGTTCCAAACCTACAAACTCGGTTATCCGAACCGCGAAGTGAAGATTGGCATGCTAAAAAGCTTGGCCCCTAATTACCTCTCGCCAGTTTCGCTTGATAACAACAGCTTGGTCGTAAAGCTGGTGCAACTGCTCTTTGAAGGCAAGGCGGAAGAGTCCATGGAGAAACTCAAGGCTTATCTTTCCGGAATCTCCAACCGCCTTTCCAATAAGAACGAGCGGGACTTTCTGACGGTCTTCTACCTTATCTTCAACCTCATGGGCGCCTACATGACCGTAGAAGAGGAGAGTGCCATTGGCCGGGCCGACGCTGTGGTGCACATGCCCGATGCCATCTACGTCTTCGAGTTGAAGTACGATGGCTCAGCCGAAGAAGCCGTCAGGCAGATTGACGAGAAAGGCTACCTCATCCCTCACTCTGCCGACGGCAAACACCTGGTAAAAATCGGTGTGAACTACGACAGTCAGCAACGCACCATCAGCGACTGGGTTGTCAAGGAAGGATAAAGTGTCTTGCCGTCATTGCGGCAAAACACGAGGCATCTGGCGGCACAAGCAAGGCATCCCACTGAAAGCACTCGGCATCTCACGGAAATGAGATGCCGAAGTGGTGGTCACTCTGTCAATATTTTTCATTATTGAAAGTCCTTTATGATTATACCTTCACAACTTCTTTCCTCCTTTTCGAGTGAGGATGGAATGGAGGGAATTTGGGTTCAAAGGTTCAGGGTTCACCTATAAACCATCTAAAAATCGCATTTTTCACTTATATGGTACTTATGTTGCTCTTTAACAATGACTTACACATCTCTTTACACCTCAGTATCCGCTTGATGGAGGAGGTGGACATCTGCATGCTTACCGCAGTCTGGATGGACTCCGTATGGGGGGACAGTTTAGGTAGTTTGTTCAGAATAGACCCAGGTTTGTCAGTCTTTTTCATTGTTACAAGAGCACTCTTGCTCTGCGGCAATGCGGTGCTGAGCAGAAAACTGTGCTGCAACAAAGTCTAGGAGATGCGCAAGGTGTTGTCGGAATCCACGTCCGTGCAGGTCAGCGTGTCCATGCCCGGCATGTAGTCGTCCCACTGACGGAAGATGGTGAAGAGCGATGCCAGACGGTAAGTGAGCACCTCATTGCGGAACAGTATGCCGCTGGTAGACTCCTGCTCGGTCAACCGGTAGCATCGGGTCAGTCGCGTATGCAGTGCAGCGACGGAAGAACTCGAGCATGGTTGTGAACACTTCATGCGGGATGAGAGGAGATTGTTCCTCAGTTCGTTGTTCTGATAGCGAATCTCTTCGGGAGTGTCTTCCAGCAGTTCGTTATCTGAATTCCCGTCCTCTTCAGATGGTAAAAATTCCGTAATGTCGTTTCTAGAGTAGGTTCTAGGTGAACCCTGAACCTTTTGAACCTTGTGAACCCTATTTGGTTGTTCCGATTCTTCATAAAGTGCTGATAATCAGTATTAACTATACTGAGAATACCCCAACGTGTAAAGTAGTCGCCGTAGTGGCGTTCTGCGAAAATATTGTACATCCTATTCATCTACTCACAGGAGAATCCGTTGTGTGCGGCCTCACGTCACATCTTCAGTGCGATATTGTTGCGGTTGCTCCGGAGGGCTCGTAAGCTTTCCGTAGCAAAGCGAAGCCGCCAGCCTCTCCCGTGTAGGGTAGAAGCCGGCGGCTCCTTTATGGTTGAACGCGGTGTGTCAGCGTGGGGTTACTTGCCCTGCTGGCAGCGTTTCTTCTTGTCCACGATGGCGTCGATGACGGCAATGGCGGTGATGTTGACAATGTCGCGTACAGAGCTCTCGAAGTCGGTGAAGTGGATTGGCTTGTTCAGTCCCATTTGTATCGGGCCGATGACCTCCGTCTCGCTCATGGCCTGGATGAGCTTGTAGGCGGAGTTGGCGGAGCTAAGGTTGGGGAATATCAGCGTGTTCACGTCGCGGCCTTTCAGACGGGTGAACGGATACTTGTCGTCGCGCAGGGCTTTGTTCATGGCGAAGTTCACCTGCATCTCACCGTCGATGGGGAGGTCGGGATACTCGCGCTGCATATAGTCCACTGCCTGGTGTACGGTGGCGGGGCTGCCCACGTTGTCCGCTCCGAAGTTGGAGTAGGAGAGCATGGCCATCACCGGCTCGTGGTTGAAGAAGCGCACCGTGTGGTACGACAGGCGTGCGATGTCTATCAGCGTGTTCGTGTCCGGGTGGCGGTTGATGAGGGTGTCGGCCACGAAGTAGGTTCCCTTCTTCGAGTTGAGGATGTGCATCGTGCCGAAGTGGTTGTAGCCCTCGCGGATGCCGATCACCTCCTTGGCCACCTTGATGGTGTTGGAGTAGCGGGTGTAGATGCCGGTGATGAAGGCGTCGGCCTCGCCCGTCTCCACCATCATCATGCCGAAGTAGTTGCGCTCGAACATCTTGTCGTTGGCCTCCTGGAAGGTGAATCCCTCGCGGGCACGCTTCTCGGTGAGGATGCGTGCGTATCGCTCGCGGCGTTCTGCCTCGCGGTCGTGACGCAGGTTCACTATTTCTATGCCGTCAAGGCTGAGGTCGAGCTCTTTCGCCAGCTTGGCGATGCGCTCCTCGTTGCCCAAGAGGATAGGCTTGCAGATGCCCTCGGCCTTTGCCTCCACGGCGGCCTTCAGCATGTTGGGGTGAATGCCTTCGGCGAACACCACGCGCTGCGGGTCGCGGCGGGCGGTCTCGTAGAGCTGGCGGGTGAGTTTGTTCTCCTGGCCCATCAGCTCGCGCAGGCGGTTCTTATACTCGTCCCAGTCGGTGATTTGCTTGCGTGCTACGCCTGACGCCATAGCGGCTTTGGCCACGGCCATGGATACTTCGGTAATCAAGCGCGGGTCCACGGGTTTGGGGATGAAGTATTTCGGTCCGAAGGTGAAGTTGTTCACATGGTACACCTCATTCACCACATCGGGCACCGGTTGTTTGGCAAGTGCGGCGATGGCCTTCACGGCTGCCAGCTTCATCTCCTCGTTGATGGCGCTGGCGCGGGTGTCCAATGCACCACGGAAGATGTAGGGGAATCCGATGACGTTGTTTATCTGGTTCGGATAGTCCGAGCGGCCTGTCGACATCAGCACGTCGGGGCGTGAGGCCATGGCGTCCTCGTACGAGATTTCGGGTACGGGGTTTGCCAGGGCGAACACTATGGGGTTGGCTGCCATGCTGCGTATCATGTCTTGCGTCAGCACGTTGCCCTTGGAGAGGCCTAGGAACACGTCGGCTCCCTTGATGGCTTCCGCCAGTGTGTGCACGTCGCGGCGGTCGGTGGCGAAGAAGCGTTTGTTCTCCGTCAGGTTGGGGCGGTCGGAGGTGATGACTCCCTTGCTGTCGAGCATCAGGATGTTCTCCTTGCGGGCACCCAAGGCCATGTAGAGTTTGGTGCACGAGGTGGCCGATGCGCCTGCGCCGTTCACCACAATCCTCACCTCGTCAATCTTCTTGCCGGCAACCTCCAGGGCGTTCAGCAGTCCGGCGGACGAGATGATGGCCGTTCCGTGCTGGTCGTCGTGCATCACGGGGATGTCCAGTTCTTCCTTCAGCCGGCGCTCTATCTCGAAGCACTCGGGGGCTTTGATGTCCTCCAGGTTGATGCCTCCGAAGGTGGGGGCTATTGCCTTCACGGCCTCGATGAACTTGTCAGGGTCTTTCTCGTTGATCTCGATGTCGAACACATCGATGCCTGCGTAAATCTTGAAGAGCAGTCCCTTGCCTTCCATCACGGGCTTGCCGCTGAGGGCGCCTATGTCGCCCAGACCCAGCACGGCCGTTCCGTTGGAAATCACTGCCACCAGGTTGCCCTTGGCCGTGTAGTCGTAAGCCGTCTGGGGGTCTTTCTCAATCTCCAGGCAAGGCTCGGCCACGCCGGGTGAGTAGGCCAATGACAAGTCCGTTTGTGTACTGTAGGGCTTGGTAGGCACCACCTCTATCTTGCCCGGTTTCCCTTGTGAGTGATAAAGCAAAGCTGCCTCTTTCGTTATCTTCACCATAATCGTAAGTTTTATATGTCCTTTTGTAAATTATCGTGCGGCAAAAGTAATGATTTTATAAACATTCGCACTATAATTTTCTATAAATCATACAAACGGAACCTTTTTTCGTGCTGCGGTGCTCGCGCATCCCCTTGACAGCCCTTGCGTATGGTTTTTCGGTTCATCTGCCAACGATTGTAGTATAATGTGAAAAGAGTATAACTTACGTGGCCATAGGTAGAAAACTTTTTGAGACGATTGAGTTTTTTGGCACTTTTGTACCCTATTTCTATCGGAAAGTTACATGGAAAGGACGTTGAAGGAATCCCCAGCCAAATCAGAACTGTATGAACGGATAGTGCGAACGGCCTCCGAGGCGTTCGCACAGGAGGGTATCAAGGCGGTGAAGATGGACGACATCGCCGCGCGACTCTCCATATCCAAACGCACGCTCTACGAGACTTTCGAGGACAAGGAGGCACTGCTGTTCGAGTGCATGAACCGTCATCTGCAGGCGATGCGGGCGTTCATGGACGAGGTGTGCAGTCGCACGGACAATGTGCTGGAGGTGATATTGGAGTTTTACCTCTGCCACCTGGAGAACTTGAGGCGGGTGAACTACGTCTTCGTGGAGGACCTGAAGAAATACCCCCGTGTGATGGAGTATCTGCGACAGGAGCGGCAGGACAACCAGAGGGAGACCGTCCTCTTCTTCGAACGAGGGGTGGAGCAGGGGCTTTTCCGACCCGACCTGGACATGGCCTTGGTCATCCGGCTGATGCAGATGCTCAACGAGCAGGTGACGCGCAATGACCTGGGCCGCATCTATCCCATGGAGCAGTTGTTCCGCTCGGTGGTGCTCATCTTCATCCGCGGCATCTCCACCGACAAGGGCCTGCGGTTGCTCGAGGAGCTGATAGAGCGGCACGATAAGAAGAAACACGAACAAACCAATTTATAAATATGAAACACCCTAAGAGAAAAAAACTGTTTGCAGCCCTGTTGCTGCTGTCCGCAGTTCCTGTGTGCGCACAGGAGACATTGGTGTTGACGTTGGACAAGGCCATCTCCATAGCCTTGAGCGACAATCCGACGATCAAAGTGGCCGATGAAGATGTGCAATTGAAAGAGTCGAGCAAGAAGGAGGCCCTCTGGGGTCTGCTGCCCGAAGCCAACCTGGTGGGCTCCTACACCCGCACCATCGAGAAGCAAACCTTCGCCATGGGCGACCAGCAGGTGAAGGTAGGTACCACCAACAGCTACAGTGGAGGCCTCTCGGTGAGCCTGCCCGTGTTTGCCCCGGCGCTCTACAAGAGCATACAGATAACCCGCACGGATGTGGAGCTGGCTGTGGAGAAGGCACGCTCGTCGAAGTTGGACCTCATCAACCAGGTGACGAAAGCTTTCTACCAGCTGCTGCTTTCGCAGGACAGCTACGAAGTGCTGCAGAAGAGCTTTGCACAGAGCGAGGAGAACTTCCGCGTGGTGAGCGCCAAGTATGAGCAAGGCACCGTCAGCGAGTATGACAAGATAAGCGCCGACGTGCAGATGCGCAGCATCAAGCCCAACGTGGTGTCAGCCCGCAACGGCGTGAACCTGGCCAAGTTGCAGCTGAAGGTGCTCATGGGAATGACGGCCGACCTGGACATCAGCGTGGACGACAAATTGCAGGACCACGAGATGGAGATGTTCCAGCGGCAGATTGGCGGCGCGTCGCCCCTCGGGCTGCAGAACAACAGCGAGATGAAGCAGTTCGACCTCAACGAGAAGCTGCTGAAGCAGAACCTCCGGTTGCAGTACACCAATTTCATGCCGACACTCAGCCTCTCGTTCCAATATATGTACACCACGCTGACCAACGACTTCAAGTTCAGCCAGTATAAGTGGAACCCCTATTCCACCATCGGACTGAGCCTGAGCATCCCCCTGTTCAAGGGCAGCAACTTCACCAAGCTGAAGCAGGCGCGCATACAGATGAGCCAGCTCAGCGAGAACCGCATCAACACCGAACGACAGCTCAACATGCAGGTGACCACTTACCGCGACAATATGGCCGCCAGCACCGAGCAGGTCATCAGCAACCGCGAGGCGGTGGTGCAGGCCGAGAAGGGACGCACCATTGCCCAGCGCCGCTACGACGTGGGCAAGGGCACCATACTGGAGCTCAACAGCTCCGAGGTGGCTCTCACACAGGCGCAGCTCACCTACAACCAGTCCATCTACGACTACCTCACCGCCAAGGCCGACCTCGACAAGGTGCTCGGCCGCGAGGACTATCTCTACAACGATAACCAGAATAACGAAACTTCGAAATAACAGACACAATGAAAAAGAATACTTACACTACCATTCTCTTCGGTATGGCCCTGCTGCTGGGTGCATGCAGTGGCTCCGACAGTAAACAGACCGCCGACACGAAAGAGGCTAAACCCAAAGTGAAACTGGCCACCGTGAAGGCACAGGCCGTGGAACAGATTGTGGAGTACACCGCCACGGTGGAGGCCGACATCAAGAACAACATCGCACCCTCGTCGCCCGTGCGCATCGAGAAGATCTTCGTAGAGGTGGGCGACTATGTGCGCAAAGGCCAGAAGCTGGTGCAGATGGACGCCTCCAACCTGCGCCAGGCCAAGCTGCAGCTCGACAACCAGGAGATAGAGTTCAAGCGGACGGACGAGCTCTATAAGGTTGGCGGAGCCTCCAAGTCGGAGTGGGACGCCGCCAAGATGAACCTCGACGTGCGCCAGACCGCCTACAACAACCTGCTGGAGAACACCCAGCTGCTGAGCCCCATCGACGGCGTCATCACTGCCCGCAACTACGACAACGGCGACATGTACAGCAGCGTCAACCCCGTGCTGACCGTGGAACGCATCTCGCCGGTAAAGCTCCTCATCAACGTCTCCGAGAGCTACTTCCCCCTCATTAAGCAAGGCTCTGCCGCCAAGGTGCAGCTCGACGTCTATGGCGACGAGCAGTTCGAGGGCAAAATCTCCCTCATCTATCCCACCATCGACGCTACCACTCACACCTTCCCCGTGGAGGTGCAGGTGGCCAACGCCAACCGCCGTGTGCGTCCGGGCATGTTCGGCCGTGTCACGCTGAACCTCGGTACGAAGAACCACATCGTGGTGCCCGACATGGCCATCGTGAAGCAGGCCGGTGCCGGCGACCGCTACGTCTACGTCTACAGCGATGGCAAGGTGAGCTACAACAAGGTGGAACTGGGCCGACGCATGGACACCGAGTACGAGCTGCTCTCCGGTGTGCCCGACAACTCACAGGTGGTGATTGCCGGACAGAGCCGCCTGGCCAATGGCATCGAAGTGGAAGTTGAACAATAACCCCCGTAAACAACAATTGCTATGAGTTTATACGAAGGCTCGGTAAAGAAACCGATTATGACCTCGCTCTGCTTCCTGGCAGTGGCGATATTTGGTCTGTTCTCGCTTACCAAACTGCCGGTGGACCTCTACCCGGACATCGAGACCAACACCATCATGGTGTTCACCTCGTACCAGGGAGCCAGCGCCACGGATATCGAGAACAACGTGACGCGTCCCTTGGAGAACACGCTCAACTCCGTGAGCAACCTGAAGCACATCACCTCACGCTCCAGCGAGAACATCTCCGTCATCACCCTGGAGTTTGAGTATGGCTACGACATCGACGTGCTCACCAACGACGTGCGCGACAAGCTCGACATGGTCTCCTCGGCGCTCCCCGATGAGGCCAACACACCTATCATCTTCAAGTTCAGCACCGACATGATTCCTATCCTCATGCTGTCGGTGCAGGCTGAGGAGAGCCGCTCGGCCCTCTACAAGATATTGGACGACAATGTGGTGAACGCCTTGGCGCGTATCCCCGGTGTGGGTACCGTCTCCATAGCCGGTGCACCGCAGCGTGAAATCAACGTCTATTGCGACCCCAACAAGCTGGAGGCCTACGGACTCACCGTGGAGAGCATCAGCTCTGCCATCAGCACCGAGAACAGGAACACCCCGGGCGGAACGTTCGACATCGGCAACAACACCTACTCGCTGCGCGTGGAGGGTGAGTTCGACGACCCGCAGGAGATGAAGAACATCATCGTGGGCACCCACAACGGCTCGGCCGTCTATCTGCACGACGTGGCCAACGTGGTGGACTCCCTCGAGGAGCGCACCCAGCAGACCTACAACAACGGCCGCCAGGGTGCCATGATCATCGTGCAGAAGCAGTCCGGAGGCAACTCGGTGAGCATCTCCAAGAAGGTGCTCGAGGAGCTGCCACGACTCCAGAAGTCGCTCCCCAGCGACGTGAAACTCGGTATCATCGTCAACACCTCCGACAACATTCTCAATACCATCGGCAGTCTGGAGGAGACCATTCTCTACGCCCTCTTGTTCGTGGTGCTGGTGGTGTTCGCCTTCCTGGGCCGCTGGCGAGCCACGGTCATCATCTGCATCACCATCCCGCTCTCGTTGATTGCCTCGTTCATCTACCTGGCCATCACCGACGGCGGTTCGCTCAACATCGTCTCCCTCTCCTGTCTGTCCATCGCCATCGGTAGCGTGGTGGACGATGCCATCGTGGTACTGGAGAACGTCACCACCCACATCGAACGTGGTTCCGACCCGAAGCAGGCCGCCATCCACGGTACCAACGAGGTGGCTGTCTCCGTTATTGCCTCCACGCTGACCATGATTGCCGTGTTCTTCCCCCTCACTATGGTGAGCGGTATGACCGGTGTGCTGTTCCAGCAGTTGGGATGGATGATGTGCGTCATCATGACCATCTCTACGGTTTCGGCTCTGTCGCTTACCCCGATGCTCTGCGCACAGCTGCTGCGCTTGCAGAAGAAGCAGACCAAAGCGTTCCTTACCTTCTATAAACCTATCGAGCGCGCACTCAACGCGTTGGACGCATGGTACGCCGCCCGCCTGAACTGGGCCGTACGACACCGCTCACGCGTAGTCATCGGTTGCTTCGTGTTGCTTGCCGTCACCCTGTTGTGCGCCAAAGGCATCGGCTCGGAGTTCTTCCCCTCGCAGGACAACAGCCGCATCTCCGTGAAGCTGCAGTTGCCCATCGGCAGCCGCGTGGAGCGCGCACAGGCCGTCTCGCAACAGCTCACCGAACTGTGGATGGGTCGCTATGGCGAGAAGATGCTCTGCTGCAACTACACCGTGGGTCAGGCCGACTCCGACAACACCTTCGCCTCCATGCAGGACAATGGTTCCCACATCATCTCCTTCAACATCCGTATGGCCGACCCGTCGGACCGCGACATTACGCTGTCGGCCGTCTGCGAGGAGATGCGTGCCGACCTTGCCAAACTGCCCGAGCTGGCAAAGGCACAGGTCATCATGGGAGGTAGCAACAGCAGCATGGGCGGACAGTCCACAGCGGACTTCGAGGTCTATGGCTACGACTTCACCGTGACCGACCGCATCTCCAAGGAGCTGAAGCAGGAGTTGCTCAAGATAAAAGGTGTGTCCGAGGTCAACATCAGCCGTCAGGACTACCAGCCCGAGTATCAGGTGGACTTCGACCGCGAGAAGCTCGCTCTGCACGGAATGACCCTCTCAGCCGCCTCCACCTGCCTGCGCAACCGCGTGAACGGTAGCCTGAGCTCCTATTACCGCGAGGATGGCGACGAGTACGACATCAAGGTGCGCTACGCCCCCGAGTTCCGTACCAGCATCGAGGACCTCGAGAACATCCTCCTCTACAACAACGCCGGCCAGTCGGTGCGTCTGCGCGAGGTGGGTACCGTGGTCGAGCGTTCGGCGCCTCCTACCATCGAGCGTAAGGACCGCGAGCGTATTGTCACCGTTTCAGCTGTCATCTCCGACGTTCCCCTAGGCGACGTTGTGGCTGCCGGCAACGCTGTCATCGACCAGATGGACTTGCCCAGCGGCATCAACATACAGATCTCCGGTTCCTACGAGGACCAGCAGGATTCCTTCTCCGACCTCATGGTGCTGGGTATACTTATTATTATATTGGTGTTCATCGTGATGGCTGCGCAGTTCGAGTCGCTTACCTATCCGTTCATCATCATGTTCTCCATCCCGTTCGCCTTCTGCGGTGTGCTGCTGGCGCTGTTCATCACCGGCACCACGCTCAACGTGATGAGCCTCTTGGGAGCCATCATGCTGATCGGTATCGTGGTGAAGAACGGTATTGTGCTCATCGACTACACTACGCTTTGCCGCGAGCGCGGACAGTCGGTGCTGTTGGCTGTGGTCACCGCCGGCCGTAGCCGTCTGCGCCCTGTGCTGATGACCACGCTCACCACCATCCTCGGTATGGTGCCTATGGCTGTCAGCACGGGCGAGGGTTCGGAGATGTGGCGCCCGCTGGGTGTCTCCGTCATCGGCGGTCTCACCGTATCCACCATCCTGACGTTGATACTGGTGCCGACCCTCTTCGGTGTGTTCGGTGGTGTGGGCATCAAGCGCCGTCGTCGCAAGATGCGCAAGCAACGCGAGCTGAACGAGTACTTCCAGGCCCACAAGAGCGAGATGATTAAAAACAAGTTGGACAATTAAATACTATTATATAAGGATATGAAATCAGTATTCATCACCTTCGACCAAGCTTTCTACGAGAGTGTGTTGGCCATCCTCGACCGCCTGAACTGCCGTGGTTTCACCTACCTGGAGCAGGTGCAGGGACGAGGCTCCAAGACCGGTGAGCCCCACTACGGCAGCCATGCCTGGCCTTCCATGTGCTCGGCCATCTTCACGATGGTGCCCGACGAGCGGGTGGACTCTCTGCTCGATGCCCTCCACAAGATTGACCTCGAGAGCGAGCAGCTCGGTCTGCGCGCCTTCGTGTGGAACATAGAGAAGAGCATCTAAGCACAGAACTGAGATATTGAAAACTGAAATCCCGCACACTCCACCTCTCGGAGTATGCGGGATTTCGTTATTATCGGGGCCTTCGTTATTAAAGCGCCGTTCGCTAGTTCCCTTCGTTCGGGTTCCTTCGTCAGTGAATCCTGTCGATAGGTCTCTAGTTAGGGAAATCCATCTCCCTAGTCAGCAAAAACTTTTTTCCCGGTTAGGAAAATAAATCTAGTACGATACGCTCACCTTCAGGCCTGCCTCGGTTATCAGAGCGGCAATGCGGTCCAGCTCCTCGTGGGTGGCTTTCAGCAGGTCGTGGTCGGGCGTCTCGCGGTCGATGGTGTAGATCATCACCTGGCGTGGGGCGATGCGCTTCACCGCTTCCAGCCAAGGCAGCACGTAGCGGTCGGTGGTGTTGTCCACGTTCTTACCCTCGTAGCGGCCCTTCATGAACATGGTCTGTATGATGAGGTTGCCGTGGAAGGCTTCCAGGCCCTGGATGATGCGACGCACGTCGTACGCCCCCGTGGGCTGGTTCACCAGGCGGATGTAGTCTGCGTCCACGGTGTCCAGTTTCAGGATGTTGTTGTCCACCCGGCAGAGGGCGGCGAACACCTCCGGCCGTTGGATGAAGGTACTGTTGCTCAGCACGCTCACCTTCGCCTGGGGGAAGTAAGCGTCGCGCAGGGCCAGCGTGTCGTCGATAATCTCGGCGAAGTGGGGGTGTGCTGTGGGTTCGCCGTTGCCGGCGAAAGTCAGCACGTCGGGTCGCGGGCCGTGGGCCTGCATGTCCCGTAGGCGGGCCTCCAGCGCCTCGTGCACCTCCTCGCGGGTGGGGCGTCGTAGGGTGGGGCGGAAGTCGGCGTTGAATCCGCATTCGCAATAGACACAGTCGAAGGTGCAGACCTTGCCGTCCCCCGGCATCAGGTTGATGCCCAGCGACACGCCCAGTCGGCGGCTGTGCACAGGCCCAAAGATGGGCGATGGATAAATCACTGTAGACATAGTGTGTATATTTCTCCTTTCTTTATCGGTGTGCAAACATACACAAAAGTATTGGACGTTGTATGGTCACCGTCAGGTTATTTCCATTTCCGTTGGCCGGCGGTCGATGGGTCGGTGCCATTCTCGCTTTTTATCTACTTTATGAAGGCTGTCTCTTTTACAATCATCTAAGCAATCTGTCCGCAAACCTTTCAAATTATAAATTTATGGCTCCAGTTCCTTCCCTTTCTCCTTCAAATGTTGGTTGTACGTGGAATAATGCTTACTTTTGCACCATCTAAATAAAGAACAACTTAAAGCATCCATAAACGTATGAACAAGATTAGAGCTGCCATCGTTGGATATGGCAACATAGGCAAGTATGCTTTGGAAGCCCTTCAGGTCGCTCCCGACTTCGAGGTGGCTGGCATTGTGCGCCGCTGTGGCGCAGAGAACCGCCCCGCTGAGCTGGCGGACTATCCCGTGGTGAAGAACATCAAGGAACTGAAGGACGTGGACGTGGCCATCCTTGCCACACCGACACGCAGCGTGGAGGAGCACGCCAAGGAGTGCCTCGCACTGGGCATCAACACCGTGGACAGTTTCGACATCCACACTCAGATAGCCGACCTGCGCCGCACCCTCGGCCCTCTGGCCCGTGAGCACGGAGCCGTCTCCATCATCTCCGCCGGATGGGACCCGGGAAGTGACTCCATCGTGCGCACACTGATGCAGAGCCTCGCTCCCAAGGGCATCAGTTACACCAACTTCGGTCCCGGCATGAGCATGGGCCACACCGTGGCCGTCAAAGCCATCAAGGGCGTGAAGGCTGCCCTCTCCATGACCATCCCCGTAGGCACAGGCATCCATCGCCGCATGGTCTACATCGAGGTGGAGGACGGATACCGCTTCGAGGACGTGGCCGCAGCCATCAAGGCCGACGCTTACTTTGCCAACGACGAGACGCACGTGATGGAGGTTCCTTGCGTGGACGACCTCAAGGACATGGGCCACGGCGTGAATCTCACCCGTAAGGGCGTGTCGGGCAAGACGCAGAACCAGCTGCTGGAGTTCAACATGAAGATCAACAACCCCGCCCTCACCGGCCAGGTGCTGGTGAACGTGGCCCGTGCCACCATGAAGCAGCAGCCCGGTTGCTACACGATGATTGAGATTCCCGTCATCGACATGCTCTATGGCGACCGCGAGGAGCTCATCAAACACCTCGTGTAAGCCACTGCAGCTAGTTCACTCATATAGCCACAGGCGACCTTCCCACTCGTTTCGACGTGTGTGTAGGCCGCTTGTGTCGCTCTAGCGGGTAGTGTACACACCAAAATGTTTAAAGATAAGGTTTAATGGCACCGAAATAGATGTCTATTATCATTGAACCGTTTAGATATCTCAGTTCAAAGTCTTTGAACACCCGTTTAGTGACTTTGAACATGCGTTCAGAGACTCTGAACACCCGTTCAGTGTCTTCGCACAGAGATATCGTAATGGTCCGTTGCATATTTCACCACTCTTCGATGGTAAATCAATTTGTATTGTAATCTTTCTTATCCGCGTAGGAGCAAGCACGATGTCGTGATAAAGCAGGCTGTATCTTTATACATGGAGGTACCATACGTCGTCCTGCGACACTCCCACATCGATGAATGCCAACTAACTATTCAAAAGAAAAGGCTCCTATCGTTACACCTCTTCCCGGACGATCCAGTCGCTGATGGTGCGCTGCTCGCTGTCGTAGTTCACACCTATTTTATACAGGCGCTTGCCGTCGGCGGTGTAGGGGATGAGGTAACCCTTGTCGTCAATCTGCCGGATGGCCTCCTCGGCGGAGCCGTCAAACTTCAGTTCGAAGACGAAGACGGCGTCGGGGAAATAGAGCACCGCGTCGGCACGGCCTATGG
>CAVINS010000023.1:0-45486 GCA_963643925.1 Bacteroidaceae bacterium
GCACCTGACTGTTAATCAGGGGGTCGTTGGTTCAAGTCCATCTTGAAGCGCAAGGAAGAGGTTTCCGAGAGGAGACCTCTTCTGCTTTATATACCGCACACCTCGGCCGCTTCCGCCAACACTTCACAAACATTCTACCGAATCACCTATATATAATAGGTATACCCAAAACCTTCCGTCGGTGGAAGACATCGCCAACAACCATTCCACCTATGTCTATTATATATGTATCAACATAAGACCTCCGATAACCCTTCCACCATCACAACCTCCCTCAACGAGGAAGGTAGCGAACCTTTTTATTTCGAAGACCATCGTCGCACATAGGCGCTCAAATATTTCTCTGACCAGCAAAATATATTTCCCTAACTAGCAAAATAAATTTCCCTGACCAGCAAAATAATTTCGTCTGTCTTACGGCGGGAGAGGTACAGAGACCAGGCGGATTAGAGAGATAGAATCTAACCTTAAAGGAGGAAGAAGCGGATCATTGGGACTGCAATCGATTCACTACCCCACTCCACCTACACCTATTGTATATAGTCATAGTCCGAAGCAATCACTCCAGTCCGAGCGTACCGAATAGAACAACGTAAAGCGAAGCCGCCCGTATCTGCCGACAGAGCCTGGCGTAATACCAGACCTGCACGAAGCAATCACTCCAGCCCGAGTTTCTTGTCGATGAACTCCTTGATGTATTGCGTGGTGGCTTCCTCGCCCATTACGGAGGAGTTGATGCAGAGGTGATAGGTGGCAGCGGCACCCCACGTGTTGCAGCTATAGTAATTATAGTAAGCGGCACGCTTGCGGTCGGCATCCTCCATGATCGACAGGGCCTGGTGTTCATCCACACCCTGTATGGCACAGATGCGGCGGATGCGGTCGGCCCGGTCGGCACTGATGAAGATGTTCACGCACCGCGGGTTGTCGCGCAGAATGTAGTCCGCACAGCGGCCCACGAAGATGCAACTCTCCTTCTCGGCCAAGCCGCGTATCACGTCACTCTGTATCTTGAACAGTGCGTCGTTGCTCAGATAGTTGTCGTAGATGGAGCCGTTGCCTACGAACGGCGCCCGGAGGCTCCCCACCAGCGAATGCACAAAGCCGTGCGACGCCTTCTCGTCGGCCTTCTCGAAGAACTCCTGGCAGAAGCCGCTCTCCTGCGCCGCCAACTTCAGCAAGGTTTTGTCGTAGATGGCAATACCGTAAATCTCCGACAACCGCTTGCCGATGGCCTTGCCGCCACTACCCAACTGGCGGCCTATATTGATAATGAATTTCTCGTCTTTCATAACGTATCCAGGTTTATATGTTTTCGCAAATATAGCAATATCCTCCGTTTATCATGTCATCGCGGCGAACTTTTTTATCTGTATGCGATACAACACCACGGCCACGGCGGTAGCCAGGAAGTCGGAGATAGGCATGCTCAGCCACACCCCGAAGGCTCCGTCGCCCAGCCAGCTGTCCATCAGCGGAGGCAACACTATCAGACAGGGCAACAGGAACAGCAGCTGACGGGTGAGCGAGAGAAAGATAGCCTTGTTCGCCATGCCGATACTCTGGAAGAAGTTGGTAATCACCATCTGAAAGCCCACCACGGGGAACACAGCCACTACCAGCCGCATACCCTCGGCCGAGAGGCTTATCAGCTGTTCGTCAGAGGTGAAGGCCGAAGACACCAGCGCCGGACAGAGCTCACCGATGAGGAACCCGAAGGTGGTCACCACCGTAGCGCACAGCATGGTGAGCTTCACCACCCGCTTCACACGGTCGAACTGCTGGGCACCGAAGTTATACCCCGCAATGGGCTGCATGCCCTGGTTCAGTCCGATGACGATCATCACGAACACGAACGAGACCCTATTGACGATGCCGAACGCACCAATGGCGAAGTCGCCGCCGTACTCCTTCAGCCCTTTGTTTATCAGAATCACGATGAGGCAAGCGGCCAGGTTCATCAGGAAGGGCGACATGCCGATGGCCAGCGAGTCGGTCACAATGCGACGCTTCAGCCGGTAGATGCCCCGCTGCAGGTGGAGCAGCTCTTCCTTGTTGCACAGCAGACGTATCTGCCAACAGAGGGCTACTATCTGCGCCAGCACGGTGGCCAGGGCGGCACCTCGTATGCCCCAGTGGAAGGCGTAGATGAAGAGCGGAGCCAGCACCACGTTCACCGCCACAGTGGTGATGGTGGCTATCATGGCCTCGCGCGGATGTCCGGCGGAGCGCAGGATGGCGTTCAGCCCCAGGTACATGTGGGTCACCACGTTACCCAGCAGGATGACCACCATGAAGTCCCTCGCATAGGGGATGGTGGCCTCGCTAGCGCCGAAGAAGTAGAGTATGGGGTCCAGCGCCAGCAGGATGACCACTCCCAGCACCAGTCCCAGTATGATGTTCATCGTCACCACATTGCCCAAGATGCGTTGGGCGGTGTCGTAGTCCTTCTGTCCCAGGCGGACGGATATCAGCGTGGAGGCTCCCACACCCACCAGCGAGCCGAAGGCGGCGGTCAGGTTCATCAGAGGGAAGGTGATGGCCAGTCCCGAGATGGCCATGGCGCCCACGCCCTGTCCGATGAAGATGCTGTCGATGATGTTGTAGAGTGAAGAGGCCGTCATGGCGATGATGGCCGGCACGGCATACTTGATGAGCAGTTTCCTTACGTTGTCCGTTCCCAGTTCGGTAGCGACGATTTTCTTGTTCGTTTCTTGCATATCCTCAAATTTGGCCGCAAAGATACAAATTATATTGAGGCGATTCCGTACCTTTGCCGTTAAGATAGGTAAAACGCCCCGATGGCCGCGTACCGAGGGGCGCACACCTTACCCGACGCAACGTAAACAGACAGACAGATGGAAGCGATATCGCTCTACGAACTGAACCGACAGGTGCGGCAGCAGCTGGCCGCAGGATTCCCAGACGAGGTGTGGATCCACGCCGAGCTGAGCGACGTACGCACCAATGCCACGGGGCACTGCTACCTAGAGTTCATCGAGAAGGACAGCCGGGGCAACACCCCCATAGCCCGCGCCCACGGCATGATCTGGGCCAACGTCTACCGCATGCTCAAGCCCTACTTCGAGCAGGAGACGGGCCGTCCCTTCGCCTCCGGCATCAAGGTGTCGGTCTGCGTCCGGGTGGACTTCCACGAACTGTATGGCTACTCGCTCACCGTGCGCGACATCGACCCCACCTACACCATCGGCGACATGGCGCGCCAGCGGCGCGAGATTCTCCGCCAACTGGAAGAGGAGGGCGTGCTCACGCTCAACAAGGAGCTCCCCATGCCCACTCTGCCACAGCGCATCGCCGTCATCTCGTCCGCCACGGCGGCAGGCTACGGCGACTTCCGCAACCAGCTCTTCGGCAACGCGTCAGGGTTCGTCTTCTACGTGAAACTCTTCCCCGCGCTGATGCAGGGCGAGCGGGCCGAGGAGTCGGTCATCGACGCACTCAACAGCATCTACCGCGAGGCGGACCATTGGGATGCCGTGGTCATCATCCGCGGCGGCGGAGCCGCGTCGGAGCTCTCGTGCTTCGACTCCTACCTGCTGGCCGCCAACTGCGCACAGTTTCCCCTGCCTATCATCACGGGCATCGGCCACGAGCGCGACGACACCGTCATCGACTGTGTGGCCCACACCCGGGTGAAGACCCCCACCGCCGCGGCGGAGTTCCTCCTCAGCACCGTGCAGCAGAGGGCCTCTCGTCTGGCAGAGCTACAGGGCAGCCTCGAGGACACCGTCACCACCCGCCTGCACGATGAGCAGCGCCGTGTGGAGCAGCTATCGGACAAGCTGTCGTCCATCTTCGCCCTGCGCAAGTTGCACGAGGAGCAGCGCGCGGCCTCCATCTGGCTGCGGCTCACCCAGGCCTGCCGACTCCGCATCACCCAGCAGCAGCACAAGCTGGAGTTGCTCGAGCAGACCGCCCGCCACGCCTCACCGGAGCTCCTGCTCCGGCGCGGCTACAGCATCACGCTCCACCACGGCCGTGCCGTCACCGACGCCACACAATTGAAAGAGGGCGACGAGCTGGAGACCCGTCTGGCCAAGGGAATCGTCAGGAGTATTGTCAAGGAATCAAACAAGTAAACAGATATGGCAACAAAGAAAGAATCATACGAAACGTCCATGAAGCGGCTCGAGGCCATCGTGGAGCAGATAGAGAACGGCGAGCTCGACATCGACCAGCTCAGTGCCAACCTCAAGGAGGCAAAGCAACTGCTGGCCTTCTGCAAGAAACGCCTCTTCGAGGTGGACGGCGAGATAAAGGAATTGCTTCAGGCCGATACTGAAGCGTAAACCATACTATTTATGCCCGTCGCATAAAATATCTTCCATAATCGTCGCTTATTACTGAACTTTTATCTAATTTTGCTCCACATTTGAGTAATAAATAAACTTATATACAGATATGAAAGAGATTGATTGGTCCAATCTGTCTTTCGGCTATATGCCGACAGACTACAACGTTCGCTGTTGCTACCGCGACGGAAAGTGGGGAGAGATAGAGCTTTCCTCTTCCGAATATATCAACCTGCACATGGCCGCTACCTGTCTCCACTACGGACAGGAGGCCTTCGAGGGTCTGAAAGCCTACCGTTGCAAAGATGGCAAGATCCGCATCTTCCGCATGGAAGCCAATGCCGAGCGTCTGCAGAGCACCTGCCGCGGCATCCTCATGCCCGAGCTGCCCACCAAGACCTTCTGCGAGATGGTGAAGAAAGTAGTGAAGATGAACGAGCGCTTCATCCCGCCCTACGAGAGTGGTGCCTCGCTCTACATCCGTCCGCTGCTCATCGGCACCGGCGCACAGGTGGGCGTTCACCCCGCCAACGAGTATATGTTCCTCATCTTCGTCACCCCCGTGGGCCCGTACTTCAAGGGAGGCTTCGCTACCAACCCCTACGTCATCATCCGCGAGTTCGATCGTTCGGCACCGCTCGGCACCGGCATCTATAAGGTGGGCGGCAACTATGCTGCCAGTCTGCGTGCCAACAAAATGGCGCACGACATGGGCTACTCCTGCGAGTTCTACCTCGATGCCAAGGAGAAGAAGTACATCGACGAGTGCGGTGCAGCCAACTTCTTCGGCATCAAGAACAACACCTACGTCACCCCGAAGTCTACCTCCATACTGCCCTCCATCACCAACAAGAGCCTCATGCAGTTGGCCAAGGATCTGGGCCTGACCGTGGAGGTACGTCCTGTTCCCGAGGAGGAGCTCACCACCTTCGAGGAGGCCGGCGCTTGCGGCACAGCGGCTGTCATCAGTCCTATCGAGCGCATCGACGACCTCGAGAACAAGAAGTCCTACGTCATCTCCAAGGACGGCAAGCCAGGACCTGTCAGCACGAAGCTCTACAACAAGTTGCGTGCCATCCAGTATGGCGACGAGCCCGACGTACACGGATGGGTCACAGTGCTGGACTGATATCGTTCGTCAAGCATAACTGACAATTAAATTCGGATAATATGAAAAGTGCGAAAGAGTACAGGGCTGCGGCCCGAACTTCACTCTCCAACAGATGGGGCGGTGCGGTTGTCATGACATTGCTGTTTGGCGCAATCATGGGTGCCATATCCAATTCCTATAGGGAAATCACATTCCCTACCGAAGCTACCGTTAACATCGTATGCATTGGTCTGCTGTTGCAATTGCTGTCAATACCGTTGCAGTTTAGCTTCATTGTAGCCTTCATCGACAACATCCGCGATGGCAAGGAGTACAAAGTGGGGCAGCTCTTCACCGGCTACAACGACTTCACCCGCGTCTTCGGCACGTTGTTCCTCAAGGGAGTCTACATCTTCCTCTGGACGCTGCTGTTCATCATACCGGGATTTATCAAGAGTTATTCTTACATACTGACGGAGTATATCCTGCGCGACTATCCGGAGCTGAAGTTCAACGGAGCCATCGAACGTAGCATGGCGATGATGAAGGGTCACAAGTTCGACCTCTTCTACCTCCACCTGACCTTCATCGGCTGGGCACTGCTCTGTTGCCTCACCTTAGGTATAGGTTTCCTCTGGCTTTCTCCTTATATGAATGCCGCCCAGGCTCACTTCTACGAGGAGCGTAAGGCAGAGTTCGAGGGACAGGCAACTGTACAGGTTGCAGACGCCAAGGTATGACGCACTGAATGAATAATCTACGGGAGAGGGCGTTCCATCGCTGACGAGGTGGCGGGGACGCCTCTCTCTTTTCTATACCTATTATATATATAGTATATGACGAAAGGCAAATTGGCAAAGTTCGCGGACATGCGCAGCTACCCGCACGTGTTCGAGTACCCCTTCTCCGTGGTGGACAATGTCCCCTTCGGGATGCAGGGGGCGTGGGGCCGCGACTTCTTCCACAACACCAACCCCATCGTGCTCGAGTTGGGCTGCGGCCGTGGCGAGTACACCGTCGGGCTGGCCCGCATGTTCCCCGACAAGAACTTCATCGGGGTGGACATCAAGGGGGCGCGCATGTGGAGCGGAGCCACCCAGTCGCTCAACGAAGGACTCACCAACGTGGCATTCCTGCGCACTAACATCGAGATCATCGACCGCTTCTTCGGTCCCGGCGAGGTGAGCGAGATATGGCTCACCTTCTCCGATCCTCAGATGAAGAAGGCCACCAAGCGGCTCACCTCCACCTACTTCATGCAACGCTACCGCCACTTCCTGCAGCCCGACGGACTCATCCACCTGAAGACGGACAGCAACTTCATGTACACCTACACCGACTACATGGTGCACACGAATCATCTGCCCGTCGTGTTCCAGACCGAAGACCTCTATCACTCCGGCCTGGTGGACAAGATCCTGGGCATACAGACCTACTACGAGCAGCAGTGGCTCCAGCGTGGCCTCTCCATCAAATACCTCAAGTTCCGTCTGCCACAGGAGGGCGAGCTTGTGGAGCCGGACGTGGAGATAGAGCTCGACGACTACCGCAGCTACAACCGCAGCAAGCGCAGCGGGTCGCAGACCGGTAAATGACACATTCTTCTATTAACACAGACATTCTTATGACAATCTATCCTAAACTGATATTGGACGCACTGGCCACCGTGCGCTACCCGGGCACGGGTAAAAACATCGTGGAGGCCGGCATGGTGGACGACAACATCCGCATCGACGGCAACAAGGTATCCTTCTCACTCATCTTCCAGAAGCCTACCGACCCCTTCCTCAAGTCCGTGGTGAAGGCTGCCGAGACGGCTATCCTCACCTATGTGGGCCGCGAGGTGGAGATTCAGGGTAACATCAGCGTGAAGACCATCCAACAGGCACGTCCCGAGGTGGGCAAGCTGTTGCCCCAGGTGAAGAACATCATCGCCGTCTCCTCCGGCAAGGGCGGCGTGGGCAAGTCCACCGTCACCGCCAACCTGGCCGTGGCACTGGCCCAGCAGGGCTACAAGGTAGGTCTGCTCGATGCCGACATCTTCGGCCCCTCCATGCCCAAGATGTTCCAGGTGGAGGACGCCCGTCCCTATGCCGAGAGCATCGACGGCCGCGACCTCATCGTCCCCATCGAGAAGTATGGCGTGAAGTTGCTCTCCATCGGCTTCTTCGTCGACCCCGAGCAAGCCACCCTCTGGCGTGGCGGCATGGCCAGCAACGCCTTGAAGCAACTCATCGGTGACGCCGCCTGGGGCGAGCTGGACTATTTCCTCATCGACCTGCCTCCCGGCACCAGCGACATCCACCTCACCATCGTGCAGACCTTGGCCCTCACCGGCGCCGTAGTGGTCAGCACCCCGCAGGAGGTGGCCCTTGCCGACGCCCGCAAAGGCATCAACATGTTCACCAACGATAAGGTGAACGTCCCCATCCTCGGCCTCGTGGAGAACATGGCGTGGTTCACCCCCGCCGAGCTGCCGCAGAACCGCTATTACCTCTTCGGCCGGGAGGGAGCCAAGCGTCTGGCCGAAGAGATGCAAGTTCCCCTGCTCGGTCAGATTCCCATCGTGCAGAGCATCTGCGAGGGAGGCGACAACGGCCAACCCGTAGCGCTCCGTCCCGAGAGCATCACCGGACAAGCCTTCGTCCAACTGGCCACCAACGTAGTGGAGCAGGTAGCCCGCCGCAACGCCAGTCTCCCTCCCACCCATATAGTGGAGACACACAAATAAAGTTTTATTTCATAAAACGTTGAAGGTGTTATGTTTTAAGTTTTATGTTATTTCACCGCCTTCCATTCTGTAGGCCGTGGAAGGCAGTAGGACTAAATAACGTTGAGGGTTTTGTGTTTTAGGTTTTATGTTAGAAGTATGTCTCCAGACAATCGTTCGTAAGGGCTCGGACAATCGATTGTGTAGGCAAAAACAATCGATTGTATAAGCCTAAACAATTAGATTGTTTGAGCCCGACCAAAGCATTGTCTTTTGGCAGACAACGAAACGTTGAAGGCATAGGTTTTATTTCATAAAACGTTGAAGGTTCTATCTCCTTCCTGCACAAACTTGGCGAGCAGGGAGGAGACAGTATGCAGGGTTGAAATGGTTCGATTCAGTGTTGTCATTGTCATGAGCGGGGTGTAAGTAGGTTCTTACCAAAGGGCGACTTTGCCTGCAACGCCCAAGTCGAGGGTTGCAGGCATCACACCAAGTGCGCGGAACACTCTGCGCATAGTGGGTATGGTTATACTGTAACCCCTCTCCAAACGTGAGATTTGCGCGCGCTTCACACCGATGCGCTCACCAAGTTCCTCTTGTGTCAGGTTCTGTTCAAGGCGTGCTTTCTTGATGGCCTCGCCCAAACGGTATGCATGCAATGCTTCGTCAACATCACTTTCAAAAGCATCACGCTTTGCTGTACCTACCTTGCCGAAATGCTTGTCAAGTACGTCGTCCAACGGAGTAAGATTCATTATTTGTTTTTGAAATATTCCTTTCTGATAGCTTCTGTCTTTGCTATTTCCTTGGGTGGGGTCTTCTGAGTTTTCTTGATGAAGCCGTGAGTGGCAATCACCAAAGTTTCTTCGTCTTTATCCTAGAAAGCAAACAGGCGATAGGCAGTCTTGTTGTATAGTGTACGGAACTCCCATATCTCCGAGTTCTCCAGTTTCTTGAAAAGTTCCTTGTTACGTTCCCCTCCTGCAACACGCTTAATGTTGTAGAATATCTTGCTTCGGGCAAACCTTCAATGAAGTCCTGGGCCTCGTCGGTCAAGACGAGTTTGAAAATGTTTTGTGCCATACGCTTATTATAACGAGTTCAAAGGTACAAACATTGTTTCTCAAACAAAAAACAACCACAAGAAAAGTTACATATCACTATCCCTTCGCTTTGAACGCAACAGCGTAAAGCCTCATCTGCTTCACCATCGCCAGCAGTCCATTGCTGCGGGTGGGCGACAGATGCTCCTTCAAGCCAATGCGCTCTATGAAATAGAGATCCGCCCCGATAATCTCATCGGGCGTGTGGTCCGACAGTACCTTGATGAGCAACGTGATGATGCCCTTCACTATCAAGGCGTCACTCTCCGCCTGAAAGTGCACCTTGCCGTCTACGATGTCCGCCTGCAGCCACACCCGGCTCTGGCAACCCTCTATCAGGTTCTGTTCCGTCTTATACTCCGGCAGCAGCGGTTCCTGCTCGTTGCCAAGGTCTATCAGCAGCTGGTAGCGGTCCATCCAGTCGTCGAAGTCGCTGAACTCCGCTATCACCTCATCTTGCAGTTCATTGATTGTAGCCATACTCTATCTTTCGTTATACAGCACCTCCATCAGTGTCTGTCCCACCATCTGAAGGGTCTGCTTGTCTATAATGTCCATATTGTCGTTCACCGTGTGCCAGAAGTCGCCGAAACCCGACAGTTTGCTCTGTTCGTCGCAGTTGATGATGTCCACACACGGTATCTTCGCTATGCGGTTCACCGGCACGTGGTCGTCCGTCACGTATCCGCCCGACCGGTTCTGGAAGACGCTGCCGAAGCCCAGCTCCCATGCCTTGTCCCATATCTTCTTCTGCACCCCGTGGGCATAATCTTTCGAGAATCCTTCCAACAGGAAGGTGGCGTTGCGTCCGCCCACCATATCCAGCAACACGCCGTAGCGCGCGTTGTAGTTCGCCACGTGGTGTATGCGGCTCCAGTATTGCGAGCCCAGGCACCACCACTGCTCGCCGTCTTCGTCGGCAAACTGCGGTGCGCCGTAGTCCTCGGCGTCAAACAGGATGATGTCCACCCCCACCGTCGGCATCTGCTCCCCGAAGTGGCGCGCCATCTCCAGCAGCACTCCCACCCCGCTAGCTCCGTCGTTGGCGCCCAGTATCGGGGTATGGTGGTTCTTCGGGTCGGGGTCGTTGTCCGCCCAGGGCCGGCTGTCCCAGTGGCTACAGAGCATCACCCGCTTGCGTGCCTCGGGATTGAAGGCGCCTATGATGTTCACCGCCTTGTAGGTGGTGCCGTCGTAGATGGTGGCATCAAATCGCTGTTGGTACACCTTCGCGCCGCAGGCCTCCAGCTGTTCGCAGAGGTACTCCGCACACGCCCTGTGCGCTTCCGACCCCAGCAGCCGCGGGCCGAAGTCCACCTGCCGCTTCACGTACCCGTAGGCTTTCTGGCCGTCGAACGCGGGCACCGTCACCGCCACCCGCTGTTCGTCCGCACGCACCTCCTTCTTGCTGCTGCCGCAGGCTGCCAGGCCCATTGCCACGGCCGCCCCGCAGACGATTGTCGCCAATATTTTGTTCATACGTTCTGTACTTTCATTCCTTGTCTTGTCCGTTGCCGTGTGTCAGTCGAACTTCACCGAGCCCTGTTGCTGCACCTGCCGCATCACTCTCAGGAAGTTGCCTCCCCACAGTTTCTCTATCTCCTCCGCCGTATAGCGTTCGGCCATCAGCCGGCGGGTCAGGTTTATCAGTTCCGATGCCGACGCGCACCCCGTGATGCCGCCGTCGCCGTCGAAGTCGGTGCCGATGCCCACGTGGTCTATGCCCATCACGTTCACGGCGTGGTGTATATGTTCTATCGCATCCATCACCGTGGCCGGCCGGTCGCTGCGCAGGAATCCGCTGTAGAAGGTCACCTGCATCACGCCTCCCCGGTGAGCCAACGCCTTCATCTGCTCGTCCGTCAGGTTGCGCGAGTGGTCACACAGTGCCCGGCACGACGAGTGCGAGCAGACGATCGGTGTCGTGCTGCACTCCAGTGCGTCGTAGAAGCTCCGCTCCGAGGCGTGCGACAGGTCCACCATCATCCCCACGCGGTTCATCTCCTTCACCACTTCTCTACCCAAGTCGCTCAGTCCCCCGTGTTCGTTGTTGCCTTTGGCGGAGTCGCACAGGTCGTTGTCACCGTTATGGCAGAGGGTCATGTACACCACTCCCCGCCGGCGGAAGCGCTCCACGTTGGCCAGGTCCTTGCCGATGGCGTATCCGTTCTCTATGCCCAGCATCACCGCCTTCCGTCCGCTGCGCTTCAGTCGTGTCAGGTCGTCGGGCGTGCGGGCCAGGTCGATGTACGAGCAGTTTGCCGCCACCATCTCCTCTATCTCATTCAGTATGCGGTCGGTCTTCGCCGTCGTTGCCAGCAGGGCCTCGTCGGTGCGTTCCTGTTGCCGCAGGTAGGCCACCATGATGGTGGCGTCCAGGTGTCCCTCGCTCATCTTGTGCAGGTCCACCAGTATCTTCGGGTCGCGGGTGTGGAAGGCTATCCCCCGGTCGAAGAACATCGGCGTGTCGCAGTGGGAGTCCAGCGTCAGTATGCGTCCGTGCAGGCGCCGTGCCTGGGCGAACGACTCCGCCTCTCGCGTCAGCCAGCGGAACAGGGGCATCATCGTCTCGTCGCCCCGCAGTATCATGCACTCCGGGTGCCACTGCACGCCCAGCATCGACTTGTATTCCGTCGACTCCACCGCCTCCACGATGCCGTCCGTGGCCGTGGCGCACACGCGGAATCCCGGTGCCGCCTCCTTCACCGCCTGGTGGTGGAACGAGTTCACCGCCAGTTCCCCGGTGCCGAAGATGCTGTACAGTAAGGTGTCGCGCTCCACCCTCACCGTGTGCGAGGGCACTGCGCGGTCCAGCTGTTGGTCGTGCTTGATGGGCTGTGTGCCCGTCTGTGTGTAGATGTCCTGGTAGAGCTTGCCTCCCAGCGCGGCTGTCATCACCTGTATGCCGCGGCAGATACCCAGCATCGGCAGCTGCCGGTCGGCCGCCAGCCGTGTCAGCAGCAGCTCCTGCCTGTCGCGCCGGTAGTTGATGCCGTGCAGGGCGTTCACCGGCTCCTCACCCAGATAGAGGGGGTTGATGTCCGCTCCTCCCGTCAGCAGGATGCCGTCCAGCCGGTCCAGTGTGTTCAGCAGTGCGTCCTTCTCCTCGTAGGGGGGTATTATCAGCGGCACGCCGCCTGCCTTCAGTATCGAGGTGCAGTAGCCATCCGCCAAACAACAATTCCCGTCACTGAAGTTTGCTGTCACTCCAATGACGGGTTGTCTCTTGTATCCGGGGTACGAGGCGTGTGTCGCCTCGTAGTCCTTTTCTATGTCAAACCTGGGGTTCATCTCGTCTCGTCAAAACTTGTATGTCCGTTTGGGGTTCTTGGGGAACCAGCCTTTGCGCACCCGCTCCTCCTGTTCGAATATCTCCTTGATGGTCCAGAACGACGAGAAGGCGAACACGCCCAGCAGCGTCGACCACAGGATGTCCTTCACCAGCAACGAACCCGCCACGCCGGCCAGGCCCAGTACCAGGAACACCCACCAGCACCGTGTCCCGAAGTGATACTCACACTTCACCACCACCGGGTGAAACACGCCGATGATGAGGAACGTGCAGATGCCTATGATCAGTCCCGAGAAACAAAGTCCTTCCGTCACGCTTCGCCCCGTTTACTTACCGCTGATAGGAATCTCTTTCTTGATGCTCTGGTCCAGCGATATCAGGGTCTCGGTGGCTGTCACGCCGGCAATCTCCTGCATGCGTTGGTTCAGCAGCTCCATCAGGTGTTCGTTGTCGCGGGCATACAGTTTGGCCAGCATCGTGTACGGTCCTGTGGTGAAGTGGCACTCCACTATCTCGGGAATCTTCATCAGCTCCTTCACCACGTTCTTGTACATCGAGCCTTTCTCCAGCTTTATGCCCACGTAGGTGCATGTGCTGTATCCCAGGCTCTTGGGGTTCACATGGTATCCCGAGCCTACTATCACGCCCATGTCCGTCAGGCGTTGCACACGTTGGTGTATGGCAGCGCGCGACACGCCGCACTCAGCCGCTACATCCTTGAACGGGATGCGCGCGTTCTGCGAGATGATCTCCAGAATTTTCTTGTCCAAGTTATCTATCTTCTCCATAATATAAGATTTTTGATATTAAAGTGTACTTATCATATTGTTAGGCAAAGGTAGCTATTTTTTTGTATTGACCAACATTCTTCCAAGAATATTTCACGTGAAAGTGCAATTTGTCACGCACCCGTCCGTCCCATACGAGTGGACGCGGATGCAGGCGGCCCTTTTCAGGGCTTCACCTCCATCCGCGTCCGTCTCGCGCGTGGCGACGTTGGTCGTCCGGTCTCTTATTTCTTGTCCTTAGCCTTGATGCCTACCAGCTCCACCTCGAACACCAGTGCCGAGAAGGGTTTGATGGTTCCGGCCTCTCTGGTACCATAGGCCAGCTCCTGCGGGATGTAGAGCATCCACTTCGATCCCACGGGCATCAGCTGCAGGGCCTCTGTCCAGCCTCTGATTACGGCCTTCACGGGAAACTCGGCAGGCTGCACTTTGCCGTCCTTGTCCTTGCGGTCGGCGTTGCTGTCAAACTTCGTGCCGTCTATCAGTCGGCCGGTGTAGTTCACCTGCACCACCGATGTGTCGGCGGGCACAGCTCCTGTTCCCTGCACCAGCACCTTGTACTGCAGACCGCTCTCCGTCACCTGTATGCTGTCCTTGGTCTTGTTCTCGGCCATAAACTTCTCGCAGGCTACTTTGTTGTCGGCATATTTCACCTCCAGGGCCTTGGCCTTGTAGACCTCCACGTTCTTCTGTGAGTAGGCCTGTGCCTCCTGCATGTCCATCACGGCGCCTTTCTCCAGTGTGCCTGCCACGAAGCCGGCCATGAAGTTGTCCACATCGATGCTCTGTGTAGAGTCGTTGCCGAAGATATCAGCGTTGATGTTCTTGATCATCTGGCTCACCTGCTGTCCTATCTGGATACCGGTGTAGTAGGCGGTCTTTTTCTTACTGTCGCCGATCTTCATGCCGTCCAGCAGTCCGTCCACGAAGTCAGCCATGTACGTCGAGTCCACGCCGCATCTGTTCACCACATAAGGTTTCAAACCGTCTGTCTGCGACAGACCCAGTGTGTACGACAGTGTGTCGAGGTCGGATTTCAGATCCGCTTTGGGAGCCTGTGCTGTGCACGATACCATGCCGGTAGCCACGGCGGCTGCCACGATAAAAGCAAACTTTTTCATTTTTGTATGTGTATATTATAAATATGTATAGTTAGCGTTATGTGTGTCTATATATAATAAGGTATAGCGTCGCGTTACACCACCTGCATCAGTTCCACCTCGAAGATGAGTGTGCTGTGGGGCGGAATCATCTCTCCCGCGCCGTTAGCGCCGTAGGCCAGTTCCGAAGGGATGAAGAGTCTCCACTTCGCGCCTTCGCCCATCAGCTGCAGGGCCTCCACCCATCCGGCTATCACCTGGTTCACTCCGAACACTGCCGGCTCGCCGCGTTTGATGGAGCTGTCGAACAGCGTACCGTCTATCAGCGTACCCTCGTAGTGGCATTTCACCCGGTCGGTAGCCTTGGGCTTCTTGCCGTTGCCTTCTTTCAGCACCTCGTACTGCAGTCCGCTGGGCAGCGTCACCACACCAGGCTTCTTGCCGTTCTCCTCCAGGAATTTCTTCCCCTTCTCCATGTTCTCCGCGTTCATCTTCGCCTCGAACTTCTCGAAGTAATCGTTCACTATTCCTCGCGCCTCGTTGTGCGAGATGGCTGTCGGTCTGCCCTCCAGCACATCCTTTATCGCCTGTGCGAAGTCCTCTACATTCAAATCCCGGGCACCCATTCCCAACAGGTTCTGGCCTATGCCCAAGCCAATGGAATAACTGAATTTGTCCATATTGTCTAGCTAAATAATGTCGGGTCCATAGCGGCCCCACTGAAAATGGTGCAAAGTTAGCCTTTTTATCGTAACGTTGCCTCACCCGCTTCCTTTTTTATGTATTTTTGCGAATCTATCCATCCGCACACCACCCTCCCCTCGCCCCTTATGTCAACGAATTGGTACATTTTGAATTAAATGCGATTAATTACTCACTTTTCTTCACAAAAGTTTGCGGATATATAAAAAGTTCTTAATACATTTGCCCCATGAAATTCTAGGGGAAAGCTATTATATGTGCTTCCCAAAAGATTTTCTTGCTTCGTAAGCTCACGCCGATTCTTGGCGGAGGAGTCACATCACCGCCAGGAGAGAGGTGGGTGGGCCATGAAGCGTACATAATGAAGGCGTTTACTTGACGCTGTGTTCGAGACGTACCGAATCTAGCAAGTTCATTATCTAAGTCTTGAGCGTAGCAACGGTAGATGCCCCGATTACATCAAGCCCGTAGAGACCTATAGACGTGGACCGTACCCTTTTCCGAGGGTGCGTCGGGAGTGCGGTATAGGTCTCTTTACGGGGTGTATTGTTATCATATCGGCGTGGGCTCTGGCGTTGTCTGTTCAACGAGTTCGGCTACGTACTCGGCTTCCCCAATGAAGAGGTGAGGCAAGCGCTCAACGAAGTGGAGCTCCCTGCTCTGATCATGCGCCAGCAAGGGGGCATCGTTTCCCCGCAGGCCAATCTTTATCGACAGTTAGGCACTGGGCAAGTGCCTGAGGCCATGAAGTGTCTGCAAGCGCTCATCGCCGATGTACCCTACAGCAACAAGAAGATGGCCTCCATGGATATAGAGGAGCGATACCGGCTCATCATCAGCACGGTGCTCAACGCCATCGGGTGTCGGGTGGAGGTGGAACGTATGCTCTCCCGGGGCCGCATCGACATTGTGGCATGGACCACCCGCCATGTCTACGTCATGGAACTGAAACTGCAGAAGAACAGCGGACTGGCCGCCGCGGCACAGCAGATACACGACAACGGTTATGCCGAGCCCTTCAAGGCAGACCACCGTACACCCATTTGCCTGGCCATCGAGCTGGACGACCTGGGCAAAGGTCTGCTCGACTGGCAGGAAGTGAAGGCGTGAGACAGAGGTAAGACATCTTCGGCCCGTGTTAATGCTTGTTAACACGGGCCGTTGTCTTTTCCAGATCGAATGCCTTTCGTTATCTTCGCATATATATTAAGGTATAGGCCATGAAGAAGAAGTTAGTAGTATTGTCGGGCGCGGGCATGAGCGCCGAGAGTGGTATCAGCACATTCCGCGACGCGGGCGGACTGTGGGACGAGTATCCCGTGGAGCAGGTGGCTACCCCCGAAGGATATCAGCGCGACCCGGCATTGGTGACACGGTTCTACAACGGTCTGCGGCAGAAACTGCTGAGTGTGGAGCCCAACGCCGGCCATCGCATCCTGGCGGAGCTGGAGTGTGATTTCGACGTGACCGTCGTCACGCAGAACGTGGACAACCTGCACGAGAGGGCCGGCAGCACACGGGTGATACACCTGCATGGCGAGCTGACGAAGGTGACATCCAGCTACCAGCCGAACAACCCGAAGTACATACGCGAGCTGAAGCCCGAGGAATATGATGTGAAGATAGGCGACCTGGCCGCCGACGGTTCACAGCTACGCCCCTTCATCGTATGGTTCGGCGAGTCGGTGCCGATGATAGAGACTGCCGCGAGTTATGTGGAGCAGGCCGACATCTTCGTGGTGATAGGCACCTCGATGGTGGTGTACCCCGCCGCAGGCCTCATCCACTACGTACGTCCCGACACGCCCGTCTACCTGATAGACCCCAAGCCCGTGGATGCCCACGTGAGCCACCCCATCCACACCATCCGACAGACCGCCTCCCAAGGTATGGCCACGCTGCGCGAGGCGCTGCTCAGGGGAGATGGTCGTCACGAATAAAAAGCATTCAGATATGGACACAAGAAGAAGATTACCGGCTGGAATACAATACTTTGAAGAAATCAGGGAGGAGGGATACCTGTATGTTGACAAGACGGACCTCGTCTGGAGCTTGGTCAATGAAGGCAAGAAGTTCAACTATCTGAGCCGCCCGCGGCGGTTCGGGAAGTCCATACTTGTGGACACGTTACGTTGTTACCTCGAAGGACGTAAGGAGCTGTTCGAAGGGTTGAAGATAATGGGACTGGAGAAAGAATGGACGGTATACCCCGTCATCCGACTCGACATGAGCAGAGGTGGTGCGACGGCCCAGACGGTACGTTCGTATCTGGATACCCAGTTCGGGAAATATGAAGAAGAGTACAGCATAACACCCAAGGCTACCGCACAACTGGCGGACCGCTTTGATGCCATCATCACGGCCGCATACAAGAAGACGGGGCAGCAAGTGGCAATTCTCATAGATGAGTACGACGCTCCGCTGCAGCACTCGTGGAAGACACCTGACCACGAAGGATGTACGGCCGCTTACCGCGAAGTGTTCGCTATACTGAAGGCGGACGACCTCTACGAGAAGTTCGTGTTCATCACCGGCATCACCAAGTTCACGCAGATATCGCCCTTCTCGGTGCTCAACAACTTGAGCAACATCAGCTTCGACCCCGACTATGCGACCATCTGCGGCATCACAGAACAAGAGTTGGCAGACAACTTCCAACCCGAGATACAGCGATTGGCGGACTACAACGGATGGGCTGTCGACGAAGCGCATGCACGACTGAAGGAATACTATGACGGATATCACTTCTGTCGTCGAAACATGGTAGATGTCTACAATCCGATAGCTTAATCAATGCCTTGAGTGATGGCGAAATAACCAACTACTGGGCCTCATCGGGTGCTACAGCCCTACTGCCCAAGTTTGTACCGGACCTCGAGGTACGGCTGCCGAATTTCGACCATTGCCTCGTAAACAGCGACACCCTCACCACTTCCGACGTGACGAGCGGTGGCGCCGAGCTGTTCCTCTACCAAAGCGGTTACCTTACCATCAAGGGTTATGAGAACGAAATCTACAAGTTGGGATTCCCTAATACCGAAGTGCGAAAGGCGCTTTACAAGGTTGTGCTGCCGGCCTTGACACTTCGTGGGGAAGGTGACCTTGACTGGCAGGAAGTGAAGGCGTGAGACAAAACCTCTATTATATAAAGCAATGATATGAGTTTTATATGGACAACGAGGACGACCATGTAATTTTGCACCTAGCAGGTGCAAAATTACAAGATTGTGAGAATCAGAGTCCTATAGAACCGCACCAACTAGGTGCAAAATTCGTGGCGGGCAGTAATTACGCCTTCTTCTCCTTGATGTCGGTGCAGGCCTCTACGACGTTCACCACGTAGTCGCCCAGCTTCTCGCACTCGCCGATGAGGTCCATGTAGTGGACACCCATCTGGTAGCTGTACTCCTTGTTGTTGACGTCGACGACGTTCTGAGTCTTCAGCTGGTTGCGGTAGTTGTTGATCTCGTTCTCGATGTTGAAGGTCTGGTTGACATCCACACTGCGGTTGTCGTCGCCCAGAATCTTGGTCATCTGCGTGAGGGCATCGTCGGTGAACTGGAACATCTGACGGATGTGCTCGTACTGCTTGGGGGTGAAGTCAATGTTGTCGCGATACTTGCGGTTGACGGTGCGGGCCAGGTTGTAGCAACTGTCGCCGATGCTCTCGAGCTCGGTGACCTCGCGCAACATGGAGCGTATCTGGAGCTTACTCTCGGAACTGAGGCGGCCGTCGGAGACGCGGTTGAGGTAGTTGGCTATCTCCACCTCCATGTTGTCGCTGATGTTCTCGTACTTCTCGATGCGGCTGAAGAGCTTGGTGAAGTCGTTCTCGTTCTTGGTATGGAGGAGCGTGTCCACCATATGGAACATGCGCTGGCAACGCTCAGCGAAGAGATTGATCTCCTTGCGGGCCTGCACGATGGAGAGCTCGGCAGTGGAGAGGAGACCTCCGGAGATGAAGCGCAGGCGGTACTCCTCGTCCTGCTCACGCTGCGGGATGATGGTGCAGACGGTGCGCTCGATGAAGGGCACAAACCATATAAGGATGAGTACGTTGCAGACGTTAAAGGCAGTGTGGAAAGCCGAGAGCATGTAAGGCACAGCCACGGTGGGACTGCCGGGGTTCATCACCGTCTCCACAAACCACGACACAGTTTCGGTGAAGGGTTTGAAGGCGCAGAGCACCCAGATGACACCGAAGACGTTGAACACAAGGTGGGCCAGGGCAGCACGCTTGGCCTGGGTGTTACCCGTGAGGGCGGCCAGGTTGGCGGTGATGGTGGTGCCGATGTTCTCGCCCAACACCAGGGCGGCTCCCAGCTGGAAGCTAATCCATCCGTTGGCACACATGATGAGGGTGATGGCCATGGTGGCCGACGACGCCTGCACGATCATGGTGAGGACAGTGCCAATGGCCACGAATAGGATAGTGGAGAGGAAGCCCATGTCGGTGTAGTTCTGCACGAAGGCCAGCATCTCGGGGTTCTTGCCGAGGTCAGGCGCATTGGCGTTGAGCAGGGAGAGACCCATGAAGAGGAACGAGAAGCCGAAGATGAACTCACCGATAGACTTGCGCGAACTCTTCTGCGAGAAGAGGAGCGGAATGCCGAAAGCCAACAAGGGGAGGGCCAGCGAGGCTATGTCCACCTGGAAACCCAGGGCGGAGATGATCCACGCAGTGACGGTGGTGCCGATGTTGGCACCCATAATGACACCGATGGACTGGGCCAACGTGAGCAGGCCGGCATTCACAAAACTGACCACCATAACCGTGGTGGCGGAGGAGGATTGGATGAGGGCAGTTATCAACACACCTGTCAGCACTCCTGTGACACGGTTGGTGGTCATAGCCGTCAGGATTCTACGAAGCCGGTCACCGGCGAACTTCTGTAATCCCTCACTCATGATCTTCATTCCGTAGAGGAACAAAGCCAGCGACCCCAATAGCTTTAAAAAATCGTAAAAAGAGTAGTCCATCTCTTAAATCTTATTCGTTATACTGTGTACGTATGGTTTTATCGGCTAACTTAACCGCTCGAAAGAGAACGGCAACACAGCCGGTAGAAACACATATTTCAAAAATGCTACAAATATATTGCAAAAATATCAATCTATCAAAAGAATTTCCCGAAGGAAGTTCGCTGATGGACATTTATAATGGCTTCGGACTGGAGATGCCCTACGGGCCTGTGAGCGCCAAAGTGAACAACAAGGTGGAAGGTCTTACCTTCAAGTGCTTCAATAACAAGGACGTGGAGTTCATGGACATCCGCTCGTCGTCGGGCATGCGCACGTATGTGCGCTCGCTCTGCTTTGTGTTGGCCAAAGCGGTGGACGAGCTGTTCCCGAAAGGGGAGATACAAATACAGCACCCCATCTCGAAGGGATACTTCTTCACCCTGCGCATCGGACGGGAGATAACCCTGGAGGACGTGGCCGCCATACGGCAACGGATGAAGGAGATCGTAGCAGAGAACATCCCCTTCCGCCGGAAGGAGTGCCGCACGGAGGAGGCGGTGAAACTGTTTAACCGCAAGGGAATGTACGACAAGGCGAAGCTGCTGAAGACAACGAGACAGCTCTATACCTTTTATTATATGCTGGGCGACACGGTGGACTACTACTACGGCAGCCTGCTGCCCAACACGGGGTACATACGGAAGTTCGACATCGTGAAGTACTACGACGGCATCCTGCTGCGCATACCCAACCGCGAGAATCCGGACACACTGGAGGACATCGTGAAGCAGGAGAAGATGATGGACGTCTTCAAGGAACACCAAATGTGGCACGAGATAATGGGTGTGAGCACGGTGGGCGACATCAACGAGTCGATACAGGCGGGACACGCCAACGACTTGATACACGTGGCGGAGGCGCTGCAGGAAAAACGCATCGGACAGATAGCGGACGACATCGCCAAGCGGGGAGGCGTGAAGGTGGTGCTCATCTCGGGACCCTCATCGTCGGGAAAGACTACCTTCAGCAAACGGCTCTCCATACAGCTGATGACAAACGGCATACGCCCCTACCCCATCTCGCTGGACAACTACTTCGTGGACCGCGCCCACACGCCGCTCAACGAGAAGGGCGACTACGACTACGAGTCGCTCTACGCGCTGGACCTGGACTTCTTCAACAAACAACTGAGCGCACTGCTGAAGGGCGAAGAGGTGGAGCTGCCACGCTACAACTTCACCACGGGCGAGCGGGAGTTCAAGGGCGACTACCTGCGCATAGACAAGAACATGGTGCTGATACTGGAAGGCATACACGCACTTAACCCGGAGCTGACACCACAAATACCGACAGAGAACAAATATAAGGTATATGTGTCCGCACTAACCTGCATCAAGCTGGACAACCACAACTACATACCCACCACGGACAACCGCCTGCTGCGGCGCATAATCCGCGACTACAAATACCGCAACTACTCCGCCGAGCAGACCATCCTGCGCTGGCCCAGCGTGAGGGCGGGCGAGGACAAGTGGATATTCCCCTACCAGGAGGAGGCGGACGCGGTGTTCAACTCGGCCCTGCTGTTTGAACTGTCGGTACTGAAGGAGTATGTGGAGCCCATACTGAACCGCGTGCCGCTGGACTCGGAGGCCCACTCGGAAGCGTACCGGCTGAGGAAGTTCATACAATACTTCGTGCCGGTGCAGGACCGCGACCTGCCACCCACATCACTCCTCAGAGAGTTTTTAGGAGGAAGCAGTTTCAGCTATTGAGAAAATTGCTACCTTTGCGCACCCTATCTTAAACGACAAGAGTATGCAACAAGGGAACTATCAGACACAGAAACAACAACAAACGCAGACGCTCTCGCCCCAACAGGTGATGGTGGTGAAAATGCTGGAACTACCCACCGTGGAGCTGGAGGAGCGGGTGAAGGCGGAGTTGTTGGACAACCCTGCCCTGGAGGAAGGCACGCCCCAACCAGAGGAAGGAGGGGGCGAGGAGACGTACGAGGGCAGCGAAGGGGACGGCAACGAGGAGAGCGGTTTCGAGGGAGAGGAAGGCGGCAGCGGCGACAGCAACGAGGACCTCTCGCTGGGCGACTACCGCACTGAGGACGACATTCCCGACTACAAACTGAGACAAAACAGCAACTCTCCCGAGACTCAGGCGGAGGAGATACCTTTCTCCGACACCACCTCATTCTACGAGCAGCTGAAGGAGCAGATAGGCGAACGCGACCTGACCGAACGGCAGCGCACGCTGATAGAGTACATCATTGGCTCGCTGGACGACGACGGGCTGCTGCGCAAGGACCTGACCGCCATAGCCGACGAGCTATGCTTCAACTATAATATGGAGGTGACGGCAGACGAGCTGGAGGAGGCACTGAAGACCCTGCAGGACTTCGACCCCGCCGGCATCGGCGCACGCACACTGCAGGAGTGTCTGATGCTGCAGCTGCAACGCAAGGAGAACTCGCCGGTGAAGGACACCTGCACAGACATACTGGCGAAATGCTACGAAGAGTTCACCCGCAAGCACTGGGACAAGATAGTGCAGCGGCTGGGGCTGACCCAGGAGCAGTTCGACGCGGCGAAGCGGGAGTTGACACACCTGAACCCACGGCCGGGGAGCTCGCTGGGCGAGGCAGTGGGACGCAGCTTCCAACAGATTATCCCCGACTTCCTGGTGGACACGCTGGACGACGGCACCATAGTGCTGAACCTGAACGACCGGGGCGTACCCGAGCTACGGGTGAGCCGCACCTTCACCGAGATGCTGGAGGAGCACACAAAGAACAAGAAAAACCAGAGCAAGGAATCGAGGAACGCCATGCTGTTCCTGAAACAGAAGATGGACGCCGCACAGAACTTCATCGACGCGGTGAAGCAACGGCAACAGACCATGTGCAAGACCATGCAGGCCATCATAGACCTGCAGCGCCCCTTCTTCGAGGAGGGCGACGAGACCCTGCTGAAACCGATGATACTGAAGGACGTGGCAGAGCGCACAGGGCTGGACATCTCCACCATCTCGAGGGTGAGCAACAGCAAATATGCGCAGACCAACTATGGCATCTACCCGCTGAAGTTCTTCTTCAGCGACGGATACACCACCGAAGAGGGCGAGGAGCTGTCGGTGAGAGAGATACGCCGCACCCTGAAGGAGTGCGTGGATAAAGAGGACAAAGGCAATCCGTTGACGGACGAGGAGCTGGCGAAGATACTGAAGGATAAAGGGTTCGCCATAGCCCGACGCACCGTGGCCAAATACCGCGAGCAGCTTGGCATACCGGTGGCCCGACTAAGAAAATGACTTGTATGAGAGAAGAAAAATATCTGCGAATGACCGCACGGGTGCTCTCAGCGGTATTCACCCCGTTCTATTTCCCCACGGTAGGATTCCTGGCCCTGCTGATGTGTACCTACCTGAGGCTGCTGCCGGCCAGCTTCCAACTGACGCTGCTGGGGACGGTGTACGCCTTCACGGTGCTGATACCAATGGTGGGCATCTACCTCTACCGGAAGATAAACGGATGGAGTCTGCGACACCTGGGACACAAGGAGAAGCGCGTGGTACCCTATGCGATGACGATAGCCGCCTACGCCGCCTGCCTGTTGCTGATGTACCGACTGCGCATACCGCGCTACCTGTCCGGCATCATCGTGGCCTCGCTGATGGCGCTGATGATATGCGCCGTGGTGAACATCTGGTGGAAGATAAGCGCACACATGACGGCGGTTGGCGAACTGGTGGGAGGACTGCTGGCGCTGAGTTTCCTCTTCTTCTACAACCCGGTGAAGTGGCTCTGCGCCTTCCTGCTGCTGGCGGGGATGCTGGGGACCTCGCGCATGGTGCTGCGACAACACACGCTGGCCGAGGTGCTGGCGGGATTCTTGGTGGGATTGGTGTGCAGCGTCACGGGGATACTGTTCCTATAGACAACAACTAAAAAAAACGAACGATAACAATGAAACCAATTGTGAGTATCATCATGGGAAGCACATCGGACCTTCCCGTCATGGAGAAAGCGGCCAAACTGCTGGACGAGATGCAGGTGCCGTTTGAGATGAACGCCTTGTCGGCACACCGCACACCGGAAGCCGTGGAGGCCTTTGCCAAAGGCGCGAAGGAGCGGGGCATCAAAGTGATCATAGCCGCAGCAGGTATGGCAGCGGCGCTGCCGGGTGTGATAGCCGCCAACACCACACTGCCGGTGATAGGCGTGCCGGTGAAAGGGGCTGTGCTCGACGGCGTGGACGCACTCTACTCCATCATCCAGATGCCTCCTGGCATACCAGTGGCCACGGTAGCCATCAACGGTGCGATGAACGCGGCCATACTGGCGGTGCAGATGCTGGCACTGAGCGACGGGAAGCTGGCCGAGGCCTTCGCCGCCTACAAGAACGGACTGAAGGAGAAGATAGAGAAGGCCAACAAGGAACTGAAAGAGGTGAAGTACACCTACAAGACGAACTGACATAACAAGGAACGGCGGGCGGCTATACCTTATTTATATATACCTTATTCTATATAGCACATAGAACGCCCGCTATACCTTATTATATATTATACCTTATTATATATAGTATACTGCAATGATTGATTTGTTCAACTATGACCGACGGACCTCCACGGAGGTGCACATCGGTGGAACACCGCTAGGCGGTGACAACCCCATCCGGGTGCAATCGATGACCAACACACCGACACGCGACACAGAGGCGTGCGTGGAACAGGCGAAACGCATCGTCGACGCCGGGGGCGAGTACGTAAGACTGACCACCCAAGGCACCATAGAGGCGGAGAACCTGAAGAACATCAACGCCGCACTGCGCAGCCAAGGGTACATGACACCACTGGTGGCGGACGTGCACTTCAACCCCAACGTGGCGGACGTGGCGGCACGCTATGCCGAGAAGGTGCGCATCAACCCGGGCAACTACGTGGACGCCGCCCGCACATTCAAGCATCTAGAGTATACCGACGAGGAGTACCGGCAAGAACTGCAGAAGATACGCGACCGATTCGTGCCCTTCCTCAACATCTGTAAGGAGAACCATACGGCCATACGCATCGGCGTGAACCACGGATCGCTGTCAGACCGCATCATGTCGCGCTACGGCGACACGCCCCGCGGTATGGTGGAGTCGTGCATGGAGTTTCTACGCATCTGCATGGACGAGCACTTCACCGACGTGGTGATATCCATCAAGGCGAGCAACCCGGTGGTGATGGTGAAGACGGTGCGCCTGCTGGCGGCAACCATGGAACAGGAGGGGATGGCATTCCCCCTGCACCTGGGTGTGACAGAAGCGGGCGACGGCGAGGACGGACGCATCAAATCGGCCGTGGGCATAGGAGCCCTGCTGGCGGACGGACTGGGCGACACGATACGCGTGTCGCTGAGCGAGGACCCGGAGGCGGAGATTCCCGTGGCAAAGAAGCTGGTGGCCTATGTGACCAAGCGCGAAGGACATCCGCTGGTGCCGGGCGAGAAGGCACCGGAGTTTGACTACCTGTCGCCCCAACGCCGCAAGACAGTAGCGGTGGCGAACATCGGTGGAGAGAACGTGCCGGTGGTGATAGCGGACGGATACCACACCCGCATGGCCACCAACCCGCAGTTCATGCCCGACTACATCTACGTGGGCCACAAGCTGCCCACCAGGCGGGAGCAGTGCGGCTACATCGTAGATGCGGACGCATGGACGGGCGAGGCAGGTACATACCCGGCATTCATGCCATCCACCGACGAGACACGCATGCCCCTGTTCATGCAAGTGAACCTGAACAAGAGTCCGCTGAAGTTTCTGTTCCTTACCTACCTGGCATGCACGGACGAGATAATGGCCCTGCTGCGTCACCACCCCGAGGTGGTGATCATAGCCCAGAGCAACCACCCCAACCGCACGGGCGAGCTGCGCGCACTGGTGCACCAGCTGATGAACGAGAAGCTGAGCAACCCCGTGGTGATGTTCCAACACTACCAGGAGGACGAGGACGAGGACTTGCAGCTGAAGGCAGGCGCAGACATGGGCGCCCTGCTGTTCGACGGACTGTGCGACGGCATCTTCCTGTTCAACAACGGCAAGGTGGCCTCCACCACCGTGGAGGCTACGGCCTTCGGCATCCTACAAGCCACACGCACCAGGGTGAGCAAGACGGAGTACATCTCGTGCCCCAGCTGCGGACGCACCCTGTTTGACCTGCAGGACACGCTCGCGCGCATCAAGGCGGCGACGGCGGACCTGAAGGGACTGAAGATAGGCGTGATGGGATGCATTGTGAATGGTCCGGGCGAGATGGCGGATGCCGACTACGGCTACGTGGGAGCCGGACGCGGACGGGTGAGCCTCTACCGACGCAAGGAGTGCATACTGAAGAACATATCCGCCGAGGAGGCGGTGGACCGACTGCTGGAGCTCATCCGGCAGGACCAACAACAAGCATAAAGCCAAGAACCAGAGGACGATGATAGACCAGGCGACGATAGACCGGATACTGGATGCCGCGCAGATAGTGGACGTGGTGTCGGAGTTTGTGACCCTTCGCAAGCGAGGGGTGAACTACATCGGTCTGTGTCCGTTCCACAACGAGAAGACACCGTCGTTCAGCGTGTCGCCCTCGAAGGGACTGTGCAAATGCTTCTCATGCGGCAAGGGCGGCAACGTGGTGCACTTCATCATGGAGCACGAGCAGATGTCGTACTACGAGGCACTGAAGTATCTGGCGAAGAAGTACGGCATAGAGATAAAGGAGCGGGAACTGACCTCAGAGGAGAAGTTGGCGCAGAGCGTGCGCGAGAGCATGTTCGTGGCCAACGAGTTCGCCCGCAACTACTTCCAGGACATCCTCTACAACCACCCCGAGGGGGTGACCATCGGCATGACCTACTTCCGGCAAAGGGGATTCCGCGATGACATCATCAAGAAGTTCCAACTGGGATATTGCCTGAACCAACCCGATGCCTTCGCCCGGGAGGCAACCAGCAAAGGATTCAACAAGGAGTATCTGATAAAGACAGGCCTCTGCTACGAGCGGGAAAACGGGGCGCTGCGCGACCGCTTTTGGGGACGCGTCATCTTCCCCGTGCACACACTGTCGGGCAAGATAGTGGCCTTCGGCGGACGTGTGCTGAAGACCGACTCGAAGACGGCAAAGTATGTGAACTCGCCCGAGTCGGAGATTTACCACAAAAGCAACGAACTCTACGGCATCTACTTCGCCAAGCAGGCCATCGTGAAGCAGGACCGCTGCTTCCTGGTGGAGGGCTACACGGACGTGATAAGCATGCACCAATCGGGCGTGGAGAACGTGGTGGCCTCATCGGGTACCTCACTAACACAGGGGCAGATACGACTCATCCACCGCTTCACGAACAACATCACGGTGCTCTACGACGGCGACATGGCGGGCATCAAGGCCTCCATCCGCGGCATCGACATGCTGCTGGAGGAGGGGATGAACATCAAGGTGGTGCTGCTGCCCGACGGCGACGACCCGGACAGCTTCGCCCGCAAACACAACGCCACGGACTACCAGAACTACATCAACGCACACGAAGTGGACTTCATACGATTCAAGACGAACCTGTTGCTGACCGACGCCGGCACCGACCCCATCAAACGGGCAGGACTGATAACGGACATTGTGAAGAGTATCGCCGTGATACCGGACGGCATCGTGCGGTCGGTCTACACACACGAGTGTAGCCAGCTGTTGCAGGTGGAGGAGAGTCTGCTGGTGAATGAGATAAAGAAGAAACGGCGGGAGAAAATCGAGAAGAACGAGAAGGGAGACAACGCCCACAAGGACGCGCCCACAGCCGAACAACCCACCGAGCAACCCGCCACACCGGACGCTGGCGAAGAGATCCCCGCCCCACCCACGGCTGGTGGCGAGGCAGCGACAGTGCCCCCTGCGCTGGGTGGCACCCAGAAGTTCTATGCCCTGGAGAAGGACATCATCAGCGCCGTCGTGCGTTACGGCGAGGAGGTGATAGTGCAGGACGAGGAGAACAACCAACCGGTGACGGCCATAGAGTATGTCTACTACAACCTGAAGAACGACGAGCTGCAGCTGGAGAACCCCCTGTTCCGCCAGGTGTTGGAGGAGGCGATGGAACATCTGCACGACGAGGGCTTCACCGCCCACGGATATTTCTCGTCGCACCCCGACCCGAACATAAGTCGCCTGGCCGCCGACCTGACGATAGACCGCTACCAACTGAGCAAAGTACACTCGAAGTTGAAGAAGATCTACACCGACGAGGAGCGCCTCCACGAGCTGGTGCCCCAGCTGCTCTGCGAATACAAGTACGCCGTCATCAAAGAGTCGTGTGACCAGATGAAGCGCCAGCTTCAGAACCCAGACATATGCAACGACCCCACCCGCCTAGCCGCCACCCTGCAACAAATCAAGGAGTGGCAGAAGATACTACAAGAGGTAGGCAAGCTCACCGGCGACCGGATACTGGCAACAAGCTAAAGCATTGAAGGCTTTATGTTTATTTCATAAAACGTTAAAGGTTTTGTGTTTCAGGTTTTATGTTACGCAATTACGCTAACATTCAACCTAAGACCTATGACCTTCAACATCTACAGAAGGCAGTAATAATTAGTCAATTCCTCAACAAATATTGAACCAATAAAATTTTCCTTGGAATTTAGTTTGCCATATCAAAATAAGTTCATATATTTGGGCAGAATATTAATAGTGATGGAGGCAACTCCATCAAACACTGATATTTGACTTAGCCCACGCCGAAAGCAAAACAAACTCTATACTTGCAATGAGAACGGGGTGGGACAAGTAAAACATGAAGCGTTTACGAACGCTATGTTCCTGTCTTGCTGAACAAGGCAATACGAAAGCCTCTCAGCAAGAGAAACAGACAACATGGTTTCCACGCTTTTTAAAGCTCTTCCAGACTACGCTTAACCGGGATGGGGGGGGGTACTAGAGACCTTACAATCAGGCAGTTACAAGCGCCCAAATGCGGCCATAGACATGAAAAACAACAGCAACCAACGGACGCACGCTAGCGAGAGTGACTACTGAGTAAAACTAGGAGAGAACCACAACGGCCGCAAGGCCGGAGTGAATAGAGAAACAAAGTTTTATTTTTATTACGTTTTATGGAACTGAATAGTACTCTTTTTGTTCACGGAGCACCCAACGGTCTTAAGATATGGGGACCAACTGGGGAAGACAGCGAATATATTGCATCCTTGGCGAACGTCAAACAGAAGGTTCCCGAATTCATGGTTGTGGAAATCAAGAGTTTTGGAGGAGTCACCTATTGCTATTACTCGTACATCAGAGCTCAGCATGTGCTGGACATAAAAGGACAGGAGGGGTCCTACTTCGGACTCACCCTACGCATCACTGGATTCTATAGTGACCTGCGCGATGTCTACAACAACTTACGGACACTCTTCGACAAGAAATACATCGGCATCTTGCTGAAGGAAACGCCGAACGGCACGCAATACATGGTGGAGGACTTCGCCGAAGCGGGACCGCAGCTGGACTATGTGAGAGACCGATTGATGGTCTACATCAACGAGTTCTACTCGAAGGATGATATGTACACGCTGGAGGATTACCCCCAGAGCAACGGCAAGACGGCTGGACTCTACAACGTGTATGAATGTAAACAACAGGTGGCCGTGGAGAAGCTGAAGCAGACGGGCATGTTCATCATCTCGCCCTACTTCCTCTCGGTGGACGAGGCACAGAAGGTGGCGCGCTACAGATTCGAGATGCAATCGTCCGTGAAGGAGGCACTGAACGAGATACAGTTTCAGAAACAAAACTCGCAGGACCGCATCGACGAGATAACCAAGAGGTCGCAGGACGAGATTGCCAACATCACACATAAGTTTCAAGAGGAGATGAAGAGCAACAAGCAAACCTCCGACAAAGAGATGGAATTGATGCGGATGGAGAGCGAACAGAAACTGGAGGAGATGAGGAGCACCCTGGAGCAGGCAAAGCACAGCAGCGAGGAGACGATAGACAGCCTGCGCGAGAAATACTATCAGAAGCAACAGGAGTTGGAGGCGAGCCAAAAGGAGTTGAGGGACATGCGGAAAAACATGGCAAATCTGCAGATAGACCTGCACGAACTAAAGGAGCAGAACCTACTGATACACATCCCCACCAACAACATCGGAAAGTTAAGATGGGCCATGGTGATAGTTGCCTGCATCGTGGTGGTGCTGGCCATCTCCTTCACGACCCACTTCCTGATGGAACGGGTGATACCTCATCAAAGCGACGTGACGAAGACTGAGGAGAAGGAGTCGATGCAGAGCGACGACAGTCACCCGATAGATTGGGAGATGCCATCGGTAATCGCCAAGCAAATCGATTGAAAGCTATACCTTATTATATATAGAGAGACACCCGGTTTGCGTAAAGCTGGGTGTTATTGTATACGGCAGCGACAGAGCGGGTCCGACTAGCTGCCATGGTGGATGAGGTTCATGAACTCCTCGCGCGTGGTGGCCCGGTTGAAAGCACCCGTGAAATCGGAGGTGGTAGTAATGGAATTCTGTTTCTCCACACCCCGCATCTGCATACACATGTGGCGAGCCTCCACGACGACCATCACTCCCAGGGGGTTGAGGGTCTCCTGTATACACTCGCGTATCTGCAGCGTCATGCGCTCCTGCACCTGCAGGCGGTGAGCGAAGATGTCCACCACACGGGCTATCTTGCTCAGACCGGTGATGTAGCAATTGGGGATGTAGGCCACGTGGGCCTTGCCGTAGAATGGCAACATGTGGTGTTCGCACAAGGAGAAGAAGTCAATGTCCTTGACGATGACCATCTGACTATAGTCCTCCTTGAACTTGGCTGAGTTGAGTACAGCCCGGGGGTCCATACGGTATCCCTTGGTGAGGGTGAGCATAGCCTTGGCCACCCGCTCGGGAGTCTTCAGCAGTCCCTCACGCGCCACGTCCTCGCCCAGAATGGAGAGGATGGCCTTGTAGTGCTCTTGCAGCTGCGCCACCTTAGTGGGGTCGAGCTCTAGATTTTCCATCTGTAACATTGCTTAGTAGTGTATGTTGACCGTTTCACGAACGATAGAGACTTCATGGAACGAACCTGTGGCCTTCAGCTTGCGCATGACGGCATCCGCCTCCTCGATGCTACGGAAATCGCCCACCCGACAGAGCCAGCGCGGATTGACGAAGTGGGTGTAGACAGAGAGTTCGGGGAAGAGCTCCTTCACCTTCTCGGCCATAGCATGTGCCTCACCACGCGAGGTGCGCGAGTTGTTGCCGGCAAAGACCTGTATCCGGAAGCCATTGGCCTTGATGGTGTTTTGACTGTCGGACTCGGTATCTACGGAGGTGGAGAAGGTGTTGTTCACCAATGCGGAGAGGAGAGCGTCCTGCACCAAAGTGACCGTACCCTCGCCCGGACGGTGCGACGTAAGATGGCCAACAATAGATTGTTGTGCAAAAGCGACGCACACGCTCGCCAACAACAGACATACGGTAGTTCCTATTCGTTTCATGATCGTTTACTATTTGTTAATTGATGCACTGTAGTGTCACCGGAGTGATGAATGGGCCGCAAACCCCGGAGGTGGGGTCTGCAGTCCACATATACCTTGCTGCGCCCTACGGGCGACAGACTTATTTGAACGCGTCGATGATGCCTTTGAAGTCAGCAGCCTTCAGTGCAGCACCACCAATGAGACCGCCATCCACGTCGGGGTTAGCGAAGAGCTCCTTGGCATTGGACGGTTTGCAGCTACCACCATAGAGGATGGAAGTGTTCTCTGCAACCTCTTTACCATACTTGTCGGCAATGGTAGAACGGATGTAGGCGTGTATCTCCTGTGCCTGTTCAGCAGTAGCGGTCTTGCCGGTACCGATGGCCCAAACGGGCTCGTAAGCCAGTATGATCTTGGAGAAGTCCTCGGCAGAGAGGTCGTAGAGTGAACCTGCCAGCTGAGCGTAGACAACCTCGTTCTGCTTGCCAGCCTCGCGCTCAGCGAGCACCTCGCCGATGCAGAAGATCGGAGTCAGGCCGTTGGCAAGAGCCAATTGCACTTTCTCTTTCAGGATCTCGGGAGTCTCGTGATAGTAAGCACGACGCTCAGAGTGACCCAGGATGACATACTGTGCGCCTGTAGACTTCACCATCTCGGCAGAAACCTCACCTGTGTAAGCACCCGACACCTTGTCGGCGCAGTTCTCGGCACCTACGCCAATCAGCTTGGCATCCACCAGCGGAGTGACAGAAGCCAAGTGGATAAACGGTGTGCAGATAACGACATCGCAGTTGGGTTTGTCTGCCTGCAACATCTCATTCAATTCTTTTGCCAAGGCAATGCCTTCTTGAAGATTTTTGTTCATCTTCCAGTTTCCGGCAACAATGTTCTTTCTCATTTTTGTAAACCTTTAAAAATTAAATACTATCTCTGTTTATTCATTCGCATAACCAATAGCCTGTCCACCAACACAAGCAAGGCGAACGGGAGGATGAACCACGCCAACACAACGAGCACCTTGCGGGTGATGCCGGACGGGGTGATGTGTGCCAGAGGGAGCTGGTCCAACGGTCCACGGAGCTCATACTCGTCGGGCAGCGATGCGCAACTCCACTTGTTGACCACCGTGCCGTGGCGGAGCAACAGCAAGCCGGGGTTGGACCGCACCATGGTCTTCAGCGTGGACTCGTCCGACTCGCAGAAGGGATATTCGGCACCCGTGTGCTCGCACCACTGACGCACCTCGTCGTCGGACGATGCCGTGGCGCAGTAGAAGGGGTAGCCGTACTCCACACTATAGTCATATAATTCGTTGATCAAATCGATGTACCCCTCGTCGGCCTTGCCGAGCCAGGGGGAGACGAGGAGAAAGGTGTAGCCGTCGTCCTCGAGCACTTGTTCGGTGATGCGCTCGCCGGTGTCGGTGAGCGTGAGGGGAAGGTCGAGGATGGGCGGATTGTAGCCGGGTTCCTTGACCACGGTCTTGGCCTCCACCAGCGTCCAGGTGCTGTCGGGGTAGTTGTCGACAGTGAACTCGCGGCGCTCACTGCCCCGCTGCATCACATACACCACATCGAGGACGGGAGCCTTCTCCCCCTCGGGCACACGCATACCCTCCTGGATGCTGGCTCCGATGTGGTAGGGACTGAAGTCGAACACAGGCAGGTAGGTGTAGCTGTAGCCCGTGACGGCGAAGATGAAGAGTATGGTGTAGATGGAGGCAAGCCACTGGCTCTTGGTGCTGACAATCTGCAGCTGGAGGTCGTACCACCGGAAAAGGCTGACAGCGCCCACCAGGAAGACGAAGTTCTTGCCGAAGGTCTCCCAGTTGGTTAGGTGGACGACGTCGCCGAAGCAGCCACACTCCTCTATGGGGTTGGCGATGGCCAGATAGAGTGTGAGGGGCGTCATCACCGCCAGGAAGGCGAGCAGCACGACGGCCGTGAACTTGCGGCGGATGCCGAGGAGCAGGTAAATGCCCACGGAGAATTCGAACACACCCAGCATCACTGCGCAGAAGAGGGGCACGAAGCTGGGGAGACTGTCGGCCACACCGAACACACGGAAGTACTCCTCCACCTTGTAGAACGTTCCCCAAGGATCGTTGGCCTTGATGAAACCCGAGAAGATGAAGATGAGTGAGAGGCCCACCTTGCAGAAGTTGGTCCACACCTTCAGTACCCTATGTTGTGTGTTACTCACCAAACTCCAGCTTTATGAGTCCGAAGACAGAATAGTTGATCATGTCCATATAGTTGGCGTCGATTCCCTCGGACACGAGTGTCTTGCCCTGATGGCCCTCAATCTGCTTGGTCCGGTAAATCTTCGTCAGAATCAAGTCGGTGTAGGAGCTGATGCGCATGGAGCGCCAGGCCTCGTCATAGTCGTGGTTCTTGGCAATCATCAGCTCAAGGGCTTTCTGGGCATACTTGTCGTAGTACTCCAGTGCGCGCTCCACAGTCATGTCGTCGCGGTCTGCATAGCCCAGCTCCAGTTGGATGAGACCGACGATGCCGTAGTTGACGATGGCCATGAATTCCGGCTGTATGCCCTCGCCCACCATAGAGACACCTTTAGTCTCGAGACTGCGGATGCGATTGGCCTTGATGTAGATTTGGTCGGTCACCGAGGAGGGCCGCATGATGCGCCACGAGGCACCGTAATCCTGCAGCTTGTTGGCGAACACCTCGCGACACTGCTGGATGATATTCTCAAATTGCTTGTTCGTATCGTTCATTATCGAAATAGATTGCTTGCAAAAGTACGAAAAAAAGAGTCGGCAAAGAAACTTTGCCGACTCTTTCCTATATTATGTATGATTATTTACGAGCAACGGAGCACTTGACCCACTCTGAGGGTGGTAGTACTTTTGATTCGGTTGAGTTTGCAAAGCTTGTCAATGGTGGTACCCTGACGCTTGGCAATCTTGGAGAGGGTGTCGCCGGAGCGTACCTTGTAATAGGCAATCTCACCACTGCCGGTATTGGCCGGTGCGGATGACTTGGATGCCACGGAGCGTGAAGCGCCATGCTTACGATAGAGCCATGAGTCGGCCACCACATCCTGGTTGGGGAAGTCGAACAGCAGTTCGGGGTTGATGGCCTGACCGAGGAAGCGGGTCTCGAAGTGGAGGTGCGATCCGGTAGAGCGTCCGGTGTTGCCACCGAGACCAATCACATCGCCGGCGCGCACGAACTGGTCCTCGTCGACGAGTTGCTTCGAGAGGTGTCCGTAGACGGTCTCGAGACCATTCTCGTGGCGGATGACCACGTACTTGCCATAGCCACGGCGCTCGAACTTCACCATACGCACCTTGCCATCGAAGGCCGCACGGATGGTATCGCCGATGTAGACCTTCACATCGAGACCATAGTGCATACGGCGACGGCGGGGACCAAACTTGGAGGTCACCTTGCGGCTGTCGGTCGGCATGCAGAAGCCTGTGAGGTCGATGCGGAAAGTATCGGGAACAACGGCGTTGCCATAGGAATGCACGTATCGGTTATCCCAATTGGGGTAGATGCTGTATGCGGGATAGAGTGACTGTTCGATTTGGATCTGGCGTTCGAGGGCTACGGAATCAATAGTTCTCATCTTCTTGTCTATCGGAGCTTGGCTTGCGAGCAAGTCCTGCCCCACAGCGTTGAGTGCGACAAAGTTCAGCGCAACAACCGAAAACAGTTTCAGGTATTTTAAGATCATTAGTCGTTTCTCCTTTGGTTTATCCTCGTCGCAAGCATAGCGCAACGCTTGTCGAGGTGATTGTTAACTAAGACGACCGCCCTTCAACACTCCATTTGACTCTTCATCGGGGGACGATAGAAGTCCTAAGGGGCGGCCCCTCTATTTTCAAAAACGTTCAAAGGTAAGCAAATCCGCCGAAACGAGCCAAGCTTTTAACGATATTTTTCGGCAGACAGAGCCTCATCGGGAGGACGAAATGTTCCGAATCTACCTTGTAGAAAGGGTTTGAGTGAAATACATGTTTCACAACATGTTTCGCTTTCGAGCGCTCATTCAAGAAATATTTAAACGATATGAGGGTTCTATCTCAGGCAATAAGCCTCAGTGGCTTAACGTCGGTTCGGCGGGTTTATTCGTCGGTTTAGCCTAACATCCGATTCTGTCGGTGATTCATCCAACAAGCGATTCCTTATACCTTTATATATATGGTTCCACCAGATCAGCGCGGCCGTCGGCTTAACATCCGGCGGATGGTACGGCGTGGTCTTCTGTTAGTTTAGACGACAGAGCTGAAAGGCTAGAACATATTAGCGACAGGAAGCGCGAGCAGATCAGGAGATAGACGACCAATTGATGTTGGTTTTGCGCAGCTCACGCAGGCGGTTCCAGAAGATTTGGTTCTCGGGCTTCTGGAAGGTAGGGTCGTCGTCGACTATGCGGCGGGCGATGTCGCGCGCGAACTGCAACAGTTGTCCGTCGCGGGCGATGTCGGCAATCTTCAGGTCGAAGGCCATGCCGCTCTGCTGGGTGCCTTCGAGGTCGCCCGGGCCGCGCAGTTTCAGATCCGCCTCGGCTATCTCGAAGCCATCGTTGGTCTGCACCATAATCTCGAGCCGGCGACGGGTGTCCTCGGCCAACTTGTAGCTGGTGACAAGGATGCAGTAGGATTGGTCGGCACCACGCCCTACCCTACCGCGCAACTGGTGGAGCTGCGAGAGGCCGAAGCGCTCGGCGTTCTCGATGACCATAACGGAGGCGTTGGGCACGTTCACCCCCACCTCGATGACGGTAGTGGCCACCATTATCTGCGTCTCGCCACTGGCGAAGCGTTGCATCTCGGCATCCTTCTCAGCAGGCTTCATCTTGCCATGCACCTTACTGATCTTATACTCGGGGAACTCCTGACAGAGCTGTTCGTAGCCGTCCTCGAGGTTCTTGATGTCCATCTTCTCGCTCTCCTGGATGAGCGGATAGACCACATAGACCTGTCGTCCCTCTCGGATTTGCTTACGCAGACTCTCGTAGAGGGCAGGCTTGCGGTTGTCGAACTGGTGGATGGTGACCACCGGCTTGCGGCCCGGCGGCAGCTCATCGATGACGGACACGTCGAGGTCGCCATAGAGCGTCATGGCCAAGGTACGAGGGATAGGTGTGGCCGTCATCACCAGGATGTGTGGGGGCAGGGCGCTCTTGGTCCACAGTTTGGCGCGCTGCGCCACACCGAAGCGGTGTTGTTCGTCTATGACCACCATACCCAGGGAGTTGAAGTTGACCGTGTCCTCGATGACGGCGTGTGTACCTATTAATATATGTACGTCGCCGGTGAGCAGCCCCTCCAGAATCTGCGCGCGCTTCTTCCCCTTCACCGAACCGGTGAGGAGTTCCACCCGCACATCCATATCGTGGAGGAATCCCGTGATGGTCTGGTAGTGTTGGGCCGCCAGGATTTCGGTGGGTGCCATGAGGCAGGCCTGGTAGCGGTTATCGAGGGCAATGAGCATGCTCATGAGCGCCACCAGCGTCTTACCGCTGCCCACGTCGCCCTGCAGCAGGCGGTTCATCTGTTTGCCGCTGCCCACGTCGCGACGTATCTCCTTGATGGCCCTCTTCTGGGCACCGGTGAGTTCGAAGGGGAGGTTCTTATTGTAAAAGGTAAGGAACGTGTCGCCCACACGGGAGAAGACGGCGCCCCTGTACTTCTGCTGGCGTTCCTTGGTGTAGCGCAGGATGTTGAGCTGCACGTAGAAGAGCTCCTCGAACTTGAGGCGGTACTGCGCGCGGCGCAGGAGGTCGGGGTTCTTGGGGAAGTGGATGTTGCGCAGGGCATCGGTGAGCGACATCAAGTGATATTGCTGCACCATGGCTGGCGGCAACGTCTCGGGCACTTCACCGGTGAGAAGGGCGAAGAGGTTGGCCATCAGCTTCTCGAGGGCGTGGGAGTTGAGGAAGGCACGCTTCAACCGCTCGGTGGTGTTGTAGAAAGGTTGCAGGCCACGCGCGGAGAGCTCCAGTTCGGAGGCCACGTCGATGTCCGGATGGGCAACGTTAATGCGGTGGTTGAAGACGGTGGGTTTGCCGAAGACGATGTACTCGGTGTGGAGATTGTAGCGTTCCTCCACGTACTTGATACCTTGGAACCAGACGAGGTCCACCACGCCGGTGCCGTCGGTAAAGTGGGCCACGAAGCGCCGCTGGCGCCCCTCGCCCAAGGTCTCGAAGCTGAGGAAATGTCCCTTCAACTGGATGTAGGGCATGTTGCCGTCAATCTCGCTGATGCGATACACACGGCTCTTGTCTACATATTTGTAAGGGAAATAGTAGAGCAGATCGTTCAGGGAGAAGATATTGAGCTCCTTGTTGAGGATGGATGCCTTCTGTGGTCCGACCCCTGTCAAAAACTTTATGTCGCGTGTAGTGAGGTCGAACATTCAGACGAGGGCGTTGGCAACTTTAATGTCGTAGGGGGTGGTTATCTTGATGTTTTCGCGGTTGCCTGGCACCAGGGCCACCTGATGGCCGAGGGCCTCCACCACGGAAGCGTCGTCGGTGAAGCGGGTGTCGTAGGGTTGTGCGTAGGCACGCCGTAGCAACTGTAGGCTGAACACCTGCGGGGTCTGCACCAGCTTGTAGTCGCTGCGGCTGACGGTACGGCTGACGCCGTCGGGGGTCAACTGACGCACGGTCTCCACCACATCCACCACAGGGATGGCGGCCCCTGTGCGCTCCGCTGTTTGGAAGCAAACTTCTATCACCTCGGGGGCGACGAATGGGCGAACGCCATCGTGCACTGCCACGAGGATTTCACCGGTTGCCTCGAAGGATACGCCACCGTGCTGGGCCGTAGAGTTTTCGGTCCGGCGGGGAATATTACGCTCTGTGGATTCGTCCACCTCACGCAGGATTGTATCCAGTCCATTCTTCACGGAGTGGAAGCGGGTGTCGCCTCCGCACACTACCCGATGCGGTACGGTGAAGCGGTGTTGTTGGCAGAGCGACTGCCAGTAGTCCTGTTGCGAGGCGGGCAGCACCAGAATGAGTGAGAGCGCGGCATCGTAGGCATAGAAAGTCTGGAGGGTGCGCATCAACACGGGCACCCCCCCAACGGGCAGAAATTGTTTGGGGATGTCGCTACCCATGCGCAGGCCCTTGCCCCCAGCTACGATGACGGCATACTTTCTCATTCCATCATCATGCCTTGCCGCAACTCGGCCACCTTGGCGTCGCCGCAGTATTTGGCGACAATGGCGAGAGCGAAGTCGAACGTGACGCCCGGTCCCTTACCGGTGATGAAATTGCCGTCCTGCTCCACCGGTGCGGCGGTGTAGGTGGCATGTTGGAGGTACTCCTCGAAGCCGGGATAGCAGGTGGCGCGTCGGCCTGCCAACAGTCCCATGTCGCCGTAGACCATAGGTGCGGCACAGATAGCCGCCAGCGACTTGCCGGCGCGTGCCATCATACGGATTTCCTCACGCAGGCCGTTGTGGTCCTTCAGGTGCAACGCTCCGGGCATTCCTCCGGGCAGTATCAGCATCTCGCCTTGCGTGTGGTCTGCCTCCTCGAACAGCTCGTCGGCCTTCACGCTGATGCCGTGGGCACTTTGCACCTCCAGACGCTTCATGATGGAGACGGTGCGAACGGGAAGTCCGGCACGGCGCAAGATGTCCACCGTGCCGAGGGCCTCGACATCCTCGAAGCCGTCCGCCAAGAACAGATAAATGGTATTCATTCTCTTCAGTTTTTTAGGATAATCCGCCGGATCGAGTTCGTTCCAAGAGTCAACGGATACATTTCTTACTACTCTCAATATCTATTTAAGTAATCCGCCGGCGCCTGGCACACGCCAAGGGTCAGCAGAGGCACTTCTTATAGCTCTCGATAGTCTTCTTAAGTCCCAGATAGAGGGCGTCGCAGATGAGGGCGTGTCCTATCGACACCTCGTCAATCCAGGGGATGTTTTGGTGCAGATAGGCCAGGTTCACCAGGCTAAGGTCGTGTCCGGCATTCAGGCCGAGGCCCAGCGAACGGGCCCGCTTGGCTGCCTCCACGAAGGGAGCGACGGCCGCTTCCTTATCCGATGGATAGAGTGTGGCGTAAGGTTCGGTATAGAGTTCCACACGGTCGGCGCCGGCCTTTGCGGCATACTCCACCATATCCTTGTCGGCATTCACGAACAGCGAGGTGCGGATGCCGCCCTTGCGGAAAGCGTCGAGCACATCGGTCAGGAACTCCTGGTTGGCTCGGGTGTCCCATCCGGCGTTGGAGGTCAGCTGGTCGGGGCGGTCGGGCACGAGGGTGACCTGTGCAGGTTTCACCTTCAGTACCAGGTCAATGAACTCCGGCGAGGGATAGCCTTCGATGTTGAACTCCACCTTCAGCACACCCTTCAGGTCGAGCACATCGGACTTGCGGATGTGTCGCTCGTCGGGGCGCGGATGCACCGTGATGCCTTCGGCGCCGAAGGACTCACAGTCCAAAGCCGTCTTCACCACGTCGGGATTGTTGCCGCCACGCGCGTTGCGCAACGTAGCAATCTTATTAATATTTACACTTAGCTTCGTCATGTTCCACAATCTTAAATAATAAAACCGTATCTTTGCACTAGCATTTCAGCGGGAGCCGAGGACTTGCCACAGCCCCGCTGAATGCAAAAGTACTAGATTTTTATGTAACAATGCCTCTTTGGGCAGAAAGAAATATTTTATTAACTAAAGACGTCACGTTTCGCTATGATGAGATTTGTCCTATTCGGGAACACGTTCCAGACCAAGAAGTCGATGCATGCCGAGCAGCTGCTGGCCACCTTGCGCACCTATGGCGCAGAAGTGTATATCGACAGCGACTTCTACCATTTCCTGCCGCAGGAGCTGACGGCACGCTATCAGCCCGACGGCATCTTCGAGGGCGATGACTTCGACGCGGACATGGTCATCAGCGTGGGCGGCGACGGCACCTTCCTGAAGTCCGCCATGCGTGTGGGCCGCCGAGGCATCCCCATCCTGGGCATCAACACCGGACGGCTGGGATTCCTGGCGGACATCTCGCCCGACGAAATCGGCGAGACCTTCGACGAGATATTCAGCGGCAGCTATCAGGTGGAGGACCGCAGTGTGCTGCAGCTGGACGCTGGCGGCGAGGGGCTGAAGGGCTATCCCTTCGCACTGAACGAGATCGCCATACTGAAGCGCGACAGCTCGTCGATGATCAGCATACACACCCACATCAACGGAGCGCTGCTCACCACCTATCAGGCAGACGGCATCATCGTGGCCACCCCCACAGGGTCCACCGCCTACTCGCTCAGCGTGGGAGGTCCCATCATGGTGCCCCACGCCGGCACGATAGCCCTCACGCCCGTGGCACCGCACAGCCTCAACATGCGCCCCATCGTCATCCGCGACGACTGGGAGGTGTCGCTCGACGTGGAGAGCCGCAACCACAATTTCCTGGTGGCGTTGGACGGACGGAGCGAGACTTGCCAACAAGGCACACGCCTCACCATCCGCAAGGCCGACTACACGACGAAGGTGGTGAAGCGGCGCAACCACGTCTTCTTCCAGACCCTGCGCGACAAGATGATGTGGGGAGCCGACGCAAGAGAATAAACACACACAGAGAACAAACATGAAGATACGCGACATAGACCTGGGCGAACAGCCCGTGATGCTGGCGCCCATGGAGGACGTCACCGACATTGCCTTCCGGCTGATGTGCAAACGCTTCGGGGCCAACCTGGTGTACACCGAGTTCGTGTCGAGCGACGCGCTCATCCGATCCGTCAACAAGACGATGCAGAAGCTGGAGATCAGCGAGGAGGAACGCCCCGTGGCCATACAGATATACGGCAGGGAGACCGATGCCATGGTGGAGGCCGCCCGCATCGTGGAGCAGGCACGGCCCGACATACTGGACATCAACTTCGGCTGTCCCGTGAAGCGCGTGGCAGGCAAAGGTGCCGGAGCCGGCATGTTGCAGAACATCCCCAAGATGTTGGAGATAACCCGCGCCGTGGTGGATGCCGTGAAGATTCCCGTGACGGTGAAGACACGCCTGGGATGGGACGCCGACCACAAGATTATCTGCACCCTGGCCGAGCAACTGCAAGACTGCGGCATAGAGGCGCTGACCATCCACGGCCGCACCCGCGCACAGATGTATACCGGCGAGGCGGACTGGACGCTGATAGGCGAGGTGAAGAACAACCCGCGCATCCGCATTCCCATCATCGGCAACGGCGACGTCACCACACCGCAGCGCGCCAAGGAGTGTTTCGACAAGTATGGCGTGGATGCCATCATGATAGGCCGCGGCAGTTTCGGCCGCCCGTGGATATTCAAGGAGGTGACGCACTACCTGCGCACCGGCGAGGAGCTGCCGCCTCTCCCGTTCGACTGGAAGATGGACGTGCTCCGCGAGGAGGTGCTGCAGAGTGTGCAACGCCTCGACGAGCGCCGTGGCATCCTCCACATCCGCCGTCACCTGGCAGCCTCTCCCCTATTCAAGGGCTTGCCCAACTTCAAGGACACCCGCATCGCCATGCTGCGTGCCGAGACCGTGGACGAGCTCTTCGCCATCTTCGACAAAGTCAAAGAGGTGTACGGGAAGTAGGACAGCTTGCGCGCACAGCAGGTTATCGCTGCGCACCTTGCCTACAACTATACCTATTTTATCATCGCGACTATGCTAAAAACTAAATACTAAAAACAAAAACACAATGAAGATTTGCACAACATGGAGACTTGCACTGCTTTTTGCCGTGGCACTGCTATACCCAGCCACGTCACAGGCCAAGATTAGCGTGCGCCATCTCACCGTGGAGCACCGCACCGAGCCATTGGGGCTGGACGAAGAACGCCCACGGCTGGGCTGGCAGATAGAGAGCGACAAGAACGGCGTGGAACAGCGCACCTACCGCGTGATAGTAGCCTCAACGCGCCACAAGGCTGAGAGTTTGGAGGGCGACGAGTGGGACAGCGGCACCGTGAGGTCGAACCAGTCGCAGTGGGTGGACGTGCCCATTGCCGTGCGCCCCAACAAGCAGTACTTCTGGCGAGTGCTCGTTGGTATCAACAAAGGCAAGAGCCAGTGGAGCGAAGTGGCCACATGGACCACGGGCCTGCTGGACGAGGCCCACTGGAAAGGCTCGTGGATAGGGCTGGACAGCATGATGGCGTGGGACAGAGCCGAACGCCACAGCCGCCTCTCGGCGCGCTACCTGCGCAAGGAGTTCGCCACGAGGAAGGTAGCCATAAAGCGCGCCATGGTGCACATATCGGGTCTGGGACTATACACCCTGGACATCAACGGGCAAAGGGTGGGCGACGATGTGCTCACCCCTCTGCCGACCGACTACACGAAGACCGTGGCCTACGACACCTACGACATCACCGCGCTCATGGGCAGCTACAACGCCGTAGGGGTGACCCTTGAGGGAGGGCACTACTTCGCACAGACCCAGAACTTCCAGACCAACGTGCGCACCACCTACGGACTGCCGCGCCTAAGGGCCAACATCATAGTAGAATATGCCGACGGCCGGCAGGAGACGATAGTCACCGACAGCACATGGCGCGTGACGGCCGACGGCCCTGTGCGCTACGCCAACGAGTATGACGGTGAGCTGTACGACTCCAACATGGCCATGGACGGATGGAGCAAGCCCGGGTTTGACGACAGCCACTGGGCCAAGGCCGATGTGATGACAGCGCCCGGCGGAAAGCCCGTGGGGTCGCCCGCGCCGAACATGAGCGTGTACCAAACGGAAGAGCCAGTGGCCGTCAGACGGTTCGGTCGGTGCCACATCGTGGACTTCGGCACCAACAACGCCGGGCGCATACGCCTACGCCTCCCACACACAGTCAAGGGCGACACCATACGCCTACGCCACGCCGAGCTGTTGGAGCGGGGCGACAGCACGCTCTACGTCAAGAACCTGCGCAGCGCCGAGGCCACGGCTCGCCATGTGACCAACGGGAAGTCAATAGACTGGACTCCGGAGTTCACCTTCTACGGTTTCCGCTACGTCGAGGTGACAGGGGTGGACACCCTTGGCAAAGGGCAGATAGTGCGCGAGCTGATAGCCGACCGCATGGACGACAGCTACACCGACTTCGCCGTGCTTGACCGCGACGGCAACGACATGCTCAACCGGATAGTGGACAACGCGCGGCGAGGCGTGAGGAGCAACTACAAGGGCATGCCCATCGACTGTCCGCAGCGCGACGAGCGCATGCCGTGGCTCGGCGACCGCACCACAGGATGCCTCGGCGAGAGCTTCCTCATGGACAACCATGCGCTGTACGCCAAATGGGTGAGGGACATATGCGACGGCCAGCATGCAGATGGGCGAATAAGCGACGTCACCCCAGCCTATTGGCGGCTGTACAACACCAACATAACATGGCCGGCGGCTCTTCCATTCGCCTGCGACATGCTCTACCGACAATATGGCGACCTGCGCCCCATGGCCGAGAGCTACGCGGCCATAAAGAGATGGCTGGAGATGATACGCAAAGAGAACCACAAGGACGGGCTGGTGCCCTACGACCGATATGGCGACTGGTGCGTGCCGCCAGAGTCGCCAAACCTCGTGCACAGCAAGGACCCCGCGCGGAAGACCGACGGGCAGCTCATATCGTCGGCCTACTACTACCATCTGTGCCGCCTCATGGCGCACTACGCCCGGCTGCTGGGACACGACACCGACGCGGGCGACCTCGAGGCAGAGGCCGACACCACACTCAACGCCGTGAACACCACATACCTGAAGGACGGCAACTACTCCAACGCCACCGTGACGGCCAACCTCCTGCCACTGGCCATGGGCATGACACCCAAGAGCATGGAGCAGACAGTGCGTGACAATCTGCTGAGCACCATAGTGGAGAAGAACGCCACGCACGTCTCGAGCGGCGTGGTAGGCATACAGTGGCTCATGCGCTACCTCTCGGGCATAGGGCAGTCCGAAGTGGCCTACCGCATGGCAACCACCGGCACCTACCCCGGATGGGGATACATGGTGAGCCGTGGGGCAACCACCATCTGGGAGCTGTGGAACGGCGACACTGCCGATCCGTCGATGAACAGCGGCAACCATGTAATGCTGCTCGGTGACCTGCTGCCCTGGTGCTACGAGCACATAGCAGGCATAAGGAGTGGGGCGCCTGGCTTCAGCCACATCATCATGAAGCCCGACTTCGGCAACACCCTCATCAACGGAGCCAAAGCCTTCCACCGCTCGCCCTACGGCACCATAAGCAGCCAGTGGCGGCGCGACGGCAAGGGAATAACATGGAGCGTGGAGATACCGGCCAACACCACCGCCGAGCTGCACACGACAAAGGGCGTGAGGAAGGTGAAGTCGGGCAGGCACACCATACGGTTCTAAGTCCCTTACGCCACGGCAAATATACTACATTCGTAGCGTGAATCCAAGGGAAATAAAGGGAAACATATCCATCATAACTCCCAACCAATATGCTCGATTTTATTCATTCCGAATGAAAGGTTGCACACATTGCAGGAATAGGTTGACGTCATCAATCGGGTCAAGTTGACCCGATTTTATACTGTATTGAGCCTAATTTGACCCGATTCGAGGGGCGGACAGCACACTCCCGCTCTCACTCTTTGCCGAGCCGACTCTTGTAGAGGGCGTCGATGAATGCAGTCGGCTATTCCGCCAACACGTTATTCGTCATGCCTCTTCCCGGACGATCCAGTCGCTGATGGTGCGCTGCTCGCTGTCGTAGTTCACACCTATTTTATACAGGCGCTTGCCGTCGGCGGTGTAGGGGATGAGGTAACCCTTGTCGTCAATCTGCCGGATGGCCTCCTCGGCGGAGCCGTCAAACTTCAGTTCGAAGACGAAGACGGCGTCGGGGAAATAGAGCACCGCGTCGGCACGGCCTATGGCGCTGTCCTCCTCCACTCGGATGAGAG
>CAVINS010000024.1:0-44380 GCA_963643925.1 Bacteroidaceae bacterium
CTCTCATCCGAGTGGAGGAGGACAGCGCCATAGGCCGTGCCGACGCGGTGCTCTATTTCCCCGACGCCGTCTTCGTCTTCGAACTGAAGTTTGACGGCTCCGCCGAGGAGGCCATCCGGCAGATTGACGACAAGGGTTACCTCATCCCCTACACCGCCGACGGCAAGCGCCTGTATAAAATAGGTGTGAACTACGACAGCGAGCAGCGCACCATCAGCGACTGGATCGTCCGGGAAGAGGCGTGACGAAGCGAGCAGCGGATGAACATCTCCGCGAGCGTGCGTCCATCCCCAAAAGAGGAATTCTGATGCGGGAACGCCCGCAAACGGCAAAGCCTAATCGGGAAGCTGTCGTTAGTGATAGGAGTTGCGGTATTCCAGCGGAGTCAATCCGGTGAGTTTCTTGAATAACCGGTTGAAATACGAATAGTCTTCGAAGGAGAGGGCAATGGCCACGTTCTTGATGGACATCTCGTCGGTCACCAAAATGAGTTGTGCCTTCTCTATCTTCTTCTGATTGATGTATTTTGACGGTGTGACGCCGGTCTCTTTCTTGAACAGACGGATGAAATGGTCTTTTGACAGACATGAGTTTTCGGCCAATATCGACAGGTCTATTGTCTCAAAAACATGTTTGCGTATATACAGGATGGCCTTCTCTATCCGGTCGTCACTGGCTTCCACTTTCGTCTGAGCTCGTTTCAGAAAATGTGCCAGCAGCTGGTACACAATGCCGCGCGACTCCACCTTGTCGCACAATGCCCGCTGCTTGTTCTTCAACAGATTCTGCATGAGCGTCGAGTTGTTGTCATAGACTGCCGGATCCGACTTGGGCAGGCTCATGAGCGGGTTTATGGCACAGAGACGCTGGAACAGCGCCAAGTCCAAATCTCCGGCAGGAATCTCTACAGGAAAATCCCATTCGTCCAACAGATTGGAGTCCGACCTGTGCTCTTCGTAGATGTGCAGATAGTAATGGCAGAAATAGGAGTTGCAGACATAGCTGTGCGAAGTGAACGCTGGAATGAAATACAAATAATTGGGCCTCAATATCTGTATGCCTCCTGCCATCTGTATCTGTGCAGTTCCCTCTGTTATATAATATAATCTCGTAAACGGACTGTTTACGTTTTTCCAGTTCCAGTCCGCGTTATGTACGGCAAATCCTACATTCAGCACCAATGGGTGCAGCTTATCAACTAATTGTGACATAGTTATGTGTTTTAAGAAAACGCAGTAAAGGTAAACGGATTTTTCTGTCCTTCCAAACGATTGTCGATATTGTCCAACGCAAACACTTTTTCGTCCTATTGCAGAAGTACTATAAATGCATACATTTGCATCGATTAATAAAACGAATAGACAATGCCAATGAGAACGACGACATTATTAGCTTCTTTAGCTATTTGGGCAGGGTCACTCTCTGCACAAAACTATCAAGTCCCCGTATCTGAAGCTCACGAGCCCATGATGAAGGGAAAGTTTGAACCTACCTGGGAGTCTTTGCAGAATTATCAAGTTCCTGAATGGTTCAGAAATGCCAAGTTCGGAATTTGGGCCCATTGGGGACCTCAATGCGTGGAAGGTTCGGGCGACTGGATGGCGCGCGAGATGTATATGGAGGGCACACGTGCCTGGAAATTCCACCGTGAACATTATGGACATCAGTCCGAAGTGGGTTTCAAGGATATTCTTCCTCTGTTTAAGGCTGAGAACTGGGATCCCGACAAGCTTGTGGCTTTCTACAAGAAGATAGGAGCACAGTATTTCTTCGCTTTGGGAAACCACCACGACAACTTTGACCTTTGGGACAGCAAGTACCAGCGGTGGAATTCGAAAAACATCGGACCGAAACAGGATATTCTTGCCGGATGGGCGGCAGCGGCAAAGAAGTACGGATTGCCTTTTGGCATCAGCTTCCATGCCGACCATGCCTGGAGTTGGTATGAACCGTCGCGACGCTACGACCGCAATGGAGACAAGGCCGGTGTGCCTTACGACGGATGGCTGACGAAAGCCGACGGCAAGGGCAAATGGTGGGAAGGATACGACCCCCAGGAACTCTATGCTCAGAATCACCCGTTGAGCCAAGGCACCTGGTCGGATGGTATGATTCACCGTCAATGGGCATGGGGAAACGGAGTGTGTCAGCCCACGCAGGAGTACGTCACCAATTTCTATGACCGTACATTGGATGCCATCAATCGCTACAACCCCGATTTGATTTACTTCGATGTTACCGTAGCTCCGTTCTATCCCGTCAGTGATGCCGGACTGAAGATTGCAGCACATTTCTACAACCATAATATGACAACTCATAAAGGAGAGTTGGATGCCGTGATGTTGTGCAAGATATTGGATGAAAATCAACGCAAAGCTCTCGTTTGGGACGTGGAACGTGGCGCGCCCAATGAAATATTGGAGCAGCCTTGGCAGTCTTGCTCTTGCATTGGCGGATGGCATTACAACTCTTCCATTTATGAGAACAACGGCTACAAGTCGGCTTCGGATGTCGCCAAACTGCTGGTGGATATCGTGAGCAAGAACGGTAATCTGCTTCTTAGCGTTCCGCTGCGGGCTGATGGCACGTTCGATGAGAAAGAGGAGAAGATTCTGCTCGAATTCGGTGAATGGATGGACATCAACAAAGAGGCCATCTACAGCACCCAGCCATGGAAGCGTTTTGGTGAGGGCCCTATAGCGGAGGCCGACATCAAAATCAATGCTCAGGGATTCAATGAAGGTTCTTACAGCAGAGCTACAGCCCAGGAGATTCGCTTTACACAGAACAGGAAGTATCTCTATGCTACGGTGCTGGCTTGGCCGGAGATGTCGACCGTCACTGTCAAGTCGTTGGCTGCCGGCAGCGACCTGTATCCTCAAAAGATCAAGAAGGTGGAGTTGCTCGGCTATGGACCTGTACAGTTCAAACGTACTGCAGAAGGACTCTGCATAACCATGCCGGATAAGAAACTGAACAATATTGCTCCTGTTTTCAGAATAAAGAAATAAAAGCTTGCCCTAGATAAAGGATGACACAGGTCACATGGGATAAAAACAGTTCATTGGTGCATCAAATTATGCCATGAAATGTTTTTAACCCCAATGTGACAGATTTTTTAGAAGATGAATATTACACGAGGAAGTAACTTTGCTGTGCATATGGATGGTACAATTACACAATCGTAAACTAACAAATGTCTAATTTTAAATCTAACAGAACAATGAGATCTGTACTATTAAGAAACAATTGGCATTTCCTTACCGGCCTGCTGATTTGCGTCGGTTGGACTTGCTTTTATCCCTCTACCGCAATGGCGGAAACGGATAATCCTACAGGACAAACTGTAGTCCAAAATGAGAGAACCTCAAAACGAACATTAACCGGAACGGTGATTGACGCCTCCACCGGGGAAACCTTGATAGGAGTAAACGTAAAAGTAAGCGGGGATAACACAGGAACCATCACGGACATGGATGGAAAGTTTTCTATCGAGGTGACCAACAAAACTAAATTAGAATTCTCGTACATCGGTTACAAAACCCAAGTTCTGGTAGTTGGTGACTTGGGTGTTATGACCGTAAAGATGTCCTCCGAAAACGAAATGTTGGATGAGGTGGTGATTGTGGGACAGGGAACCCAAAAGAAGGTTTCTGTTACCGGGTCTATTTCCACGGCAAAAGGAGCCACATTGAGACTCCCGTCATCATCCTTGACCAGCTCTTTTGCAGGAAAGTTGTCCGGACTGATGTCGATGACAAACAGCGGTGAGCCGGGATCCACTTCTGAGTTCTACATCCGGGGTATTAACACGTTTGGAGGTGTCGCCACTCCTTTAATTTTGTTGGATGGCATCGAGATTTCGTCATATGACCTAAATCGTATCCCGGCAGAATCCATTGAGAGCTTTTCATTGCTCAAAGATGCATCCGCAACAGCTATTTATGGTAACCGCGGTGCCAATGGCGTGATGTTGGTGACGACAAAAAAAGGGCAGGAGAACACAAAAGCTACTGTAAACGCATCTTTCGAGGTTTCTTACTTTCAGCCTGTCAATGTAACCAAATTCGCAGATGGAGCTACTTTTATGAGAACGTATAATGAAGCTGCACAGGCAAGAAGCAACACTCCCATAACTACTCCCAAATACAGTGACGAACAAATTATGTACACTGAGCAAGGAGTGAATCCATACGTTTATCCGGATGTGGACTGGTTCGATCTTATCTTCAAGGACGGAAGCGTCAACGAGCGCGCCAACATCAATGTGCAAGGTGGAGGATCCCGTGTAACCTATTACATCAGCCTGCAAGCCAACCACGATACAGGTTTGATGGATGCTCCGGATTACTTCTATGACAACAATATCAACAACTGGCAATACAATTTCCAGAACAACATCTCATATAAGTTGACCAACACCACAACGATTGATTTACGCATGATGGCACAAATCGGCAACCTGCAAGGCCCAAACTACTCAACATCAGACCTCTATAAGTCTGTAATGTATGCCAATCCGGTTTCATTCCCCGCATACTTCCCCGAGCAGGAAGGAGATGAAGGATTCATTCGTTTCGGTAATGTTGAAGTGAAGCCTGGCAAATATGGCCAGAATCCCTATGACTACATGATGAGATCATACAAAGAGGAAAACTTTAATACGCTGAACACTTCATTGAATTTAAAGCAGGATTTGAGCTTTATCACCGAAGGATTGACTGCCAAAGTGCTCGTTAACTTCAAGAACTATTCGCAGTCATCTTATAACCGATCCATTACCTCTTATTATTATAAGGTAAAAGATGGCTCTTGGAATCCTGACACCAACGAATATGAAATGCAGCTGCTTCGTACCGGAGACCAATACCTCAGCCAGTCCGGCATATCGCGCACGACAGACCAGACATTCTATCTTGATGCCCGTCTTGACTGGAAGAGAAATTTCGGCAGTCATAACTTGAGTGCAATGGGAATGTACATGATGCGCGAATATCGCAACGGAGTGTTGCCCAATCGCAATCAAGGCTATTCGGGACGTTTCACCTATGACTTTGATAACCGCTATCTGTTCGAATTCAATTTCGGATATAATGGTTCGGAGCGTTTGGCTTCAGGCACACGCTTTGAGTTCTTCCCGGCTGCGTCAATCGGTTGGGTTGTAAGTTCCGAGAAGTTTTGGGAACCATTGTCTGACTACATCAGTCATTTGAAATTGAGAGCCTCATACGGTCTGGTAGGAAGCGACTCTTTCGACAGTAGCGCACCCCACTTCTTATACCAAAACGATGTTACTATCGGAGGAGGACCGGACTTCTATACCGGACTTCCAACCAACGAGACGAGAAAGAGCGGACCTGCATTCGACATTTTGGCTATACAGGATGCCGGATGGGAACATGTGAAGAAGTTCAACTTCGGGGTTGACCTCTCCTTGTTCAACCAACTGAACATCACATTCGAGTATTTCCATGATATACGAGACCGCATTTTGATGGCACGCGGCTCATGGCCCAACCTCTTGGGATATTGGGGATCATTGCCCTGGAGCAATATCGGAAAGGTGAAGAACCAAGGTGTAGAATTCAGCGTAAATTGGAGCAAACAATTCTCGAAGGATTTCATGGTTGACTTTAGAGGCAACTTCACGTATAACCAAAACAAATACCTCTATGTTGATGAACCGAATTACCCCTATGTATGGCAGACGAAAACGGGTAAACCTTTGAACACATTCACTGGCTACATTGCAGAAGGCTTGTTTACGAGTGAAGAAGAGATTGAGAACTGGGCAGACCAATCACAATTGGGATCCAACATCATGCCCGGTGATATCAAATATAGGGATGTCAATGGCGATGGAATGATTACAACCGAGGACCAGGTGATGCTGTCACCATACAATCACGTGCCACGCATACAGTACGGATTCGGATTGAACCTAACATACAAAAAGTTTGATTTCGGAGTGTTCTTTAATGGCTCGGCAAAACGCAAGATAAATATCAATAGCGGAATTGCTCCTTTCCTGGCTAATGGAGGTGATGGAACAGAAGACGAAACCGTAGAAAGAAACTTGATGCAATGGATTGCGGACAACCACTGGTCGGTTGATAACCCTGATCCCGATGCTATCTATCCACGTTTGGCCATCAGCAAATCGGATATCAGCAACAATTTCCAAAACAGTTCCTATTGGTTGCGCAATGGAAACTTCCTGCGCTTCAAGACGTTGGAGATAGGCTATCGATTGCCGTACTGCCGTATCTATTTCAGCGGAGACAATTTAGCGGTGTTCAGTCCGTTCAAATTGTGGGATCCTGAGTTGTCATGGAATTCATATCCGTTGCAACGTACATTCAATATTGGTGCCCAATTTACTTTTTAAACTTACACTTAATTATTATAGAATATGAAACTTATATCTAATATAGCCAAAATCGGACAGCTCTTTGTAACATCCTGTTGCTTGCTGTCTTGTAATTATCTGGATGTGATTCCACCGGCACAAGCCGATTTTGAGGACACGATGAAGGACCAGGAAGCCACATTGGATTTCCTCTATAGTTGCTATGGTGCCATTCCACGCTCTTCGGTATACACCTATAACGCATTCGAACGGTCTGTAGATGAAACAGCGGCTTGTCCACAGTTCTCCAATTACCAACAGCAAGTCGCTTGGGGAACAATCTCTCCCTCTCACTACAATGGATGGGGAGGAGACGAAGCAAATATCTGGACACCAAGTTACAATTATATAGGCTACGTCCATCACTTTCTAAGCTTGATTGACGATTTGCAGCCTACAGGAGTCACACAAGCAGACAAAGACGAGTATAAAGCAGAGTGCTATTTCTTGGAAGCTTATTATCACTTTAGGGTATTACAGGCTTTTGGTCCTTGCCCTATTATCCCTACCAAAGTCGACCCCAACATAACCGACACCCAGATTCCCGGACGTTCGCACTTCGACTATTGTGTCGACTTCATTGTGAATAAGTTGGATACCGCTGCCAGGGTTCTTCCGGCTACACGTCCGACAAATTACTTGGGAAGAGCAACCTCCACCATGGCAAAAGCCTTAAAGGCACGTGTGTTGTTGTACGCTGCTTCGCCATTGTGGAACGGCTCATTCTTCGAACCGAACTGGAAAAACGAAAACTACGAAACTCCGGGATATGGCTATGAGCTGGTCAGCAAGACTTACGACAAGGAGAAATGGACCCGCGCCTTGAATGCTTGTGAAGAGGCTCTTGCTGCTGCAAAGGCTGTAGGGCATGAACTCTTCGACATTGAAACAGCAAACAAGAAGGCCGAACGCGATGGTCTCGGACTGCCGTTTGTACCCGGAAGAGAAGAGGATACTGAAGAAAACAGATTGTTCAAACAACGCGTACGTATGTTCCAATACCTTGTTACAGCCAACGAAGGCGACAATAACAAAGAACTCATATGGGCCCAACGCTTCTCGGAGGACAGTAACAACAGTGGCCAGGCTACCGAAGAACGACTGCCCAATAAAGTAACCAAGAAGAGCAATGGTATCTATTTGGGAGGATGGGCTGCTGTGGCTCCTACACTCTATACCATACAACACTTCTATACCCAGAATGGCAAGTTACCAAGCAACGACCCGGACTTCTATCCCGAATCAGATTGGTACACCCGCTTCTATGAAGGAACATCAAGTCCGGAGTTCACTACAGACAAGTTAGATACAGAAGAGGTGAAGAACGACATCATTAAGCTTCATGCCAATCGGGAAGCCCGATTCTATGCATGGATTGCTTTCGACGGTGGAGAGTATGCGCAAAAAATAAACAATGGCAGTCCCTTATGGATGAACTTTAAGAACACCAATACGAATGGTTATAATCTGGGAAGTCCACGTAACTGTGTGGGTACTGGCTATCTTTCAAAGAAATTTATCGATCCCAATATCTATTATGGAGCAGACGGAACACAAACCTACACAGCTGCAAGACGCCCCATTATCCGCATGGCTGAGCTTTATCTGAATTTAGCTGAATGCTACGCTGCATTGGACAATACACAGAAAGCTCTCGAAAATCTGAATATTGTACGTCGTCGGGCAGGAATAAAGGATGTTACAGATAGCGACCTCACAGGAGATATGAGTTTAACCGAATGGATTCGTAACGAACGTTTTGTGGAGCTGTTTGAGGAAGGACACCGTTACTATGACCTGCGCCGTTGGACAATTGCTCCTGAACGGTTGAAAGCAGGCATGCGTTATGGATTGAACGGCTTTGTCGTGAATGCCAGCTTTGAAGAATTCAACAAACCGACACTAATCAACCAACCTTTCAAGTGGTACGACAAGCTGTATCTGCTTCCCATATGGTCACGTGACGGAATGGACGAATACTACAGCAATCCGCAGTTAGTACAAGCGCCAGGTTATTAACAAGTTAAGAACATGATTTTATGAAACTAAAATATTTATTTATGGCAGGTAGCCTCATCACGCTGAGCGCCTGCAGCGATTCTGATTACGAGTTGGACAAATTGGTACCCGAGGAGTATCATTGCATTCTCTACATCAACGACAGTGGAAAACAATCGCTAACGCTTTTTGATACGGAAGATGACTATAATTACTCTTTTTCCGTGTTCAAGGCCGGCAGTGACCCTAAGCGAAGTGCCAATGTCGCTTTGGAAGTAATGACACAAAGTCAGATAGATACAGAGTACAGTGAGCCGGAAGGTGTAAACTACAAGGTTATAGACGCCAGTTGTTACACATTGGACGCTACTCAACTGGGATTTGCCTCGAGCGACCGTTATAAAATCGTCAATATTGCCTTGAAACCACAACAAGTAAAGGCAGCCTTGCAAACAGCGCCGGATGCGGTGTGGGTGCTCCCCTTGGTAGCCACCAGTGAGAACGATTCGATTAGCACATCAAAGAATGAGCTCATCCTTCAGTTGGTCGATGTAGTATCTCCCGCTATTGGGTTTGCCAAGTCATCCTCAGACATGAAAGAGATGAATTATGGGTCAGTCTCATCCTTTAGCGACAAGGTGAAATTCGGTCTTGATGTAGACAACAAATGGAACCTTACCTGTCAGTTCGCCATCGATGACAGTTATGTTGCGGAGTACAACGAGGCAAATGGAACATTCTTCAAAGTATTGCCTGAGTCTGTCTACAGTTTGCCGAGTGAAATGACACTCACCGAAGGAAATACAAATTCCGAGATAGGTATTACTGTCAATGCAGAAAATTTGGAGCCAGGTGACTATATGTTACCGATTAGAATTACGGGCATATCTCAGTTCAAAGTCTCTGCCGACAAAGACCTATACACTGTAAGGTTCCGCATCATGGGCACAAAACTGGACCGTTCGGATTGGACAGCCGAAGCTTCTTCGGAGGAATTGTCCGGTGAAGGGGCTGTGAACGGACGTGCTAATTGTCTCATCGATGACAACACCTCTACCTTCTGGCACTCAAAATGGGATAACGGAGGCGATAAATTGCCATACGAGCTAATTCTTGACATGAAAAATGAGCATACCGTAACGCAACTTGGCTTGATTCAGAGGGGCAATGGATTCACTGATACCGGACGATGCATCTACTCCATCAGTTCGGACAAGACAAACTGGACACAATGCGCCTCCTTTACCATGGGAGAGAATACGGATGTTCAAGTATTCAGCGTAAATCCGGCCAAGGGAAGATACATCAAGATTCGGATTGAAAGCAGCTATCGATGGGATTACTGCTCACTGTCTGAAGTATATGTATACGGATTCTAACCAAGTCATTTAAAATACGTGTATACGAATTACTGGGAATATTTCGGATGAAAAAAAGCCGATATTCCCGGTAATTCCCGAACCAGTTTTTCCCTGAAGGAGAAAACGACATTGGTTTGTGGAAGTATTTACATGACTTCATAATAATCGTATTTTCATCACATTGCAAGCAACTATTATGAATTTACTTAAGAAAACATGGATGATACTGCTGGCGATTGGAGTATGTTCATGTCAAGCAAAAGTGTTGGATGTCACTTCACCAAACGGCAAGATTAAAGTATCCTTGGTGAAAGTGAATAAAGGCAAATACAGTGATTATAGTTTTTCGATAGGTTATACTGATAAGCAAATTCTTTCCAAGTCCAGTTTGGGCTTGGAAACGAATCTGCAAAAGTTCACAGACAATCTGGTACTTAAATCGGTATCTAAAAAGAAACAGATAAACGAGGGCTACGTGATGATTACTGGCAAACGTAGCCATTGTTCCAACAAAGGTGTTGAGAAATGTTTCTCTTTCGAAAACGAGAATGGGCAGCAGTTGGATGTCACGTTTCGGGTATACAATGATGGCGTAGCCATTAAGTACGGGTTGAATGCTGTAGCCGAGGATGAATACGTCATCAATGAGTATACCTCCTACAGTATCCCTGAGAAGTCGAAGAGATGGATTCAACAATATGACACATCTTATGAACGTTTCTTCCCTTTATCTACCGATGGCCGTCTGGCAGGCCAGGCCGATGTGAACACATGGGGATATCCAGCCCTCATAGAGCCAAAAGATTCCATATTTATGCTGATTACAGAGGCGAACATCCGTAGAGGACATTGCGGGTCGCTGCTTTACAATGGCGATGACTGCAATAGCTATTGTGTACGTCTGGCTGATAAGGAGCCTGTTGGCAACGGCCATTGGGAATCGCCCTGGCGGACCCTCATCATTGGAAAACTTTCCGACGTGGTGGAATCCACGTTGGTGACCGATGTGTCCGACCCAGCCAAGATAGATGATACCGCGTGGATCAAACCAGGCTCAGCATCGTGGCTCTATTGGGCCAATAACCATGGGACCAAGGATTATCAGATTGTGAAGGAATACATTGATCTGGCTGAGCAGATGGAATGGCCCTACAACCTGATAGACTGGGAATGGGATGAGATGAGCAACGGAGGCAATCTGCAAGATGCCCTAAACTATGCCCATAACAAAGGCGTAACCCCGTTATTGTGGTACAACTCAAGTACCGGTTGGATTGGCCCTGGGCCATTGTTCCGGCTCAACAAGAAGGAGGATCGTGAGAAAGAGTATGGTTGGCTTAAACAGATGGGAGTCGCCGGCATCAAAGTGGATTTCTTTACTGGTGACAGTGTCTCCACTATGAATTACTACATGGACTTACTCGAAGATGGACTGAAATACAAACTGATGATAAATCTTCACGGAGCCTCTGTGCCACGCGGTTGGCAACGTACCTATCCCAATATGATGTCTGTGGAAGGGGTATATGGGGCTGAATGGTACAATAACAATGGTGACTTAACCGAACGGGCTGCTGAGCACAACGCCACATTGCCATTTACCAGGAATGTGGTAGGACCAATGGATTATACCCCAGGTACATTTTCTGACTCACAGTATCCGCACAAGACAACATACGCACATGAGTTAGCGTTGCCCGTAATCTTTGAATCGTCTATTCAACACATGCCGGATAGACCTTCAGTTTACCGTGACCTGCCGGAGGCTGTAAAGTCTCTTCTGTCGGCATTGCCGACTTCTTGGGACGACACAAAACTCTTGGCCGGTTACCCGGGAGTGGAGGTAGTGATAGCCAGACGCAAAGGAGATACATGGTATGTAGCAGGTATAAACGGGACAAAACAGAAACGTACGTTGCATGTCAACCTAAGAGAGCTACAACTCGGCAGCGACACGGCAGTCATCTTTAAGGACGGACCAGAAGATCGGAGTTTCTCTATCAACGAGCACTTTGTTCTTCCCCAAGGTCAGGATTATATCGACATTGCTTGCCGTCCCCAAGGCGGTTTCGTAGTAGTCTTCAAATAAAGGATTCAACACAAAAACAGACATAGACTTCATTCACTAGCGAAATCATTTACCATGAAATGATTGCGAGGCTGATTAAAAAGGGCTGTGCCATGAACATGGCACAGCCCTTTTTAATCAGCCTCGCTACCGCCACACTGCACAAGCAAAGAAACATTATTGCAACTATCCGCTTGTATCGCAGAAAAGAATAACTTACCTTTGCAAACACAAGACATACGTTTCGGAACAGCCGTTACGAAATTGTACATTAAACAACAAATACGATGTAGGATTTCCCAAAGTTATATTCCTAACAAAGATATTGACATGAAGACTTTCCGTTATATGGTTGCAAGCCTACTGTGCCTGATGCTATGCCAACCATCCTTTTCACAAAACGATTCTATCCAAGTGGGCACAGTCAACTTGGCGGTGCGCCACCAACGGCACGAAGGTTGGGGTGTAAGCCTCTGCTGGTGGGCCAACATGTGCGGCAAATGGGACGAGGACAAGGTAGACGACCTGGTGGATTGGCTTGTAAGTCCCGAGGGGCTCAACTTCAACATATTCAGATACAACATCGGTGGTGGCGATGACCCTCTGAACCGCCACTGCGATTTGCACCACATGGGACGCGGCAAGGGGTTGCGGGCCGAGATGGAAGGATTCAAAGACTCCACCGACGGACAATATGTTTGGACAAGAGACGAAGCGCAACGGCGTATTATGCTGAAAATAAAAGAGAAACGTCCCGATGCCATTTTCGAGGCATTCTCTAACAGTTGTCCTTACTATATGACAGTCAGCGGATGTGTGGGAGGCAACGAAGACCCCAACATCGACAATCTGCGACCAGAGTGCTATGAAGAGTTTGCCCACTATCTCGTGGATGTATGCAAACACTATAAAGATGTGTATCGCATAGAATTCAAGACCCTCGACCCGTTCAACGAGCCGATGACCGACTACTGGAACCGCAACGGCAGTCAGGAGGGGTGTCATTTCGATTTTGCCTCACAGGTGGCTTTCCTCAAAGTGCTCTTCCCTATTCTTAAAGCCAGCGGACTAAAGACGGTTATCTCTGCTTCCGACGAGACTGAGGTGGCCACGTCGGCCAAAGGCATCGAGGCTTATGGCAAGGCTGGCGCACTCGACCTTGTGGAACAGTGGAACGTACACACTTACAAGGCTGACAATGATTCACGCATGACCGTTAACAAAAAGGCTCGTGCTGCCGGAAAAATGCTGTGGATGAGCGAGGTGGGAGCTGGCGGACAAGGCATCGATGGTAACCTACGCCTGACTCAAACGCTCTTCGACGACGAGCGCTACCTCCAGCCCGATGCTTGGATTGACTGGCAGTATACAGCCGAACGGGACGACCAATGGTGTCTGGTCGACTGCGACTTTACAAAACAGACCTATCATAAGGTGAAACACTATAGCGTACGCCAACAGGTAAGTCGGTTCATCAAGGTGGGCTACACGTTCGTGGAGACCTCCCTACCCTCTACATTGGCGGCTGTAAGTCCCAACGGAAAAGAACTGGTGTTGGTCACACTCAACTTGTCAGAAAAGGCACGACACTACTCCATCAGCATCTTGAACGGAACGGTGAAAAAGGCTAAGTGCGATGGATATATAACGACCGACGAGAAGGATATTGAACCCTGCCACTTTACGTTTAACGACAAGCACCACCTCACCTACACCTTGCCTCCGAAGAGCATACTGACACAAGTGATGCGCATCAGCAACCTCAGATGAACGACGGTTCGAGCCTGCCAACAGTCCTCTCCATATCGGCAGTAAAGCGAACACACGACGTTCGGACATGCGTCACTTGGAAAGTCTATGAGGACGTGGAGGACAAGCTCTACCTGTTCGTGGCGAGGAAGTCCGAGTCAGAGTTCTGCAGGGAATTCGCAGACGAACTGATGGAGAAACCACACATTCCCATACTGGGCGAAGTGACCCGATTTGCCAATATTTTCAAGTTTCTTAATGGACGGAGGCTCGATAGACAAAGAGCGGATGACAGAGAAGATGGTAGCGAAAAACTCCTATTTCATCTACGAAGGGAAGAACATGCTGATAGAGGAGTTTGGCAAGGGCTACGCCCGCTACTTCGACATCATGCAGCTCATTTCATCGGGCTGCACTACACGCTCAGATATGGAGAACGCCACCAAATCGGAGTTGTCGGGCCACTAATCCTAAAATACCACCATTATTTTGGGATTAGGATTATTCTTTCACTATCTTTGCCGACTGGATAGATTACATAATAGACATCTATTAAATAGCAAATTGAGAGGTATGATAAGAAGACTATTGCAGGACGCCATAGAGAAACGGATGTTCGCGGGAAAGGCCATCATCGTGACCGGAGCCAGACAAGTGGGCAAAAGCACACTCTTCAAAATGATACTGGAGAGCCACAGCGAGCCGACCCTACAGCTGAATTGCGACGAGCCGGAGGTGAAGGAGATGCTGACGCAAGCCAATACCCAGGAACTGAATCTACTCATCGGAGGCAACCGGATTGTGGTAATCGACGAGGCACAAAGGGTCCAGAACGTCGACATGACACTGAAACGCATCACAGATAATTTCCCCGACATACAACTCTTGGTTACCGGTTCATCCTCGTTCGAGTTGCAAAACAAGCTCGACGAGCCTTTGACCGGACGAAAGTTCGAATACCATCTCTACCCCCTGTCAACGAGAGAGTTGTTGGCATCGCAAGGGCTGCTTAGCGTGAAGCAGAGCCTCGAGAGCCGTCTCATCTTCGGTTCATACCCAGATGTGTTGAGCCACAAAGAAGACTCGAAGGAACTACTGAACAACCTTGCCAACAGCTATCTCTACAAAGACTTACTCAACTTGGAAGGCATCCGCCGTCCTGCCCTAATAAGCAAACTGCTTACAGCACTGGCCTTGCAGGTCACCAGCGAGGTGTCATATAACGAGCTGGCACAAACAGTAGGGACGGACAACAAGACAGTGGAGAAATACATCGACTTGATGGAGAAGTGTTACATTATCTTCAGATTGAACGGCTTCAGCCGAAATCTGCGCACAGAGCTTAAGCGGGCCAAGAAGATCTACTTCTACGACAACGGCATTCGCAATGCCATCCTGCAAAACTTCGCGCCCCTCGCCCTCCGGCAAGATGCGGGAGCGTTATGGGAGAACTTCATCATCAGCGAACGCATCAAGGCCAATCACTACAATGGACGGTATGCCAACAGTTACTTCTGGCGCACTAACCAACAGCAAGAGATTGACTATATCGAAGAGTGTGACGGACAGTTCTCGCTCTTCGAGATGAAGTGGAACGCCAAACGGGCCAACACGAAGTTCCCCAGCACATTCCTATCGACCTACGACGTCAGAGAGACCGCCATCGTCACACCGGACAATTGGATGGAGTGGGTTCGGTAGCCATTGTTCCCGTAACGGCCGCATCGGGAAACAAATGTTTCGCCGTTTCGCGACAGCTGTTACGGGAACAATTATTGGTATCACCGACGCGCAAGCTCGTCCTTCACCACCGCCATCATACCTTCCACTTGGGCCAAGGCAAGCATACGGCCGTGGAACGAATAGCCGGGGTTGTAGCCCATCGTCTCGTCGCCGAGCATTGTGCGGCCATGGTCCACACGCATGGGCAAGTTGGGGTTCTCGGCCTCGAAGATGCGGATGAGGTCAATCAGGTGTCCCCGACCCGTCAGGTGCGAGCTTTCTATGAAGTCGCCACCGGGCAGTGCCTCGGTACTACGCAGATGCACGAAGTGCGTGCGGTTGGCAAACTTGCGGGCCAGGTCGCGCGTGTCGTTGTGTTCGCCGGCACTGAGCGAACCGGCACAGAAGGTGAGTCCGTTGTGCGGATTGTCCACGGCATGGAGGAACCATGCGATGTCCTCCTCGTTCGTCACGATACGCGGCAGCCCCAGCATCTGGAAGGGAGGGTCGTCGGGATGCACGCACATGTTCACGCCATACTGTTCGCACACCGGCATCACGGCCGCCAGGAAGTAGCGCATGTTCTCACGCAACGCGTCGCGGTCTATTCCCTCGTAGAGGGCAAGCAACTTGCGGAACAGGGTCACCGGGGCTTTCTCCCCTTCGCGGATGTTTCCGTTGACGAAGCCTTGGGTCTTCACGATGATGGTGTCTATCAGTTCCAGTTCCTCGGCCTCGGTGATGTGGGCGGCCAGTTCGTCCACCTTACGCAGCTCTTCCGCAGTGTAGTCCTGCTCGGCATTTGCACGTTTCAGTATCTTCAGGTCGAAATAGGCGAAGCGTATCTTATTAAAATAGAGAGACGATGTTCCGTCGGACCAAGGATGAAAGAGGTCTGTGCGTATCCAGTCGATGACGGGCATGAAGTTGTAACATACCGTCTTGATGCCTGCCTTGCCGAGATTGGCCAGGCTCTCGATGTAGTTCGCAATCAGCCGTTCGCGATCAGCGCCGCCATACTTGATGGCCTCGCAAACCGGCAGGCTCTCCACCACCGACCAGCGCAGACCGGCCGCCTCGATGTATGTCTTCATATCGTTGATAGCCTCCAAGGTCCATACCTCACCATTAGGCACGTCGTGCAGTGCCGTGACGATACCTTCCACGCCTATCTGGCGCAACATGGCAAGTGTTATCTTATCTTTCTTGCCAAACCATCTCCATGTCTTTTCCATTCTTATATTTGGGTTTTAGGGTTTATCTTGTTCCGTTACCCCGGAACATGTTTGCAAAGTAACAGCATTTGCCGAATACGGGCAATAGAGATTTGTTTCAAATGATGTAATAATTGCAACAGCAGGCGGCACCGACTGAGTGAATTGGCTGCAAGTGGTGTTTTTAGGGTACTTGCAGCCAACTCGTTGCGTTCAATGCGAATTTAAAGAGTTGACAAGGACTGGTTAAAACGTTATAGACCACCTATATTATGATGCAAGAATCCACGCTCACAGGTTGTATGGCAATTGCCGTACACGTGTTTGACAATTGCCGTACACGTGGATGGCAGTTGCCGTACACATGGATGGCAGTTGCCGTACACATGGATGACAATTGCCAAGGCATCTAGTAACCGAGACCTTTACACTGCCATATATGGGTTCTACGCCATAAATTACCTGTATGGAACACATCATAAGTAATGCGGTCATACACCACCCTACTAAATATAGAGGTCTGCAGACGCCTAAGCGCCGCAGACCTCTAACGTGTTAACAAATCTATGCGAGCCCCGGAGCTACGGGAAGAGCCACCGGGAATGGTTCTTTATTTACCGGTACGGGTGTGCACGATGATGGCTCCGTTGCCACCTTCGGAACCGTAGGCGGAGGCTTCTTTCATCACCTCCACGTAGTCGACATCGTTGAGGCTGAGACCCTCGAAGGAGGGAACCTTCACCGTGTCGATAATGAAGAGCGGGGTGGAGCCGCCCTTGATGGAGCGTGTGCCACGGATGTTGATGTCCTTGTTGGCACCACGCTGGTCGCTACCGGTGATGTTCAGCCCGGGGACACGTCCCTGCAAGGCCGAAAGAACATCGTGATAGCCACTGCGACGGAGGTCGTCGCCACTGATGAAGTTACCAGGCGTAGTACGCTCTCTACGGGGTACAAATGAGAATCCTTGGTCGATGAGGCCTTGGTCCTCGGTAGCCTGAATGTCATGCTCGTCACCCAAACGGATGATGATGCTACGTTTGCCGTCCACGGGCACCGTGTAGAGTTTCTTCTTCAGTTCTATCTTCAGGGTGTCGCCGGGATTGACGTTCACCAGTCCAAATTCCCCTTTCTTATTGGTCAGTGCATAGTCATGCTTGGTCTTCACATAGACGTGAGCGCTCTTGATAGGCGAACCGGAGAGGTTCAGCAGGATGCCGTTGAAGGCCGTCTTGCTCTGTGCCTGTGCACCTCCCAGTGAGAGACAAGCCATAGTTATAATCGCTAATAAGTATTTCATGCAATATTATTTATTTTTGTCCTTGACGGCTTTCTCCGCCTAAGAGTTTGATATAATCGGATTCCATCGACTTTCACAAGCGGATGGAATCCTTTATATATATGTTAAAAACCCGAGATTTCTTTTAGTGGGTTTCTACTCGAAAGGCTATTAGTCCAAGCCTTCGAGTCCGGACTTACCGGTTGCACCGTAGCCGTTGTCGCCATACTCCTCAGCATTCAGGATGACGTTGAGGAACTCCTGCGAGATAGGACGATTGTAGCAGTAGTCCTTGAAGAGGCGTGCAGAGCGTTTGTTGTACTTGTTCAGACGCTCGGCAATATTGTTGTGACGTTTCAGCAAAGCCCAACGGGTGAACTCACCGCACATCTCACGAGCATACTCGTCGAGTACATCGTCCTCGGTAGCTGTAGCCAGTTTCCAGTCAGACTCCTTGGCGCCCTCGCGAACGGCACGCTTACGCAGCACGTTGATGTAATCGGCAGCCTTATCGCCCTTGCCCAGTTTCTGCCAAGCCTCAGCAGCAATCAGGTAGACTTCAGCCATACGCATGATGTACATGTCGCCGCACTTCACCTGTCCGTTGGAGATAGTTGTGAAGCAGCCATCGTAGTTCCAGTTGAACTTAATCAAAGAAGGAGCAGCATTAGCGCTCACCTTACCATTGCCGATTGCAGGGGGGTTACCTGCGGAGCTGCCGTTAGCTGTATTACCATATACATAGGTATCGTCGTAGAGGTCGCTCATCACGATAACCGGATAGATACATTTCGCTTTGTCCTCAGCAGACAGCGGTTTGTGTACGAATACGGTGTTGAAGCGGTCGTCCTCCGGATCGATAGGATAAGGGATGGCGTACACCTTGGTGGTGTTGGCATAGCCCTCTTTACCAAAGTCGGCAGTGGAAGCGGCAACTTTCAGAGTCTTGGTAGCGTCATCGGAATATTCACCCCGTGGCCAAATGTTTGCAGGCCACTGGTTGTAATCTTGAGCCGTTTGAGTCCAGTCGCAATCTGCATACGGCTGAATCACCCTACCCACCTGAGTCAGCGAGTCGATTCCATATTTGCGACACATATCGATGGTGACGGTCTTTTGCGATTTATTACGCTTTACACCCCACTCTTCGAAAGTCCACTCGCAGAAAGCATACTGCCAGGTGTATTCCCAACGACGGTCCCACTCAGGGTTGAAACAATAGAGCAAATACTCTGACGGTTGCCAGTTCTGAGAGTTCAGACGGCCATAGAAGTAGCTGTTCTTGTCGCCCGGGTTGTGGTTCTTGTTGAAGAAGTCGCTGAAGGAAGCGCCAGACGTGTAAGCGGCAAGTTTGTTGGGTTTGCTCATAGATGAGGAGATAGAGGTATAGAGGTCTGGAGCCGCTGCAATCATCAGAGCCTCTTCGTTGGTACGGTTGTGAGCGTCAGACCACATGTCGGCGATGTCGTCATAAAGCTTTGCTCCGTAAGAAGCGGCGTTGTTGATCAAGTCCTCGGCAGCATCCTTTGCTTTTGTCCAATACTCTTGTCCGTCGCCATATTTGCTGTCGCCCAGTCCGGCACGCTGTGCATAGACGCGGGCCAACAGACCTCTGGCGGATTTCTGCGTGAAGCGTGCATGGTTGCCTCCGTAAGGTTCGATAGGCAGATCCTTGATAGCCTCAGTCAAATCCTCGATAATCTGGTCGTAGATGACCTTCTCGCTGGAACGCTTCGGATAGAGCTCCACGTTACCCGTCAAGCTGGAGCTACTCTCCAGGTTCAAGGTAACAGGACCATACTGAGCTACCAGGATGGAGTAGTAGAGGGCGCGCAGCGTGCGTGCCTCAGCCACCAGCACTTTGATGTCAGCCTCGGAACCGTCTTTCAGATTGCTGGCCTCGTTGATGACAGTGTTGCAAGAGGTGATGGTAGTGTAGCACTGTTTCCAAACCTTCTGGTAGGTATTGTAGCTACCGATAATTTCTTGGTAGCAGAGCACCTGCTTGTAGCTGTCGCCGTTGCTTTTCGGCACCCACAGGTCCGTACCGCCTTCCGACATGAAGAGCCAGTCGGAGGCTGTGTATATTTGGTCGTTGAGGGGAGAGTAGCAGGTAGACTGCAATCCGTACCACGACTGGAAGTTGTCCAAAGTGGCATCGCCGGCTGCCGGGTTATCCTCGTCGAGGTTACAGCCCGTGAGCAGCAAACCTGCGGCAGAAAGCGACATGAGTGTATATTTGATATATTCTTTCATAATGTTTCTAAGTTATGAGATTAGATAGATAAATTGAGTCCGAACACTAATTGTTTGGTCAACGGGTAGTCGAGGCTTCCGTTCATTTCGGGGTCGTAACCCTTCAGCATGCGGTTCTTGGCCTTCACGTACGGGTTGGTGATGGTTCCGTAGATACGCAGTCCCTGGATGCCAATCTTGTGGCAGAGGTTGGTAGGCATCGTGTAGCCCAGTGTGATGTTCTTGATTTTGAAGAACGAACCGTCTTGATAAGCCTTTGAAGAGTAACCGGTATCCTTGGTCCAGTCGCGCGAAGCGTCCAAAGCAGGGAAGTCGTTGCTCGGATTGTCCTCGGTCCAGTAGTTGAATGCGCTGGGGAATGCGCCACCGCTAGACTTGTACCACAGCATGGGATCGTAGTAGATCATCTGACCCTGACGCCAGTACATGTAGACGCTCAAGTCGAAGTTCTTCCATACGAAGGTGTTCTGAAAACCAAGTGACCAGTCGGGTGAGTTGTGACCCAGGATGACGCGGTCAACGTCTGACGGAGAGTAAGGATTCTCGGCATCGAAGGTGCGTGTCACCACGTTGCCGTCTGCATCCAGCTCCTTCGGATAGCTCTTTTCCCATACGCCGTCAGAAATCTTCTTCATGTTGGGCACGTCAATCTTCAAGTCGCCGGGACGCTTGCCAAAGGCTGCGGCATCAGCAGCTTCTTCGGTTTGCCATATGCCACCGATCTTATAACCGTAGTATGACTTCACAGGGTCGCCCACGTGCAGTGTGTAGTTGCCATAAGTAATGTACTCGGACGCACCTTCACCCAAGGAAGTTACTTTCTCCTTGTTGGCAGAGAATGTGAACGTGCTTTCCCAAGAGAAGTCTTTCGTACGGATGTTGCGTGTGGTCAACGTAGCCTCCAGACCGACGTTCTTCGTCTTGGCGATGTTGGAGTCCATCGTGTAAGAAGTAGTTGCATTGTATCCGCCATTGGTAACAGGCAGCGACTGTGTCCAGATGACATCATCGGTATTGGTGATGTAGTAGTCCAATGTCAGCTCGATGCGGTTGTTCAGGAAAGCAGCGTCGATACCGATGTTGGTGTTCTTCGAACGCTCCCAACCGAGGTTGGCGTTGGAAAGTTTCTGCGGATAGTAGTAGGAGGTAATCTGCTCAGAGCCTAGACCGATGACGCCCTGCTGCAGGATAGACCATGAGCTGTAGGCACTGATGCCTGCGGCACCTGTCTCACCATAGCCGACACGGATCTTCAAGTTGTCCAACCAGTCTTGTGTAGACTCCATGAAGCGCTCGTCGGAGATGCGCCAACCTGCAGAGAACGATGGGAAGGTATCCCAACGTACGTCCTTCGCCAACTTGGAGTTACCGTCGTGACGAACGGAAGCGGAGAAGAGGTAGCGTCCCAAATAAGAGTAGTTGATACGACCTACATAACCCATGCTCTTTCCCATCGTGTAGCTGGACGAAACCGTGGAGTTGTCGTTGCCTGCCACACCCAAGTTTGTCCAGTAGTAGGTATTGGAGGTAAATCCCGCATTGTAGGCTTTCGAGCTGTTGTTCTTGCTGTCCTCCCAAGTGGTAACGGCAGTCAACGTGAAGTCGTGCTTGTCGGCAATCGTGAAGTTATAGGTGAGGACATTTTCCCATGTGTACTTGAACGAGTCGGAGTTCTGGATGCTTGCGTTCACATACTTGGCATATGCATCGTTGTGCTCGTCGCCCACAGCCGCCTTACCGGCATTGTCATAGAACTGGTATGAGCCATAGCCTTCGAACGTGCTGGTCTTGCTGTAGTTCCAGTTGGCGCTCAGGCGAGACTCCAACGTAAGTCCCTTGATCGGGGTGATACGCAAGTACGGCTGCATGTAGATCTTGAATTTGGTCGGGTGGTTGCGGTAAACGCTCTTGTCGTTGTTGAGCAAGAGGTTCAGACGGTCACCGCCCTCAAGAGGATAGACCTTCAGCGATCCGTCTTCCTCGTAGAGTGTACCGAATGGTTCGGCCATCAAAGCCTTTTCTACGTTGGCATAGGCTCTTTCCTGGTCGGTGTAGGATGCCTGCATGTGCAAACCGGCAGACAACCACTTGGTGATTTCCTGATTGGCGCGAATGGTCGATGAATAGACCTTGTAATCATCGTTGGTATACTGACCCTGCTCATCGGAGTAGTTCAACGAGAAGTAAAGCTGTGTCTTCTCTGTACCGCCGCTGACGGAGAGTGAGTAGTTCTGGGTGTGACCCGTATGGAGGATAGCGTCGCTCCAGTCGATAATGCCACCTTTTGCCAAAGCCTCCTCAGCGATGGAGCCTTCGATATCATCGATCTCCGTGCCGGCTGCCACCTTTGCAAGCGTGCGGGTACGTACCCACTCGTAGCCGTCGTTCATCTCGATGAGGTCGGCCCAACCGTTGATACCCATATAAGCATCGAAGTTGATGTTCACCTTACCGGCTTTACCTTTCTTGGTGGTGATGATGATGACACCATTGGAACCGGACGAACCGTAGACAGCTGTTGAGGAAGCATCCTTCAACACCTCGATGCTCTCGATGTCGTTGGGGTTCAACGTAGAGTAGTCACCCGGCATACCATCTATAATAAAGAGGGGATTGCCGCTGGCACTGAACGAGCGGTTACCACGCAACTGGAGGTTTACGCCCTCACCGGCCTGACCGGAAGTACGTGTGATATCGAGACCGGCGACACGTCCCTGCAGGGATTCCATCGGGTTGGCTACCGGAGTCATCTTGATGACGTCACTCTTCACGGAAGATACGGCACCCGTCAAGTCGCGCTTCTTCACGGTACCATAACCTACCACCACCACTTCGTCCAACAGTTTGTTGTCGGCCTTCAGGGTGATGTTGATATTCGAACGGCCGCTCACCTTCACGTTCTGTGTGGTGTAGCCGATGTAAGAAACCGTAAGTACAGCGTTGGAAGCAGCGCTGACGGTGAAGTTACCATCCAAATCGGTCACAGCTCCGATGGTGGTTCCTTTCACTTGAACGGAAACACCTATCAAGGGTTCTCCCGTTTCATCCACGACTTTACCGGTGATTTTCTTTGTTTGATTCACTACTTGCGCATTCTGAACCTCAGTTTCCGAGGAGGCTGCTGTGGCCGTCACTGCGGATGTTGCCAGGGTGATTGTCAATCCACCCACAACACACAATCGACCTTTCTGCGCTACACTTGACAAGAAGTGCATCCATCTTTTGTCTTTCTCCATGTTATAGGACTATATTTAAAGTTAAACAAATTTCTCGTCCTCCGTTGCCACGTCTCGGGTACTCGGCCAACGAAAGATGCCGCTAAAGTAGAGAGATGCCCACTATCGGATATGGAAAAAACGATATTTAATATGGACAAATGTGTTTTTCCCCTATTTTCCTTGCGGGGGAGGAAATTCTATATACCTTTGGGGATACAAAATGCGATGTAAATAATTGCTAAAAACCCGAGAAGATATGCATGTAACCTTAAATAGATTAACAATACCATGGCTGATGCTCCTGCTGACCCAAGTGGTGACAGAGGCGCAGAACCACTATGTGGTGACACAATACAACACCCCCGACGGGCTGCCGCAGAAGACCGTCAACGATATCCAACAAGACCATAAAGGCTATGTATGGATAGCTACCGGCAATGGATTGGGACGCTTCGACGGCAATTCCTTCACCACCTTCAGGTCGCACACCACCGACCCTATCGACTTGACGAACAACCGCATCAACTTCCTGCGCGAGGATGCCAACGGATACTTTTGGTTGCTCAACTCGGACAACTACATCTACCGATTCAATCCCGACAATGGTGACTTCCAGCGCATCTTCAACAAGAGCAACTGCCGGGCACAGGCCCTCAACGTACTCTCCAATGGCGACGTGTGGGTCCATATGGCCAATGGCGACCTCTACCGCATCTACACCGACCAGGAGAGCGGAGACCAGACACTCCACTTCCAACTGATTGCCAAGGACTTCAGTGCCTACAAGAAGATATCCGTAGACCGCCAAGGCGGCGTGTGGCTACTCACCACCAATGCGCTGTTCGAGTACCAGGGCAAGGAGAACCGGCTGACCTGTCACATGCTGAAGTACGAGCACGGACAGTTCCAGGACATGCGCCGATTTGCCAACTGCTTCGCTATAGGGGCGGACAACGGGATGTTCTACTTCTACTACCCGGAGAGCGACACCTACACACGACACCAACTGCCCACACACTCCCCCATCCGCAACATCAAAGCCTACTCACCTACCAAAATACTGCTGGTGACGACGGACGACGGATTCCTCACCTACGACCTGAAGACCGGGGAGCACACCCACCACAACCGACAGACGGCAGGGCTCATCATGAACACCACCAAGATGCTCTATGTGGACCAGGAATGGAACATCTGGATCACCTACGCGGATAATATAAGCAAGGTGTCTCATCTCGACCCAGTGGAGAACCGCATCACCCACTACACCATGAAGGACAAAAACGGGAACCGCGTAGCACAGTGCAACCTTATCCGCTTCTTCGAGAATATCAACTCGTACCTAATGTTCCACAGCAGGGGGAATGTCATCAATTACTACGATCCCGTGAAGGACGACCTCTGTCCCCTCATACTCTCGAAGAATCCCGAGATCATCAGCTTCAACGAACCGGAGCTTGTCTATGTAGACCGACAAAAGAGTCTGTGGCTAGGCAAACGACGACAAGGTATCATCAAAGTGTCGTTCAAGCGGAACCTCTTCGACCTGAAGAGCCCCAACAACGAGGACATCTACGCACCGGAGAATGAGCTGGGGGCTGTCTACGAGGACCACAGCAACAACCTGTGGGTGACCAACCAAAGCGGCAACGTCATGCTCTACGACAGCGGGGAGCGCTTCAAGGGATTCCTCACGCCACAAGGGACTCTGTCGGACAAGCCGACCAAACTGGCCACCGTCAACACCATGCTGCAAGACAAGACGGGCGACATCTGGCTAGGCACCACGGAGCGAGGTCTGCTACGCGTCACCCCTCAACAGGGCCGACATGGCGAGACGTACCAGATGCACTGGTACCACCACGACGACAACGACACGTTCAGCCTCAGCAGCAACGCGGTGCAGGCTCTGCACCAGGACAAGAACGGACGGATATGGGTAGGGACCATCGACGCAGGACTCAACTTCATCGAACCGGACGAAAAGGGCGAGATGCGGTTTGTCCACGCAGGCAACCGACTGACCCACTACCCGGCCGCAGTCAGCCACATCCGTTGCATAGAGACAGACGCGGACAACAACCTGTGGATAGGCACTACCTCTGGAGTGCTGTACGGACAACAGAAGGGTGTGACAAAGATAGACGACATCTGTTTCCAACACATACAGTGTGTGCCCGGATGCACCACCGGCCTCAGCAGTAACGAGGTGGCGGACATCCATGTGACCAAGGGTGGAGAGGTCTACCTGGCCACCTTCGGCGGCGGACTGTGTAAGTTCAACTCCTTCAATAATAACACCCCGACGTTTACCACCTATACCCAGAATAGCGGGCTCAACTCCGATGTGCTGAAGAACATCCGCGAGGACTGCAACGGCGACCTGTGGATAACCACCGACGACGGACTTTGCCGCTATAGTCTGGAGCAACGACAGTTCGAGGCGTACGACATGCGGTTCTTTCCCTCGGACATCCAATTCACCGACGGACAAGGCATTCTGAGGCACGACGGCCGTCTGGCCTTCCCCACTGACCGCGGACTGCTGACCTCCGCACCGGGAGACATCAAGAAAGAGACCTACACCCCGAAACTCGTCTTCAACAGTCTGTCCATCAAGGGCGAGCGTCTGCAGGTGGACGAAAGCCCCATCCTAAAGGCAAACCTCAAAGACTCGCTCACCATCACCCTGCAACATAGCGAGAACACCTTCACCATCGGCTTTGCCGCACTGGACATGCGGTTCCCCGACAAACTGCTCTACGAATACAAGCTCGACGGGTTCGACGACTGGAACCTCTGCCGCCAAGGACAATATGCCACCTACACCAACATTCCCAAGGGCGAGTACACCTTCCGTGTGCGCTCCACCAACAGCGACGGGTTGTGGGTGGACAACGAGCGCACCATCCACATCACCGTGAAGCCCACATTCTGGGAGTCTGGTTGGGGTGTGTCACTGTTGATACTATTGTTCATGGCCATCCTTGTGGGAGTCACCTACGTGACTTGGGTATTCTACAAGCTACGCAACAAGGTGGAGTTCGAGCGACATCTGAGCAGGGCAAAGACGAAGTTCTTCACCGACATCGTGCACGAGCTGCGCACACCGTTTACATTGGTCATCGCCCCATTGGAGCACATCCTCTCCAACTACACGGGCAAACTGCCAGCCCCCGTTTCGCAGGACCTACAGCTGATACACAGCAACACGCAACGGACAGTGAAGCTAATCAACCAGATACTCGATTTCCAAAAGATAGAGAGCCACAAGATGCGACTCCGAGTGCAGAAAGTCAACGTGGGGCCGTTCATCCAGCGCATCGTCGCCAACTTCAGCGGACTGGCCACTAGCCAGGGCACTTCAGTAGAGGTGCATCTGCCCAGCGAGGAGATTTGCCTGTGGATAGATGTCGACAAGATGGAGAGCGTACTCTTCAACCTCGTGTCCAACGCCTTCAAGTATTCGCCCAAGGGGAAACGCATCGACATCAGACTATCGCACGATGACAGAGAGGTGAACATCGCCGTCACTGACCAGGGGTACGGCATCCCGTCGGACAAACGGCTATCCATCTTCTCCCGCTTCGAGAACCTCGTCTACGGGGAATCGTCGAAGCTGGCCAGCAGCGGCATCGGACTGGCGGTAGTGAAAGAGGTGGTGGAACTGCACCACGGTAAGATAGAGGTGGAGAGTGAGGTGAACGAAGGCACCACCTTCTTCATCCACCTGCAGAAGGGCACCTCACACTTCGGCAAGGAGGCCGAGTTCATCCTCGACAACTCCAGCGCCAACGCTCCCCTGCCCGACATGGCTACGTCCGCCGACAACGACAGCGAGCCCGCTGAGCCAACGGGTGGCGACAATATCGAGCAGGAGTCCATCCTCTTGGTGGAGGACAATGACGAATTGTGCCGGTTCCTGCGAAACATCCTCTCCGACCGGTTCCGCGTGTACACAGCCCACAACGGCAAGGAGGGTTACGAGAAAGCCGTAACCATAGTCCCCGACATGATAGTGAGCGATGTGGTGATGCCCGAGATGGACGGTATAGCCTTGGTGAAGCAGGTGCGCGACAACAAGGACACCAGCCATATACCTATTATATTATTAACGAGCAAGACGGCCGTAGAGCATAAGATAGAGGGACTACAGCTCGGCATCGAGGACTACATCACCAAACCCTTCAGTGCCGACTTCCTGCGGGCTCGCATTCTCAACATCCTCGACGTGAGAAGACGGATGCAAGAGATATTCCGTTCGCAACTGATGGAGGAGAAGAAGGAGGCGGGCAACGAGGACGTAGTACTGGCGCAGCAGGAGCTGAACCGCCTGCAGGAGAGCGACAAGGAGTTGATAGACCGCGCCGTGACCTTTATCCGTGCCAATGTGGCCAATGCAGAGCTATCCGTGGAAATGATAGCCACTGAACTGCACACCAGCCGCTCATGCCTCTTCAAGAAGATAAAGGCCCTCACCGGCATCGCGCCCGTAGCCCTCATCCGCAACATACGGTTGAAGCACGCAGTCGAGCTGATGGCGGACGACAGCATTTCGCTCACCCAAGTGGCCTACGACTCGGGATTCAGCGACCCGCTCTACTTCAGCAAATGCTTCAAGCAGTTGTATGGCGTGCCGCCTAGCGAATACCGCAAAGCGTAGTGCGTTACGGTGCAGGGTTTAGAACTGGAAGTAGATGAACGGCTGTATGTCGCTACTCTTCACCTGGATGACGAGGTAGATGACGGCAACCACCACCAACACCTGCTCCACGAAGAAGAGCCGGCTGATGGTGCGCTGGCAGGTTTGCTTCAGGTATCCGGGCATGAAGTGGAGCAGATAACCGATGAGCATCAGCGTGAACACAGGCTGGTAACCTTCGATGAGTTGTCCGAAGAGTTGCGGTTGGAAGTTGGTCACAATCTGCGATATCATGGTCCACGATGCCTCGAAGGTCTGGTTGCGGAAGAATATCCACCCGAAACATACCAAGTGGAAGGTGAAGATGGTGCCTACCACTCGCTTCCACCCCTGACTGACATAGTCCCTTGGCCGCCCCAGATAGCTCATACAGGCTTTGTGAATAGCCAAAGTCACACCATGGAAAGCTCCCCAGAAGACAAAGTTCCATGAGGCTCCGTGCCACAATCCGCCAAGCAACATGGTCACCACAAGGTTCACATAGGTACGTATGCGTCCCTTGCGGTTGCCGCCCAACGAGATGTAAAGGTAATCGCGCAGCCACGAGGAGAGTGAGATGTGCCAACGTCGCCAGAACTCCGTGATGGAGCAGGATTTATAGGGAGAGTCGAAGTTGAGCGGGAAGCGGAATCCCAACAGGAGGGCTATACCGATGGCCATATCGCTATAACCAGAGAAGTCGCAGTAGATCTGCAACGCATAGCCATAGACACCGAACAGATTCTCCACACCGGAGTAGAGCCCGGGATTATCGAAGATGCGCTCCACGAAGTTTACACTGATGTAGTCCGAGATGACGGCCTTCTTGAAGAGTCCGCCAGCAATGAAGTAGACGGCCTGTCCAAACATCTCGCTGGTGACGCAGAGCGGCTGCCGAATCTGTGGAATGAAGTCGCGCGCCCGGACGATAGGTCCGGCTACCAGCTGCGGGAAGAAGGAGACGAAGAAGGCATAGTCCAGCAGATTGTGCAGCGGCGACAGCTGCCCACGATAGACGTCGATGGTGTAGCTGAGCGACTGGAACGTGAAGAACGAGATGCCCACGGGCAGGAAAATGTCCAGCGGTTGGAACGAGCCGTTCCATAGCGGACACAACATCTCATAAATGAAATTGGTGTACTTGAAGTATGCGAGCAGTCCCAGGTTGATGGCGATGCTGAGCCAGAGCAACAGCTTGCGGTTGCGATGTTCTGTGGTCCGCTCCATGCGTTCCGCAATGAGGAAGTCGGAGACGGTGACGATGCCCAGCAGGAAGAAATAGGTGCCGCTGCTCTTGTAGTAGAAATAGTACGAGAAGAGCACGACGAAGAGCAGTCTCAGCGTGGTGCGCTCGCGCAACAGCGTGTAGACGAGTGTGAAGCCCAGGAAGAGGAACAGGAACAGACCGCTACTGAATATCAGCGGCTGGTCAGCCTGATAGCTGAAGATCTGTTCGGCAACCTTATGCCAGTCAATTTGCATCCACATAATCGTTGTAAGCGTTAAGGATGGCAGCGGCTAGCAACGATCCCTGTAGGACGTAGCCATCGTGCGTGAAATGTACCTGGTCGTTTTGCATGTAGTCACCGCTCACCCAGTTGACGCAGGCCGATTGTTTGCCGCCGGCAATGTCGTAGAGGTCCCACACGGGCAACCCGCGTTGTTTGGCGAAGTCCAGTATGTTGGCCACCACGGTAGCGGTAAGGTTGTTGACCACCTTGCGACGACGCTGCACACGGATGTACGAGCCCGGAGGTGTGGTAATCATCACCACAACACCGGGGCATTGTTTGTAAAGCAACGTGAGCAACGCATCCAATTGGGTAAGGTGCTCCGCCGCCCTATAGCGTTTGCTGTGGCTTTCGTTGGTACCGAAGGAGAGGATGATGAGGTCCGGCTTCAGTCGGGCTACCTCGTCCAGATGTTCTGCCTCGGTAAACTGCACCGTAGTGGCACCGTTGATGCCAAGTGCGTGGTAGATGAGTCCCGGTCGACCGGTTTCTCTGGCCAATGCGGAAGTCTGGTAGGTAATGGAGTCTGGGTAGACGGCCTTGTTTCCGAAGGCATGTTCCAAACTGTGTCGGGCAGCGACGGTGAATACATGTCCCCTCACATGTGAGTCGCCGATGTGCACGATGCGCATCTGTTGGTGCTGCAAACAGAGCTTCTCGAAGAGGGGGAAGAGTTGCGCCTCACGCTCGATGCGGTTGGGCTTCCGGTTCTTGAATGTAGTGGGCACAGAGTCCGTCACGAGGATGTGGTCGAGCTGTTTCGGTCCTTCGTTCAACCTCGTCTCCCGCTGCGGCTTCCACGCAGTTTCGGGCTTAAGGCTCCCGGGGAACGGGTCCTGCGCCATTGCGGTCAGCACGAGCAGACAGCAAAGCAAGCAACCGATGACACGCTTATTTCTGTCCATTACCATTATGGTTGTCATACTGTTCTTTTCCATATACAAGGGTTTCGAAGAGCAACTTTGCCAGATGCTTTCCGCCCTTGAAGTTGATGTGTGTATAGTCGCGGTTGGCCATCGAAGGGTTGGACTTCACCATGCGTTGTATGCTGCCCTCGCCTCCCATAGCCTCGAAGAGGTTCCAATAGGCGATGCCGGTCTTTGCGGCAATATTCTGTTGGCAAGGTATCAGGTTGAGGATGCCCGGCATAGTCTCAAAGTTTCCCGTCTTGGCTTTATGGGCGCGGTCGCTCACACCCACCAACATGAATCCGGCCTCGGGGAAGCATTCCTTCAGGGTATTGATGATGGAGACCATCGACTTCTCGTAATTATCGAACATCACAGAATGCGGACCGGCCACATTGAGTCCGTACTGAAGCACGATAAGGTCGTAGGGCCGCACTTGGTTGAAGGCCCGCAAGGTAGCCTCGGGAATAGTCTGCAGAGAGGTGCCGCTTGCGCTTCGCAGACTAAAGTTGTCCACGCACACTCCTTTGGTGCCCTCCAAGGCGATGCCGAAGAATGTAGTGGCATGGTCGACGGTAGATGTCACCGTCCACTTGATGTCCGAGGTTGTTCCGTCGGCTTCCAAGCATTGCACACCATTGTCGGGTTGCACCATGTAGGTTTCTGTCTCCTCTCCGTTGCGCACAGAAGTGAGTTCTATCGGTTTAGCGGCATGCAGGTAGATGAAGTTGCGCTCCCACTTGTCGAGATTGGGGGCGTAGCGAGTCACACCATTTGCCTGAACGAAAGCGCCTTGGGTAGGCAGGTAGTAGCGGTTGGCCATGCCCTGGCGTTCCTTGTCGAATCCCTTTCTGTCGGTCACCGTGTGGGCCTCCCAGCCTTTGGAGGATTCTTCCACCGTAGGCCGATAGCCTTTGCCCAGTCCAACTATATGGAGGTATCCCACACCGCATCCACCAAACTTCTCTTGTAACATGGCGCGCAAATCGGACGTGAGGATATCCGCTTCGATGTAGGAGTCGCCGAAATAGGCGATGCGCACCGGGCGTCCCAACTTGTCAATCTGCGACAGCTTCTGATAGAAGCCCCGCATACCCCGTTTGGTGGAGTCACCAAAATCCTGTATACAAGTCAAGCCAGTGCGGCAAGTGTCCACCATAGCCACTTCGGGCACGGGTGCCGACTGTGCTGAGTCTATCGCAACGGAGTCGGTTTCTTCCTTCAACACATCACTCAACAGTGACACTTCTCGCAGTGGGCTGCCGTCGATGGACAGCGAGGGGAGGTACTGCAGTATCGACAACAGAACGACAACGCAGCACACGAACAAAAATGTACGGAAACCAAAATGCTTCATTACCTCAATTTATTTCACCTAGAAAGCGGCTGCAAAGGTAGATTAAAATTAAGCAAGAAAGAAAGGAAACTTCAGAAATGTGCTTTACGAAAGTTTACATGGCCGTAAAAGTCATCGGTATGACCTTATCGGAGAAGGTTCTGCAAGGTGGAAAGCATCACCTCTGGCGAAGGGTCGCGCAAGAGGACGCGCTTTTTACTATCTAGCAGATAGAGGGTCGGCATGGCCGCCAATTGGTAAAGTTGCTTCACCACAATTTCACCTTTTGGACTGTATCCGTCGGTCCAAAGGGTTGGCAGATGCGGGTCGGTAGCGTTCCATTTACTGGTCTCCACATCGGCATAGACGGTGAGGACTGTTACCCGTTGGTTGAGGAGGAGCGGTTCCTCCTTCAGACCTTCAAGAATGGCGTGGCAGTTGTCGCACTCGGGGTCATAGAAAAAGAGGAGCGTAAACTCTGCTTGGGTACTATAAAGGGTGCGACGAACGCCTTTGCGGTCGATGTAGGTAAAATCCTCGGCTGAAGTTCCGGGCAGATTCTTCCGAAGATATTTCAACTGATAGGTGAAGGTCTCCCTGCGGAGGTCCGACTCGGGCAGTACGTTAGTCAGTACGGAGAGGAAACGAACGTAGAGTGCATCGTCGCGCATGGGTGAGTTGGGGTCGTGTAGGTACTGCTCCATCTTCTGGAGAAAATAGTCCTGCATCACTTTGGCACAAGCTTGCGGACGAGAGTCAGGTACGGGGAAGATGTGACCACAGAGATTCTGCAGACCATTCGTGGCATAAGCGGTATCGACCTGAGGCAATAGGTCGATGAAGTTGACCAAGCCCTGTTCCGTGACATCGGGCAGATGAACCAATGTGGTGTCTGCAAAGTCGAAAGCATCCCAATAGTGCTCCATAACGTAGGCGGCACGCTCGTCCACGGTGGTCAGCGTCTCGGGTACCGCAGGATAAGGGAAGTCGGTCAGCTGAGGATGTTTGCTCTGTTTTCCGTCGTTCACTTGCGTAGCGGAGCCCTTGCAGCCCATGAAAAGCGTGCAAAGGAGGACGAGTGTCAGGAATATGCGATTCTTATGTACCATACAACGCTTCATTTTGAGTGTGCAAAGTTAATCAGAAACGCTGACACAACGAACATAACCATTGTTGTAATCATCTGCTGTAATCTGGCTGGGCTGCAGCAACTGAATCAAACCTGTCCAACACCACGCATAGCGGAAAGAGGTATTGGAGAAGGTAGTGCGGCAATATGTCTTCGTCGTCATGAAGGTCGATCCGTTTACCACGTACATCAAAGCCCACTCCGTCTGGTTGGGCACACGCCACGTGCGTCCATCCTCCGTACAGTTGCCACGGCATTTGTATTTTCCTTCCAGCACATCGGTAATCTGCACACTGCCGCCTCCAATACGGTTCTTGGCAATGTAGAAACTCTTTGCCGGGCGGTTCGCCATGTCAGTCTCCACATGGTCTATCAGTTCCGCCTTACTGCCGGAGGTATTGAGACAGGTCTCGTCCACATAGTTCAAGTCGACCTTATAGTAAAAGCCGTTACTCTGTTCACTGCCCTCATAGTATTTTTGAGGAGTAGCGTCATAGCCCACATTCTGTGACTTCAGATTGCGGACGCAGCGCACATAGGTACTGTGCCAGGCACCGGACGTATTGTCTCCGGTAGCACCAGCCTCTTCGGCAAAGAAGTTGCAGACACCCGGTGTGGAGGTCCAATAAATCATTCGGCCAGAGTTGACGGTATTGCCGCTTTCTGAAGGATTGGTTCCCAGAGTGGAGGAACTCTTGTTGTAAAGGCGCGACTCTCTGCTCAAGGCATCCTTGCCTATCACCAATCCCATGTATTGGTTTTTGGTGGGTGCATACCAGCGTATCTCATCGCTACTGATGTAGCCGTCACCATTCAAGTCGCGGTTTCGGGTCAGACAAGCATATTGCAGTTTGGTGTTGTACGAGCTGGATTCTGTATAGTATGTCCACATGTATGCGTTAGTGGTTCCGTCGTGGTTCACATAATTGAGCATATTGCTGCGTCCGTTCCAATCGTCCCCTGAAGAAAGTTGTGTCGGGGAAAAGTTTTTCCCCTCCTCATCGTTAGTGGTTTCACATCCGTAAGCCACGACGCTGGCGGCTTGGGAACGGTCGTAGAAGGTTTGTATCGGATATTGCGTCAAGCCATAGATGGTAGAGGCGTTCAGGCTTCGGCCGTCTGAGCTTACATCCACCGACTTGGCAATGTAGAAGGTGCGATTGGGCACATCGTTCACATACTCATTCCAGTTGCGGTCAGAGTAGTAGTTTTCGTCCACGAAACAGGTGAAGTCCTTGTAACGGTTGGTTCCGCTCCCCGACCAATAGCTGTCAGTATTCGCATTGGCATAAAGTTCTTTCAGCAACGTATTCACTGACTTGATCTTCGAATTGCCTTTACCCGGATAAGCTACCGCCTTACCACGTTCAGACTTCGTCGAGGAGTAGGTTCCACCCTCCACGAACTCTATCCAGTCCATATCCACACCATGGTCGCTGCCGCTGACCGTATCTGTCACCATGCGGGCATCGGTGGAATTACCGAAGGTCTTCACCTGATAGATGTATCCCTTTGGATTTGCACTGTTTTTCAAGGTCTGTATCTCGTTTTGGTAGAACCGCATCACCATGTACTCGTAATGACTGTCCAGCGTCATCACTTTTCCCGTATCGTCGAACTGCAGCACCAGGCCCTCGGTTGCAGGCTGGTCGTTCCCGTTCTTCTGTGCCTCCACCTGTATGTTGTTGACTCCGTTCACGGTAATCGTGTAGGTGTAGGCATAGTTGCGGTCCACGCTGTAATCGTTCAGGTCGGTAGAGAAGTCACCCAAATGAATGTAATAGTCCACATAAGCGGTCTTGTTCACCGAGCTGGATTGCTCGGTATAGATTCCATGCAGCACCACGTACGTTCCATAGTCAGGGGCGTTGGCAAAGGTCTTCGGGCTGGACTGGTTATCAGCTTCCCGTTCGTTCCACGCCGTCACGCTGTTCTTGGCGGTCTGCACATTCTCGGGCAGATAGATTTCGAAGAAACTGGCATCGCCGTCTACATCGCCCGGGGCAAACACCAAGGAGGAGACATTGCTATAGGAATCAGCAGCTAAAGGGGTAGCATACACCGAATTCTCCCCAGTATATTTCCGACCAAAGAGGGGACCTTTCATGGAGACATTCACCAGATCGTACTTCTCTGCGGTGAAGGTGCGCGTCAAACCGTCTCCACTCTTGGGTTTGATGTTGAACTTCACCTTTGCTACGTTCTTGCGCAGTTTGATGACATCGGGGTCTACACTGCTCGTTGTGGCGGAGATAATGGTACCGTCGCCTTTTATTCTCACAGGTTCGCCATTGTTGGCAGTGCCGGTCAACAAGAAGCTACCACTCAGATAGTGAGACGTAGCGGAGCGTCGGATAAACGGCAAGTTCAGCAATTGGCTCATGGTGAAAGAGGTCGTCTCTTCGCCTTCCGCCAGCTTGTCTTCATCGAAGTCGACAGGCAGTTGTCCCTCTGAATGTCCGAGAGCGACAGGGTAGACACTATTCTCAACATTCGCCACAGCAAAGATATAGGACTTGCCACTGGTGGTCTTCACCTTGATAGAGCCTTTCGTCGTCAGGTCTGTATTTTGATTGAGGGAGTCCTCGTACACCACTTTCTTGAATCCCTTCAGCTGACCGGATTCAGAGAAGATATAGACGTAGAGGTTCTCGAGCATTTTCTCCTCAGTCGATGAAGCCCGAGTGGAAAGAGTCACCTGTTTGGAATCGACACCCGAGCAGGAAAGGGAAACGACAACCTGTCTGTCGTCCTGAGCTGTCTCCACCAACTCCGCATCACTGCAGGCGGCTAAAGAAACCAGTGTCAAACCGAGTCCAACGAACCAAGACCAAAAGATATTTTGATGCTCCATATATATTCTAATTGAATTCTATATTGTTATTGGAATTGCCCTCCCAGGGTATTACGTGGTACTGCAATGCAGTTACCACACCGCCGATAATATAGGCATAGATTACGCACTCGTGGTTGCGGACAAGGTCTCCCTTACTGAAGCTGAAAGAGGCCGAACTCTCGGTTGCCGAGGCATTCTTCTTATAATAGATAGTGCCGCTCAGGACCTGGTCCGATTCACGCAGATAAACCTGGTAGTCGCTGGCGAAGCCTGCTTTCTCCAAACGGTCGAGATACTGCTGCATCGTCTCACTGCCGTTGGCATCCTTGCGGTAGAGCAAAGGATTTACCACTTTGGTTATGGATGTGTTCGCCACGCTACCACAGTCAAACGTGTTGCTGTCGTAAGTGACTCCCGACGGGAGCGATACCCCGGTGGGATAGTTGTCCCCCAGCGTATCATCGTAAGGGATAGCTGCGGGAAATACGTTTTGTTGCGAGGGAATTATATTGCCGTCCACCACCACGCGCGTGATGGTAGCTTCCTCTGTTTCGTCCACATTGGCACGCGCCCAGAAGAAGTTGAGTTTCGAGACACAACGGCAAAGGGGGATGTTCAAAGTTTGAGCGCTGCCAAGCGGCGATTCGCTCTTATAGGATTGCCACGACACACCTGTCACCACACGCGACATGGGCAATCCGTACTGCGGGACACTTTTGCACTGTGGCACACCGCTCTCTATTCCGAATCGGTCGGAAATCACAGCGTTCTCCACCTCACCACGCGTCAAATGCGAGCCATCGCCCAACAAAGTGTTGGCACTCTCGGCATTCACCAGCACATAGAGGTCGAGCTTGTCGGCCGAGCCGGGTTCAAGAGGCATGAAGAAGGTGTAGCTGCCAGGGGTGACGCCACTGAGCAACTGTATCTTGAAGCCAAGAGGTTTGGCATTGGAAGAGGTATCATGGCTGTCGAATGCCCACACACGCACTGTGTGCAGTGCATTCTCGCCGGTGGTGGCCCGATGCAGGCTATCAGAAGTGGAAGCCTTCGTCGGTTTCAGCAACGAGGAAGCCGCTTCTTGGGTCTGCAAGCGGATGTTCAGGTAAGTCCGTCCATCGGAATCATCAGAAGGCACAGGCTCTTCCGCTTCCGAACAAGCCGCAAGCGAAAAGATCACAGCCATCAGCGAAAGTGCCCACTGGCACTGACGCACTGCCTCTTTTTCCTTAAGAATATGGAATCTGAATCTCATAAAGATGAACGTACTATAATAGTTTGACAAGTTAAACAACAACCAGGTATAGATCGACGAGTTGCGACCGATGAAACTCCACACCATGACTTAGATGGTGATGTTGTTGAGCACCACACGCCAGGAGTTGATGAGGATGCTGCTGCTGACCCACTGTCCGTTACGGTCGAGGAAAAAGGTCATAGCATAGTCGTCTTGCCGGTCGAGATACTCTTGGTCAGAGAGTCCGCTGTTGTAATACCCCTTGATGAGCAAGGCGTATTGTGCAACCGGAATGGAGAACACTACCAAGCCATCCTCGTTCTGCACAGTCAGCACGGGACGGTGTCCCGTTGCCATCAATCGACCCACGGTGAAGTCGGCAATGGCCACATTTACACCGGTGGCACTACCAGCGCCTTCGGTTTCCACGCTACCACCGCTCACAGCCCATGGATAGTAAGTGATTGCATCGTCCGCCAACAGGTTGTTGTCGGCATCCATGTATCCGTTGTCATCGGTGATGCGGAAGGTGAACTTCGTCGGGTCGAGACTTGCTCCCGAAGTCTGTTGCAGCACGACGCGTATGTGATTGGTATTCTTCATCAGGTCCAGCGTGGCTTCACGGTCTCCGCCATCAGGGGATTTGGTGAAGTCCGTCTCGCCAGTCGCTCCATAGAAGAGCGGAGTGAGGTCGTGCCGGATGTTACCTTCGTCGTCGCGGCGGATATGACAGGAGAAATCGTCCAACGCTGTGCGTGTCACAGGTGCGTCGCCCCATTCGTAGGAGTCTGCATAGCGTTCCTCACCCACGGCCCACGCCTTCCAGGTGTAGATGCCTTCGGGCAGATCGCTCACGTCTACCGCATAGTCAGCAGCCTGCAAGGTAGCCGTGTCGACCGTTCGTTGGTAAACAGCCTTGCCGGCAACGTCGAAGGCATAGAGAGTCACCTTCTTCACCTCTTGCGAAGCAGCATCGGCAAACTTCATATTGCGGGTATAGGCGATGCGCACTGCGCGTTTAGTGTTGCAGGAGGTAGTATCATCATAGATACACCCCTGCAACATAAACAACACACAACACAAGACGGACAAGAGACCTCTGCGACGAGCGCAAGAGGCTCTTCCTATCCAGTTTCCGTTATTCTTTTCCATTCGCTGTAACGCTTAATCTGAAAAGATATATCATTCTATATTCCTGACTGGGAAAATATTTTTCTCTGACTGGGAAAATATATTTCTCTGGTCAGACAGAAAAACACTGTCCCGAATTCGGATTTATTTCAACGTAATGCTTTGGTTCACTACCTTCCAGCTGAGGATGTTCAGCTTGGCAGAGATGTAGTAGTTCTTCTCCTCACCCGGAATGACCACGAGGTCTTCACCCGGAGTGGTTGTAGTGCCGCCTCCAGGATGTACACTGGGGTCGCTTCCCGGATCAGAAACGGCACCGCCGATGGCGCTGACGCCGTCGATGGTCAACTGGTACACATGGTTACGAACCACACCGCAGAACTGGTTTGCATCGGTGCTCGTCAAGTGCTCGATGGGAACCTGATAGTAGCAGTCACCATTGGTGTAGCAAATGATGTCCTTCAACATACCGCTTGTTACAGCTGTGCTGATAGTGGCCTGTACATCGGTAATAGTCTTTGCTGCGCCGGTGAGATCTTGCAGATTGTAGCCCGACTTTGTAATGGCTGTTACGTTCGGAGTGAGCGTAGCCTTGTTGTCCTTCGAGAAAGTGGTCAAATCTACCGTTAGGTCAGCAGCTGCAACCAATGCAGTACCTGTGCCTGAAGTCTCTTTCCAACGATAGTCGCTCAGTGCGTTGGCAATCAGTTCTTTCAAGCCAGCTTCGGTGTAGAACACACCGCCTCTACGGTAAACGGTTCCGCAGTTTGCGAAATCTGTAGTAGTGGTAGCTGTGCTTGCGTTTCTCATCTGAATGTGAGCGGCAACCAACAGAGTGGGCACGTTGGCTTTCGTGGATACAGCTGAATTCGGTTTTATTTGCTGATTGTCCTTAGCAGCGGTGTTCTCATAAAGATAAGTGCTTGCAGCATAACCGTTCTTGGCAGCCTCAACCCATGAGAAGTACTCTACATCTTTATAAGTGTCAGCTTGATCTGAAGCATTCTTGGTAAAGTCGTAGGCTCCATTTCCTGAATAGTTGGCATCCTTTGCCCAGAAGCAACGAAAATCAGCAGCGTTGTTCCATGATGTGAAGGGAGCAGCGGCTGAAAGACCGTCGATGTTCTTCACCAGGTAGCTATTATTGTTGATGGCGTTGATTTTCCAACCGTCGATGGCGATGCGTACATCTTTCTCTGCGCCATCCAACACGTAACGGCCGTCGAGTTTCTTGGAGAAGTAGTTGGAACTCTCCTCATCGATATCAGATCCTTTCGTTACATTGACCTTGGCAACCAAACGCTCCACGTAGATTTCTACAGGGTTGGTTGCGCCAGTAGCAGCTGCCGATGTATCATAGTACTTATCGTTATCGATGGCTGTCGTGTACACATCTTTAGTACCATCGTTGTAGACAGAAGTGGTCATCACGAAACTGCCGGCTGCAGAAGCAAGAGCCTCACTATAGATGTAAGCCTTGGCTTCATTGAGCGACTTGCCGACCATTGCAGTGTGTACGCTCTCAGGAACATTGATGACGGTCAACATCTGTGTCGGTTTGGAAGGTGTCGGTCCCAGCACAACCAAGTTGCTCGAAGACCATTCCACATTGTTGCCAGAGGTGCCAGTTGAACCGGTTCCAACCTCAGAGAGACTGCCTTGTGTAAGATACACTCCGTATTGATCGTAGAAATAGAAATGCGTATTTGCGGCTGTAATTTTATTCTCATCCGAAGAACCGTTCACATAACCTCCATCGGTTGTAGCTTTTGTAGCCAGACTGCCGTCGGGCATCATCAGACGAACGGTCATGTAAGAGTTGCCTTCCTCGGTAGTCTCCGCCGTAGGGTCATCGTTACTGCTACAAGCGGTAAACGCCAATGCAGCCAACGTCATACTGAAAAAATAATTCCACTTTTTCATAAATTCAAGTTTGTTATTGTTTAATACTATATTTATTGTTTCTACTTATGTTCGTATGTTCATTCACCGAGAAGAATCGCTCTAACGCGACTCTTCCATCCGTTGCAAGTTGCGCTGTGCTTCGGGCAGGCTGGCGGCGGCACGAAAACAGGTTTCCGCCTTGTCGTAATCACCTGATTTGGCAGCCATCACACCACGTGCATTCTGTGCCTCTGCACCATTGCCCGCGAGGGCAAGGAACTTGGCCGCACCGACAAGGTCGCCACGCTCGAGCGCTGCACATCCGGCATTGAGGTTGGCCGTTTCGCTGTCCGGGAACATGCGGGCGGCCACTTCGAACACCTCGTTAAACTCCTCGCTGCCCTTCTCGTAGCTCTTGGCCACAGAGAACATCTCAGCAAGCGAAAGTTTCTGCGGAGCCGTGTGGACAAGCCGCTTGGCCTCTTCCAAATTGAATACACGCACTTCATAGTTGACGTTGTAGTCCGTTCGGCGCAACGAGGGGAAGACGTTTGTCAGCAACTCCTGTTTGAATATTGACGGATAGTTGGTGCGCAGGAAACGTTCCTTCGAGTCGGGATCTTTCTCACTGTCGATAACACTGAGGAAGACCTCCTTGTCTTCCCAATTGGCACGCTCCACATACCTACGGAAACCGACCCAGTCCTCTGCAGTCGAGTTCACCCGATACTGTCCGTCTCTGATCTGGGGATATTTCTCAAGCAAATATTGCTTCAACGCTTCCGTACGGTTCTTGGCCAGGAAGTCGTTGCGATCGTACTTGCCGTCGGGCGAAGCATAACCATGCAACTCGATGGAGCGGATGGAGAAATCCTCGTCGGAGGCAATCTCGTCGATGATGGACTGAATCTTATCCAGCTCCGTTTGGTTATTTGCCAGGGAGGGAACAATCTCGTAACTGTTTAGCGGGAACTTGAGCTGAGCCGAGCCAGCAACTTCGCGAGTTTTGGCCGCTTGCACATCGGGCTGGATATAAGCCAATTCATAATGTGGGACAGGACGCTCGAATTTGAAGTTACCCAGCGAATCGCTAGTCCCATAAGCAACCACATCCTGCCGGCAGGCACACACGTCCTGCGCCATCAAGAGCATCGAATTGTTCATCCATTTTTGGTAAGGCAACCGGTAGCTGTAATGTTCTGTCTGCGACTTTCCGTTCATCCGTCGTGTCACCAGCAAGGGATTTTCAGTAGCTGTGACTCCATTACGCTGATAATAGATGTAACGTTTGCGGCCCAAAACCTCCACCGAAGGCAGATTCTGCGATTCGTCGGTACCTGTCAATTTGGGAGTGAACACCAGCCCTTTGTTGGAGCGAAGCCGGAGACTGTCGAGCACAAGGTCGAAGTCCACCGTCAGTGCATTCTCCTGTTTCTCCACCAACACGTTGCGCAAGCAAACGGGACTGTCGGTAAGTTGCAGATCCTGAGCGTACGTTGCGCCCGGAGCCACAAGGGCTCCAAGCAACAACAACAAAATAAAGCAATATTGAATCTTTTTCATTTCTTTCCGTGCATTAAGGGTTTCAGAATACGGCAATCAAACTCACAGCGGCCTTGGTCGGACCTACATAATGATGATTCTTGCCCGATTCTATCTTGTCTCCGCAAGTGGGACAATAGAACTTACTATAACGGCTGAATACGTAACCCAAGCCAAGGGTTGCCTCTACGCTCCAATGTTTGGAAATCGGCCAACTGTAGCCATAGGCAAGACCGGCACCGGCCATCCAACCTTCGTAACGGTATTGTTTCAGCAAGCGAAAGTCGGTACCCAGGAAATGCGCCTTCGAAGTGAAGTTTCCCAAGTTGTACTGTCCGCCCAACAGGTGGAATCCGAAGAAGTGCCCCATGAACTTGTCGCAAGTCCAGTAGCGTACCTCAGGTTGCACCAACCAGTGTTTCCACTTCTTATTATTGGAGAAGGTCCAACCATTATAAGCAGCGCCCGTCTCCAACGTCCACTTGTCCGCCAACGGGAATTCGGCTCCCAGTTGGATGGACGTAGTGGCATCTGCCAGCAAGTTAGTCTTCAGAGCCCATGTCTGCGCCTTCAAGGCCGGACAAGCCAGTGCAGCCAAACACACGACCAGAACATATTTATTACATACCAGTTTCAGATGCAGCATACAAACAATACCTATTATATTATATTAAACCTATTGAAACCTTATTATTTTGACTATGCAAGGCTACTTGCTGTCGGTTCATCACCGGCTTATACGAAGCAATCCCATATAGCTCAAATTTCGAGGCGCAAAGGTAGAGGGTTTAGATGGCGTCGGCTTGGTAAAATCAGGAGTGTATTTTACGATTATACATTATTTAGCACACCTTTCAATGGTAAATTCGTGTACGATTTTACCTGTTTCGATAAAATATGGTCACTGCCAGACATTTACAAAACGGCTTACGCAGATAATTAGCTATCAAAAAGATATAAGGCTATTGGGTTCTGTTTGATGTACACCGACACACTTCATACGACATACGTGGCCTATTTATCACAGAATTTGCCACAATTGGACGGTAGCAGACGCGGCAAGCCTATTCCCGGTTGATTAGGCGGTTGCGATAATGAGAAGGGAGTTCGCCTGTGATGCGCTTGAAGACCTTCGACATGGCCGAAGAGTCGGTGAAGCCTGCATCATGGGAGAGGTCGTTGAGTGTACGGTCGGGTTGCTCCACAAGGAGACGTTTCAGTTCCTCCACACGCAGTTGGTTGATCCACGTATTGAAATTGACGCGGTAGACAGAATTAAGATAGCCCGAGAGAAGACGCGGATGAACCTGCATGGACTCCGCGGTATTGACCAACGTCACACCCTCGTTCATGAAAGGCTTGTCCTCGCGGGTGGTCCAAGTCCTCAAAGCCTCTTCGATGTTAGCGACATTGACCACACCGGGCTGAGGCCCAAAGGAAGACTCCGGCATCCGATTGTCTACTTGACTGTCGGCTTGCGGCTCTACCAGAGATCCAACTTGCACACCTGACGTTCTGATTGCCTGTTCTTCCTGTTCAGGACCTTTAAGACCATCCATAGTGAGGGCGCTACGGCCGGGATAAAATCTTTCAGCCAACGGATCCGCAGGCCGACGGTTCTCAAAATGATACTCCATATAATAATAGAGCAAGACTATCAGCAAGAAGTACGCCGTACCCACCCACACCATGACCATGTCGAGCAACCGATGGGAACAGATGAAATCCAATGCCGAAAAGGTAAAATAGACGGTAAACGAATAGATGAGGAACCGAAAGCGACGCCAACGATTATACTGGGCATAGTCGAACGATTCGCACAAACGGCGATGAAAACCATCCAATTCGCGAAACAGATGAAAGGTTACGCAGACAAAAAGGGCGATTACAACCGCATAGAAAATCCAAGAGAGCATGTGCGCCGTGGTGGTGGCAATAAACGCCCGATAGCCTGCCAGCGTGAAAGGACTCTCCCGCACCGTCAGTCCCCAACAGCAGAGGTAAATCGCGACAAAAAGCAGAAGCGGTATCAGCAGTCGTCGGCAATAGTGCCACGAAACCTTCTTCTCCGTCAGCGAGAAGAGCAAGGCTGTTCCGATGAAAGACATCTGCAGAAAATAAATGACGGGAATAATGAACTTGTCGAGCGTTCCGACGTCCATCCTCATATAAAGCAAACAGAGACAGGCAATGTCAATGACCACATCAAGAAGGGCCGCATAGGCGACAAAACGTTTGATAACACCGCAAGAAGGCGTGTGCAAGGTTGACTTGGTCGGTAATGTCAGCAACAGAACGCCGAGTACGAAACAAACGACGGCGCTAAATATATAAGTAACAAAATCAAATATTTCCATAGCGAGGTTAAGAATTTACCCCCCCGACTTTCCACATTCACACTACAATAATGTCAAGACAGGGTCTCTATGGCGCAAAAGTAGTGATTTTTATCACACCCGCCACCTAGTGTCGGTTAATAAAACTAAAGACAGAAATCGGGCAAGAGGTAAGTGCCAATCACAAAAGACAATCCGACACACTACCCTCAGGAAAAAACGATGGTCTTCCGGAATTGGATTGATAAAGTAGTAAAGTATAAAAGGGAAACTGCTTAGGAGAGATATCCCGTTGAAAGGCTCTCACCGTCACAACCGGATGAATTTTAGTTTCCACTTGTCGCCTGCGGTGTGGAGTCCGCTGAGGATTCTACGTCACCAACCATTCACGCCTGTCCGAAGGACCCGTGAGTGCCGCCGAGTCCACTTTTATATATATACATCACGATGTGAAGAATTAGTCGTAACGGTGAGAAAGCTTAGCTTAATTTATGCTTTTGCAATTGTCAAACGCGTGTACGGCAATTGTCAAACATGTGTACGGCAATTGTCAAACACGTGTACGGCAATTGTCA
>CAVINS010000025.1:0-43438 GCA_963643925.1 Bacteroidaceae bacterium
CCGTAGAGGGATCCAACGGGTTGGACATCACCTGACGACGGATGTAGATGCCGGCATTCTCGGCACCATTCAACCGTTTGATGTCGCAGAAACGCCAGAAGGTTCCCATCTCGCGGCTACGCTCGTCGAGGACTTCCTGTATGGATCCACCAATCTCGTCGGCAGCAGCCTCGGTCATAAAACGGGTACGGCGCAGGGTCTTCAATACCCCGGCAGCCTCGTCCGTCTTGCCGCTGCGGGCCAGGCACTCGGCTTCAATCAGATACATCTCGGCAGTGGTCATGCCCAAGAGAATGCCAGGACCGTTGGTGCTGAAGCGCACGTAGGAGTGGAAACTCGATGGTTTCAGCCATTGCTGCACATCGTACGTCAAGCAGTAGCGCTGCGACACGCCATCGATGACAGCCGTGGTGCGTATGCCCGAAGCGTTCAACATCGGAAGGTTATAGTTGTAGAAGTAAATCCAACGGGCATCGTTTTCTCTGTCCCACAGATTGTAGTACCAGTCGGAGATGGGCTGACCATAGCTACCCGTGGACATGCTCGGGAGGTAAAACTCCTCGTAGTCGGCAACAGCCTGTGCGCCCAAGCTCCACAACATAGCGGAGTACTTACACGGAACGGTGCTGGACACATTGCCATCCTGGTCGAGGAGGTAGAATGTGTATCCGTTGAACAACCGATAATAAGAATCGTCCTTGAAGGTCTTCAGGTCGCTATGAGCAGCCAAAGCCTTCTGGGCATTGTCAAGCGCCGTGGTATAGTCGCCGCGGTACAGAGCGATGCGTGCACGCAAAGCCTGCACGGTGGGTACGGTAGGACGGTAGTTGCGGTCGGCATCGAACTCAGTGCGGCCAGCCTTCGTCAGGGCAGCCTCGGCATCGTCCAAGTCCTGGTTGATGCAGTCGAGCGTGTACTTCACAGTCTCACGCGCCGGCACGTCGGTAGAGAGCGAGCTGGTGCGGTAGCCGATGCCCGGAGCGCTCTCGTCCCAAAGGCAAAACATCTGTAACAGGATGAAATGGTAATAGGCACGGCCGAACAAGGCTTCGCCCCTCACCTGGTCGTGTATGGCCACCGTGGTCTGTTCCACCTTGTCGAGGTTCTCGAGAACGGTGTTGAAGCGGAAGATGCGTTCATAGCTCGGTGTCCATGTAGTGGACATGGCATCGTCGTCGAGGAATTCTTCGCCTTCCCACTTATAGACGCTATACAAAGTCGGGCGTAGGCCCTTCAGACCATAGGCATAGAACTTGGGGTCGTACTCCATGGCATCGGACAGCATTTCTACTTCCGACATGTAGCTGCCCACGAAATTGTAGAAATAGTAATCAGGATCGGAGAAGGTGTAGAGGTCGAGGCTTCCCATCAGTCCATACAGTTGGTCCATGTGATAGATGTATGAGCTGCCCGACTTGTTCGGGGTTTCGTCCAGGTAGTCGCTGCATGCGCCAAACGTCAGGCAGGCGGCAACCAAGGAAGCGATAATATGTAATTTCTTTTTCATAATTCTATTCATTTAATCGTTCTGTCATTAAAAGCCCACTTTCAAACCAAACGTAAAGGTCGGCATCGGTTTGATGGTTCCGGACGGATAGTCGGGGTCCATCTCACCGTCGGCGCTCCAGATGATGCCGAGGTTGCTAGCCTGTGCATAGACGTTCACCCGTTTGAACACGTTCTGCTTGGCCAGGATCTTGTTCGGGAGGTCATAGCCGAGGAAGATCTCGTTCAGACGGATGTGGTCGCCCTTCATGTACATGTTGCGGAAGAACTTGCTGGCGGTGTAAGCGTAGGTATAGCTCTTCGTGCTCGTGTAGGTGGCGTAGTTGTCGTCGTTGTAGAGCGGGAAGGCCGAGTAGCTGGTCTGGTTGGCGTATCCCTCGTCGTAGATGCGGAAGGCATCGTCGAGGCTCTTCGAGTAATAAGAGCGGTTGGAGCTGTCGACAGCCACGAGCTTGTTCTGCTTGTAGGTGTAGTAGCCGAAGCGTCCGGTAAGCATGATGGAGAGTGTCAGACCCTTCCAGGTAAAGCGGTTAGTGAAGCTCATGTTTGCCTTCGGTGTGGAGGTACCCAGGTAATAGGCCCAGTTGTTGGAGTCGAGGGTCTCTCCGTTCGGACGGTCAATCTGTTCGTTGATGTGCGAGGTGGCGTAGCTGAGGATAGTCTCTTGCGTGCCATCCTTGCCTTCGAGGATGATGTATCCCTCAGGTGTGTAGCCCACGGGGTTCATCACGGTGATGAGGTCGGTGGGATAGTCCTCCACGAACTGAGGATAGAAAGCCTTCCAAGAGGTGTTAAGATTATACTTCTTCACCTCGTTGTGGTTGTAGGCGAGGTTCAGCGATCCGTTCCAACGCAAGTCGTCCACGATGCGGAGGTTCGAATTGAGGGAGAACTCCACGCCTCGGTTCAGCACCTCGGCATTATTGAACTTAGAGGATGTAACACCTTGCAGGATGACTGGCACGGTTGCCTGTGACAGCACATCGTAGGAGAACTTGTTGTAGAAGTCCACCGTTCCGGAGAGCTTGTTGCCAAACAACGCGAAGTCGACACCGAGGTTGAAGGTGCGGCTCTTCTCCCAGGTCAGGGTCTCGTTGCCACGGGCAGAGATGGTGTTGTATGCCTCGTTGTTGGTGTAGATGATGTTGCCCGAGTGGGTCTGCACGGTCGTCACGTTGGACGTGCCGCTCTTACCGGCTGCCACACCGGCGATACCAATAGAGGCGCGGAGCTTCAACATATCCACCCAAGAGGCGTCGGCCATGAACTTCTCCTTGGAGATGAGCCATCCGCCGCCAACCGACCAGAACGGGGAGAACTTGTCGCGCTGGCTCTTTGACTGGAAGTTGGAGGCATCCGTACGGAAACTTGCGGTCAGCGAGTATTTCTCGTCGTAGGTGTATCCGGCGTTGGCGTAGACAGAGAAGTAGCGGTCTTCGATGGTTGAGAGGCTACCCATATCACGGTAAGGCATTTTGGTGCGGCTACCGAAGATGTCGGTGTAGTAGGTCACATAGTCCGGCTGAGTGAGCACAGAATTTGTAGTTTTGTTGTATCCGTAACGGGTCATGGAAGGAATGGCCTCGGTAGTAGCCGAGAGGACTTCTGAACCTGCCAACAGAACGATGGCATGCTTGTCGATGTTGAGGTTGTAGTCGGCCTGCACCCGCAGGTTGTATGCCTCGTAGTCGTGTCCGCCCTCTGTGTAGATACCACCGGTGGGGAAGTATGACTCGTACATCCCAGTGGTGGAGTTGAGGGTAGAGTAGGTATTGTAGTAGTTGCGTACATAGTACGAACCGGTCTCGCTATCGTAGCGTGTGGTGTAGTGGCGGCGCTCATACTGTCCCTTAGCGCTCAGGTTGAGGCCGAAGTGTGTCTTGTAGGAGAGTCCTCCCTGCACGCGGTAATTGAAGGTCTTGGACACATCGTTGGTGTACTGGCGGTCCTCCACGGGATTGTAGTGCCAATCGACAGGAGTCTTGCCGTTGTATTCTGACTCGAGGATGGGCTCGTAGACGGTGTTGGAGGTCGGCATGTGCACGTAGTTGCCATCGTCATCCACCAAGCGTGTCCACGGACTGATGTAGCCCATGATGGAAGTAAGCGAAACGCCGTTGTCGTGCTCGGTGGCGAAGGATGAGTTCAAGGCCAGATCGAAGGTAAGGTCCTTCGTCAGCTTGGTGCTGGTCATCATGTTGAGCACAATGCGCTGGGTGTCGTTACCCTTGGAATAGCCTTCCTCCTTGTCGTACGAAGCGGAGAAGGCGTAGTTCATACGCTCGGTGTTGCCCCGCAGCGACACGTTGTATTGGTTGCGGAGGGAATTCTGCAGTACATAGTCGTTGAGGTCGTTCTTCCAAACACCCTGGTTGGCCAACTCCAACAGACGGTTCTTCTCCGTCTGATACTGGGAGGAGGTGATGCTGGTGCGGTTGTCGCGCTCGTAGAGCATGCGGTAAGGTTCGGACATATACTGCCGGCGGTAATAGGCAGACGAATAGGGGTCTCTGTAACCGAGGTTAATGGGGCTGTAGCTATGCATCAGCTCCACGAAGCGGAACTGGCTCTCTGCCGAGGCCATGTCGAAGAGGTTGTCCAAGTCCATACGGTTGCTGATGGACCAGTAGGCATCGGCGGATATCTCCAGCTTGTTGCCCTCTTTGCCCTTCTTGGTGGTGATGACGATGACACCGTTGGCGGCACGCGCACCATAGATGGAGGTGGCGGCAGCGTCCTTCAGCACCGTGATGCTCTCCACATCGTTGGGGTTAATGGTAGCGAAGGGGTCATTGTCGTCAGAATATGAACTGATGGCAAATCCGTCCACCACAATCAGCGGGTCCACATCGGCCTGCGAACTCTGCAGGGTTCCCTTACCACGGATGACGAAGCGGGTGGTTCCTTCCACAGGCGAACTCTGTACGGCCAAGCCCGGCACCAAACCGTTCAGGGCAGAGGCGATATTGGAGGTAGGCTTCTGAGCCAACTCATCAGATTTGATGATGGAGTAGGCACCTGTGGCACGCTCCTTGGAGATGGTCTGATAACCGGTGACTATCACCTCGTCCATCAAGGTCTTGTTCTCTGTAAGGACCACTTTCACCGAGGTCTTGCCCTTGCCAATCTTCACGGTCTCGTTCTTCATGCCGACGAACGACACCTCGAGGCTCGTGGCGGTGGCAGGCACCTTCAGGGTGAAGTTACCGTTGATGTCGGCTACGGTACCGAGGGTGGTTCCGTTCACCCGCACACTGGCTCCGGGCAGGGGATTGCCGTTCTCGTCGACCACCGTACCGGTAATGGTGAGTTGGGGCTTCGGTGCCGGTTGTGCGGCAGCGGGCTGCTTGGACTGTGTGATGAGCACGTGGTCGTTGGACACCTCGTAGCTCAAACCCGCAGCCGGACAGATGGCGTCCATAGCCTCACGGAACGAAGCGTTCTTCAGATTCAAATCCAACCGCACGCTCTTGTCTATTATGTTCTCTTGGTATAACAGGTAGATACCACTTTGCTCTTTCACCTGTTCCAGAGCCTCCTTCACGCTGATGCCATTCTTCTGGATGGAGACATGCTTGGCTCCGTCCAAATTCAAGGCGACAGCCTGCGCGGCTGAGATAAAGAAGAGCATTACTAGGAATGTCAAACTCCTAATCGTTGGGCAACTAGCCCAAAAAAGACGTCTCTCTCGTTGTCTTTTCATAACAATTGATATAACAGTAAATAATTAAACAATAGCTCCCTATTGTGGGGAGCATGAAACATTCTTATTTCATTTCCACCTTCACGCGCTTGTCGTCCACGACAAACTTCACATCAGACACTTTCTGGATGAGTTCCAGGGCATAGCCGAGGGACTCCTTGCGCAGGATGGTGCCCGAGAAACGGATCTGGCGCAAGGTGGGTTGCGCATAGTCCACCTCCACATCGTACCAGCGTGCCAGCTGATGAGTGATGTCCTCAAGTGGTGTATCGTTGAAGTCGAACACGCCCGTCACCCAAGCCGTGTACATGCTCACGTTGACAGTGCGTACTTCTATATCGGATTCGTCGGAATGTATGACGGCCTGTTGCCCCGGGGTGAGGCGAACCTTGCCGTTGGCGTTCTCCACCTCCACGCCGCCTTGAACCAAGGTGGTCAGTGCGGACTCGGCCCGGTAGGCAGAGACGTTGAACTGTGTGCCCAGCACACGGATGGTCATGTTGGATGTGGAAACCTCGAACGGTGTACCCGTCTTGGCGACATCGAAATAGGCCTCGCCTTGCAGCGAGACTTTACGTGTGCCTGTGAAGGTGGTAGGGAACCGGAGCACGGACTCGGAGTTGATCCATACCTTGGTACCGTCGGGCAGCGTGAGCGAGAACTCGCCGCCACGGGGCACACTCACCTCGTTCAGCTTCTCGGCATTGCCCTGCGAAGAGGATGCGTCGGCAAGGCTTTCCGCTGCCGCAAGCAGCTCTTCGTCGACGGTCAAGGCACTGTCGGTCACCTCAATGGTCTCGCCATTGGTGAGCCTCAGCGTGGCCATGCGCTGGCCATGACTCTGCAGCAACTCTGCCGTCGGCACGGGTTGCTGCTCGGGAGCGTTGTCCTTTAATATATAATGTGTAGTCAGGAAGATTGCTCCTGCCAGGCAGGCCGCCGCGGCGGCATATCGTATCCAGTACGTGCGCCTCGGGTGGAGGCGTCCTTGCAGTTTGTTCCAGGCCCGCTGCGAATCGATGCGATGGAGGGCCTTCTCCTGGTCCTCGAGTTTATACATCTTCACGAAGTTTTCCACGAAGATCCGGTGCTCCGAGCACTCGTCCACCCAAGCCTTCAGTTCCGCAAACTCACTGGCCGTCAGTCCGTTTGCCCTATACTTACGCAACAATAAGAGTATCCGTTCGTCTTCCATCTTTAAGACATTTGCTCTTATGACGCAAAAGGTCCGTAAATGGGTGACAACAATACTATAGTATTTTACACCGTCAGCGTGTGGGCCAACAGGGTGAGGAGGGTCTTGGAGCGCAGCAGACGGAAGGCACGGGCCAGATAGGTCTTCACGGTGTTGACGGAGAGGCCGAGCTCTTCGGCGGCCTCTTTGTATTTTTTATTCTCAAACACTACGGCATGCAGCACGCGGTACTCCTGCGGGGAGAGCTCCTTCAAGGCTTCGTGAAGGCGCTGATGACGTTCGCGCAACTCCAACTCGGTATACTCAGCCTCGTCATCGATTGGGAGGAGGGACTCCTCCAACTCGCAGAGGGCGTAGGGGCGCTCCTTACGCATGTAGCTGATGGAGAGGTTGCGCACGGCATTGAACAGATAGGCACGTAAATTTATTTCTATGGTCAGGTAAATCTTTTTCTCCCAAAAGGAGACGAACAAATCCTGCACCAAATCCTCCGACACATCCAATGAATCGGTCAGCTGCATGGAGTGTATGCAGAGGGGCATGTAGTAGCGGTCGAAGAGTAGCCTCAGCGCCGACTCGTCGCCGGACTGCAACCTGCGAAGGATTTCGATATCGGTATCAACTGCCATACACTCACTCTATTCGGTAAATCACCATATCGTCCTGGAAGGCACGCAGCTGCGCCAAGAGGTCGCGGTCGCTGTTCTTGCGCACCTTTACCACCATGCTCACCTGATAGGTGATGACGTGCTCGTGGCTGCTTTGCTTCATCTGGTAGGACGATACGACGAAGTCCTTGGAGTCGAGACAGTTACGCACCTCGTTGAGCACTTGTTTGTTGGTGGTGGAGAACTCTATCAGCAGGCTCTTCATTCCCACGCTCTTGAAGATGACACCCAACACCTCCAAGCCTACCAATGTGAGGAGGGCCGAGGATATGCCCAAGAGATACATGCCTGCGCCGATGGCCAGGCCGATGCCCGATGTGGCCCACACGCCGGCAGCAGTGGTGAGTCCGCGCACCACCTGCTTCTGCAGGATGATGGTGCCGGCACCAATGAAACCGATGCCCGTGACGACCTGCGCCGCCAAGCGAGCCGAGTCGTAGTGTACGCCCTCTGCCTTGTAGAGGGCGAGGAACCCGTATTGTGAAACTATCATGATGAGCGCACTGCCCAATGAGACCAGGAAATGAGTACGATACCCTGCCTCCTTGGCACGGTATTCACGCTCAAGGCCAATGAGTGCACCCAGAACTCCTGCCAAAAGCAACCGTAATACCAGTTCTCCCTCCATCTTCTTTTCCTCCCGTTTTGATGTGACAAAAATAGTGTGTTCTATCGGAAGATGCAAATTTCCATCCGCAGATATTTTGTTTGGCTACCGGTCACTTCATCCATAGCGGCTATTCCGATTCGTCAATGAAGTACAATGAATTTGTCAACGGAGTCATACGAATTTGTCAACGAGAGTGGACGATATCTCTGTTCAAAGTCTTTGAACACACGTTTAATGTCTTTGAACATGTGTACAGAGTCTTTGAACACACGTTTAAAATCTATGAACAGAGATATCTTTTCAGTTCAAGCGTAATCGCAAGCAATTGCAAGGAACATTTTATACGTTTGCGTGGATAACTCGATGCATTAGACGAGAGAAGCGTGCGGAATAGCCAGAACGGACTCTTTTAATCGGACGAGTCGCCACATCGGTGCGAAATGGCCATGAAATATCATCTATAAGCCCCCACCATTTAGTCCATACAGCAAAGCGCTCTATATCAACAACTTGCAGATTTCGCCCAATATTAATAATGTTAATATTTTCATTTTGGGGAGAAAATAGTGGAGGATTGTGGGGAGAAATGTGTAATTTTGGGGCTTGAATATGTAGCAGACAAAAACATGCGATTTTTAGGGAACATAGAGGCAAAGATGGACGCCAAAGGAAGGGCTTTCTTCCCCGCCACATTCCGCAAGGAACTGCAGGCGAAGGAGGAGGAAAGGCTCATCATGCGCAAAGATGTTTTCCAGAACTGCCTCGTGCTCTACCCCGAGCATGTATGGAACCGACAACTGGACGAGCTGCGCAGCCGGCTCAACCACTGGAACGCGTCGCACCAGATGCTGTTCCGCCAGTTCGTTTCCGATGTGGAGATCATCACGCTGGACAACAATGGACGTCTGCTCATACCCAAACGTTTTCAGAAAGCCATCGGCTTGCGCCAAGGGCTCCGATTCATCGGCATGGACAACACCATCGAGGTGTGGACCCAGGAGGATACGGAACAGCCCTTCATGGATGCCGCCCAGTTCGGCAGCGAGCTGGAGGCCATCATGGGCCATGCGCCTGCCGAGGATAAAGACTAAGTGACATGGAAGAGACTGTTTATCACATACCGGTATTGCTGGAAGAGAGCATCCAAGGAATGGACATCCGGCCCGACGGGACCTACGTGGACGTCACCTTTGGCGGCGGCGGACACTCGAAACGCATCCTGAAAGAGCTGGGCGAAGGTGGCCACCTCTATAGCTTCGACCAGGACGAGGACGCGGAGCGCAACATCGTGGACGATTCGCGGTTCACCTTCGTGCGAAGCAACTTCCGCTACCTACGCAACTTCATGCGCTACTATGGCGTAGAGCAGGTGGATGCCATACTGGCCGACCTGGGCGTATCGTCGCACCACTTCGACGACACGGAGCGGGGATTCTCGTTCCGGTTCGACGGCAAGCTGGACATGCGGATGAACAAGCGGGCCAGCATGACGGCAGCGGATGTGGTGAACAACTACGACGAGGAGGAGCTAGCCACCCTGTTTTACCTCTATGGTGAGCTGAAGAACGGCCGCAAACTGGCCTCCGCCATCGTGAAGGCAAGGGCACAGAAGCCGATAGAGACGACAGAAGAGTTTCTGGCGGTCATCAAACCGCTGTTCGGTGCCGAGCGGGAGAAGAAGGAATACGCCAAGGTGTTCCAGGCATTGCGCATAGAGGTGAACCACGAGATGGAGGCACTGAAGGAAATGCTGGCAGCGGCCGTGAAGGTGCTCAGACCGGCCGGCCGGCTGGTGGTCATCACCTACCACTCGCTGGAGGACCGCATCGTGAAGAACTTCATGAAAACCGGCAATGCCGAGGGCAAGGCGGAGAGCGACTTCTTCGGCAATGTGCATGCGCCCCTGGCACAGGTCAACAACAAGGTGACGGTGCCCGGCGAGGAGGAGATAGCACGCAACCCACGGTCGCGCAGTGCCAAGTTACGGATAGCAGAAAAGAAATAGACGACGGGATATGGACGAGACAGAAAGAGAAATATGGGAACAGCTCGACAAGTGGGAAAACGAAGACTTGTTGCGGGAACCCGCGGAGCCGGACAGCTCGGCCACGACCGACAACGAGCCTGCGAACGGCGACGACTCCGGACAGCCCTCCCGTAAGCCGGGGAGCAAGGGCAAGTCGGCCGACGGCCGCACCAATGCGAACGGCTCCTCCAACGAGGACGGCACCAAAGGGAAAGGCAAGAAGAGCTCGGGCAATGAGATAACCTTCTACAAGATTATCGGAGGTGAGTTCTTGACCAGCAACTTCTTCCGCCGCCAAGTAAAGCTGCTCGTGCTGTTGGTCTTCCTGGCTATTATATACATCAGCAACCGCTATTCATACCAGCGGGAGATGATAGAGATAGACCGCCTGCGCAAAGAGCTGACGGACATAAAATACGATGCGCTGACGCGCTCGTCGGAACTGACTGAGAAGAGCCGCCAGTCGCACATCGAGGAGTATGTGTCCAAAGGGACCAGTGCCCTGCAGACAGCCACCACCCCACCCTACCTCATAAAGAAAGAGCATGACAAAAGATAACACCATATTGTACCGCTATCTGCTGGTGATCATCGCCATAGGGCTTTTCAGCCTATGCATCGTCATCAAGGCCGGCTTCATCATGTTCGGTGAACGGGACTACTGGAAGCGCGTGTCGGACCGTTTCGTCCGCGACAGCGTGGAGGTGAAGTCCACCCGTGGCAACATCCTGTCCGCCGACGGGCAACTGATGGCCAGCAGCCTGCCGGAGTACAAGATCTTCATGGACTTCATGGTGACGAAGAAGCAGAACGAGACGGAGAAGGAGAAGGCACGGCGCGAGAAGGAGCAACACTGGAAAGACTCCACCCTGAACGCCAACCTCGACTCCATCTGCCGAGGTATGCACCGCATCTTCCCGGACAAGAGCGTGGCGGAATTCAAGGCCCACATCAAGAAGGGTCGTAAGAAGCAAAGCCGCAACTACCTGCTCTACCCACGACGCGTCTCCTACATACAATATAAGGAAGTGAAGAAACTGCCTGTCTTCTGCCTCAACAAGTACAAAGGCGGATTCCACGGGTTGCCCTACAACCAGCGGAAGAAACCGTTCGGCTCGTTGGCACGCTACACGCTGGGCGACGTCTACGCCTCCAAGGACTCGGCACGCTACGGGCTGGAACTGTCGTTCGACTCCCTGCTTCGAGGGAAACCGGGCATCACGCACCGCAAGAAGGTGATGAACACCTACCTGAGCATAGAGGACATGCCCCCCGTTGACGGATGCGACATCGTGAGCACCATCGACGTGGACATGCAGGATATAGCGGAGACGGCACTGGTGGAACAGCTGATCAACTTGGGTACCGCCACGGTGGGCGTAGCCGTACTGATGGAGGTGGCTACGGGCGACGTGAAAGCCATCGTGAACATGACGAAATGCTCTGACGGACAGTTCCGCGAGGTGAACAGCAACGCCATATCGGACATGATGGAGCCGGGCTCGGTGTTCAAGACGGCATCCATCATGGTGGCACTGGAGGACGGGGTGATAGACACCACCGAGGTGGTGGACACCGGCAACGGCATGCACCAGTTCTACAACCGCATCATGAAGGACCACAACTGGCACCGCGGCGGATATGGCCGTCTCACTATACCGCAGGTGCTGATGGTATCGTCGAACATAGGCGTGTCGCGCGTCATCGAAGAGCACTACCACAACAACCCGCAGAAGTTTGTCGACGGCATCTACCGCACAGGTCTGCCTACGAAGCTCGACCTGCAGATAGGCGGTGCGGGCAAACCCTACCTCCGACAACCCGGGAAGAAGGGATGGTCGAAGACGTCGCTGGCCTGGATGTCGATAGGTTACGAGTCGCAGATACCACCCATCAACACACTGACCTTCTACAACGCCATCGCCAACAACGGCGTGATGGTGAAGCCCCGGTTTGTGACCTCGGCCATACACAACGGTGAGGTGGTGAAGGAGTATCCGGTGGAGGTGCTCAACGAAAAGATATGCTCGGACAAGACGCTGAAAAAGATACAATGCATACTGGAGGAAGTGGTGAGCCGAGGACTTGGCAAGGCTGCCGGGTCCACGCAGTTCCACGTGTCGGGCAAGACAGGTACGGCCCAGGTGGCTACGGACGGCCATTACCAGACGGGAGCCAAGTACTTGGTAAGCTTCTGCGGCTACTTCCCTTCGGAGAACCCGAAGTACAGCTGCATCGTGGCCATTCAGAAGACCGGGCTACCCGCCTCGGGAGGTCTGCAGGCAGGCAGCGTGTTCAAGCGGATTGCCGAGCGGGTGTACGCCAAGAACCTGACCACCGAACTGACCAACGCGGCCGACTCCAACAGCGTGTTCATCCCCGAGGTGAAGAGTGGCGACATCGTGGCGACGCAGCATATGCTCAACCAACTGAACATACCGGTGCGCAGCGATGTGGACATGGAGTCGCAGAAAGGTCCCGTGTGGGGACGCGCCCAAGCGGATGCACGCAACGTGCGGCTCTATCCTAGCCAGGCGACGAAGGGACTGGTGCCCAGCGTCATCGGCATGGGAGCGAAAGATGCCACCTACCGGCTGGAGCAGTGCGGACTGAAGGTGGTGATAGACGGCATCGGCGAAGTGAAGGCCCAATCGCCCCAAGCCGGCATGACTCTGCGAAAGGGCACCACGGTGAGACTGACATTGAAAAGTAACTAACATTATATATAATAGGTAAGATGAAACTAGCGGATCTTATTACAAAGGTAGATACCAAGGAGCTGAAAGGTGAGGCTTCGATAGAGGTAACAGGCATACAGACCGACTCGCGGCTGGTGGAAGAGGGCAACCTGTTCGTGGCCATACGAGGCACACAGACCGACGGCCACACCTACATAGCCAAAGCGATAGAGAAAGGCGCCAAGGTTGTTCTGTGCGAGACGTTGCCAGAGACTCTGGCAGAGGGCGTCACCTACGTGGCGACAGCCGACACGGAAGCGGTCATCGGCGAAGTGGCTACCACATTCTATGGCAACCCAACGTCGAAGCTGAAGCTGGTGGGAGTGACCGGCACCAACGGCAAGACCACCATCGCTACCTTATTATATACGATGTTCCGCCAGCTGGGCCACAAGGCAGGACTGGTGTCGACGGTCTGCAACTATGTGGACGACGAGGCCATACCCACAGACCACACCACGCCGGACCCCATCACACTGAACCGGTTGCTGGGACAGATGGCAGACCGCGGCTGCGAGTATGCCTTCATGGAGGTGAGCTCGCACGCAGTGGCACAGAAACGCATTGGAGGACTGACCTTCGCAGGCGGCATCTTCACCAACCTGACGCGCGACCACCTCGACTACCACAAGACCGTGGAGAACTACCTGCGGGCGAAGAAGGCCTTCTTCGACGGACTGCCCGCCGACGCCTTCGCGCTGACCAACCTCGACGACAAGAACGGCATGGTGATGGTGCAGAACACCAAGGCCAAGACCTATACCTACTCCGTACGCAACCTGTGCGACTTCAAGGGGAAGATAGTAGAGGACCACTTCGAGGGCATGCAGCTGGAGATTAACGGCAAGGAACTGTTCGTGCAGTTCGTGGGACGCTTCAACGCCTCCAACCTGTTGGCTGTCTACGGTGCGGCCCGTCTGCTGGGCAAGAGCGAGGAAGAGGTGCTGATACAGCTGAGCACACTGCACCCCGTAGCCGGCCGGTTCGACACACTGCGCTCGCCCAGCGGCTACACCGCCATAGTGGACTATGCCCACACCCCCGACGCACTGGTAAATGTGCTCAATGCCATCCACGAGGTGCTCGAAGGGAAACAGAAGGTGCAGGTAATCACCGTGGTGGGTGCCGGAGGTAACCGCGACAAAGGGAAACGTCCCATCATGGCACAGGAGTCGGTGAAACGCAGCGACCGGGTAATCATCACCTCGGACAATCCCCGGTTCGAAGAGCCGCAGGACATCATCAACGACATGTTGGCCGGACTGACGGCGGACGACAAGCGGAAGGTGCTCACCATCGTGGACCGCCGCGAGGCCATCCGCACGGCATGCGCCCTAGCGCAACCGGGCGACGTGATACTGATAGCCGGCAAGGGACACGAGAACTACCAGGAGGTGAAGGGTGTGAAACACCATTTCGACGACAAGGAGGTGGTGCGTGAGATATTCGCACAAGGATAGCCAACGAAGGAGAACGAGAGACGTTTACAATAAAAGAGGTAGAACAATAAACAGAAAAGAAGAATGCTATATCACTTATTCGATTACTTGCAGAAGTTTGATGTCCCCGGGGCTGGCATGTTCGGTTACGTATCGTTCCGGTCGCTGATGGCCATCATCCTGTCGTTGCTGATATCCACCATCTTCGGAGAGTACTTCATCAAACTGCTGAAACGGAAGCAGATATCGGAGACACAACGCGACGCTAGCATCGACCCCTTTAATATAAATAAGGTAGGAGTGCCCACCATGGGAGGTGTCATCATCATCTTCGCCATCGTCATCCCCTGCCTGCTGCTCGGCAATCTGACCAACATCTACATGCTGCTGATGCTGATAACCACCCTGTGGCTAGGCACACTGGGATTTCTGGACGACTACATAAAGGTGTTCAAGAAGGACAAAGAGGGTCTGCACGGCAAGTTCAAGATTATAGGCCAGGTAGGCCTGGGTCTCATCGTGGGACTGACACTCTACCTGAGCCCCAACGTGGTGATTCGCGAGAACGTGAACATCAGCCGCAACGCAGGCGCCGTAGAGGTGGTGCACAAGAGCAAGGCGGAGAAGTCCACACAGACCACCATCCCCTTCCTGAAGAACAACAACTTCGACTATGCCGACCTGGTGGGCTTCATGGGCGACCATGCCGAGACGGCCGGGTGGATCATCTTCGTCATCGTGACGATATTCGTGGTGACCGCCGTGTCCAACGGGGCCAACCTGAACGACGGCATGGACGGCATGGCTGCAGGCAACTCCGCCATCATAGGCGTGACGCTAGGCATACTGGCCTATGTGTCGAGCCACATACAGTATGCCGGCTACCTGAACATCATGTACATACCCGGCAGTGAGGAGCTGGTGATCTTCATCTGCGCCTTCATCGGTGCGCTCATCGGATTCCTCTGGTACAACGCCTATCCGGCACAGATCTTCATGGGCGACACGGGAAGCCTCACCATCGGAGGCATCATTGCCGTGTTTGCCATCATCATACACAAGGAACTGCTCATCCCCATACTGTGTGGGGTGTTCCTGGTGGAGAACCTGTCGGTCATCCTGCAGGTGAACTACTACAAGCGGGGCAAGAAGAAAGGTGTGAAACAGCGATTGTTCAAGCGGACCCCTATCCACGACCACTTCCGAACCACCTTGTCGCAGCTCGACCCCAACTGCAGCTACGTGATAACAAAGCCCAACAACGTCTATCACGAATCCAAAATAACGGTCCGCTTCTGGATAGTAACCATCCTACTGGCGGCAATAACGATAATCACATTAAAAATCAGATAACTCATGAGTAAAAGAATTGTTGTATTAGGAGCTCAAGAGAGCGGAAGCGGAGCAGCCGTGCTGGCTCAGCAGAAAGGCTTCGACGTGTTCGTGTCGGACATGTCGGTCATCAAGGAGCCCTACAAGGAGTTGCTCGACAGCCATCACATCGCTTGGGAGGAGGGACATCACACCGAACCGCTGATACTCAATGCCGATGAGGTGATAAAGAGTCCGGGCATCCCCAACAACGCACCCATTATGCAGAAGATAAAGGAGCGCAATATCCCCGTCATCTCCGAGATTGAGTTCGCCGGACGCTACACACACGCCAAGATGATATGCATCACCGGCAGCAACGGAAAGACCACCACCACATCGCTCATCTACCACATCTTCAAGAGTGCGGGCCTGAACGTGGGACTGGCAGGCAACATCGGACAGAGTCTGGCACTGCAGGTGGCGGAGAAGGACTACGACTACTACGTCATCGAGCTGAGCAGCTTCCAGCTGGACAACATGTACAAGTTCCGCGCCAACATAGCCGTGCTGATGAACATCACGCCCGACCATCTGGACCGTTACGACCACAACATGCAGAACTACGTGGACGCGAAGTTCCGCATCATACAGAACCAGACGCCCGACGACGCCTTCGTCTTCTGGAACGACGACCCCATCATACAGCGGGAGCTGAAGAAGTACGGACTGAAGGCACAGCTCTACCCCTTCTCCGCACTGAAGGAAGAGGACGTAGTGGGCTACACCGAGGACCATCAGGTGGTCATCACCAGCCCCACTGCCTTCAACATGGAGCAAGAGGATTTGGCACTAACAGGCACCCACAACCTCTACAACTCGCTGGCAGCAGGCATCTCGGCCAACATAGCCGGCATCAGCAAGCAGTACATCCGCGAGGCGCTGAGCGACTTCGAAGGAGTGGAACACCGGTTGGAGAAGGTGAAGACCGTGGACGGTGTGGAATATATCAACGACTCCAAGGCCACCAACGTGAACTCCTGCTGGTATGCGCTGCAGAGCATGAAGCAGCCTACGGTGCTCATCCTTGGCGGTAAAGACAAGGGCAACGACTACACCGAGATAGCCGACCTGGTGAAAGAGAAGTGCGTGGGACTGGTATATCTGGGCCTGCACAACGAGAAGCTGCATGCGTTCTTCGACCCCATGGGACTGCCAGTGGCCGACGTACAGAGCATGAAAGATGCCGTGGAGGCTTGCCGACGGATGGCCAAGGAAGGCCAGACAGTGCTGCTGAGTCCCTGCTGCGCCAGCTTCGACCTGTTCAAGAGCTACGAGGACCGTGGCCACCAGTTCAAGGATTGTGTGAATGCGCTATAACCCAGAGAAACAGAAATAGGGAGGATACAGACGTATGGATTTCTTAAGGCGGGTGTTCAAGGGCGACAAGATAATATGGGTAGTGTACATGTGCCTCTGCATCATCTCCATCATGGAGGTGTTCAGCGCGGCCAGCACCCTGACCTACAAGACGGGGGACCATTGGGGACCTATCACGCAGCATATTGGGTTTCTGGCTTCTGGTACATTCATTTTATGGGTCACATCCAGATTGCCTTACCAATTTTTCCGGGTGGCACCCATTCTACTGATACCCATCTCACTCGCACTTCTGACCTATCTGACCATCAGGGGAGTGGCGGTGAACGGAGCGGCCCGTTGGCTTGAATTCTTCGGCATTGCATTCCAACCGTCGGAGTTCGCAAAGATGGGTGTGGTAATAGGCACGGCGCTCATCCTCTCGGTAATGCAGGAGGAGCAAGTTGCCAACCGCAAAGCGATGAGGTATATCCTCTACCTCAGTCTACCTGTCTGCTTCCTCATCTTCCGCGAGAACGGCTCCACGGCCCTGCTGCTACTCGCAGTGGTGGTGATAATGATGTTCATCGGCCGTGTGCCGCTGAAGCAGCTGTTCAAGCCGATAGGCATCACGCTGGCACTGGTCATCGTGTTTCTGTCCGCTCCCGCCAATATGCTGACCAGCATATCGGGCCGTCTGCCGACCATGCAGAGCCGCATCCTCAACCACAGCGAGAACAAGAAATACATTACGCCCGAGGACTACGACATCGACAAGAACGCACAGGTGGCCCATGCCAACATTGCCATCGCCAGCAGCCACATCATCGGCAAGATGCCGGGCAACTCGGTGGAACGCGACTTCCTGTCGCAGGCCTTCTCGGACTTCATCTATGCCATCATCATCGAGGAGTTGGGACTGATAGGCGGAGTGTTCGTCGTCTTTCTGTACATGGTGCTGCTCATACGTGTGCTACGCATAGCCCGAAAGTGCAACAGCGACTTCCCCAAGCTACTCATCATCGGCATAGCACTGATAATCGTGAGCCAAGCCATGCTCAACATGGCGGTGGCAGTGGGTATTTGCCCCGTGACCGGACAGCCGCTGCCCTTCATCAGCAAGGGTGGTACGTCCACACTCATCAACTGCGTCTACATAGGCATCATCCTGAGTGTGAGCCGCTGCATAAAGGAGCAGGAAGAGAAACGGGCAGCCCAGGAAGCACTGGTGGCAGAGGCCGCGAATGGCGAGTCGGAGGAAGCCGAGGAAAAAGAAAATATGGAGGAGAGAGGAGAGTAACAATAATATTGTTTAATTTTGCTGATAAAAAACTGAAAGAATGAGTAACGAACTAAGAATCATCATAAGCGGTGGGGGTACAGGTGGACACATCTTCCCCGCCATATCCATTGCCAACGCCATCAAGACCAAGAGGCCCGATGCCCAAATCCTGTTTGTGGGCGCAGAAGGCAGAATGGAGATGCAACGTGTACCTGCGGCAGGTTACCAGATAAAGGGATTGCCGGTATGTGGATTTGACCGACAGAACCTGCTTCGGAACATAAAGGTGGTGTGCAAGCTGATAAAGAGCCAGTACCTGGCACGCCGCATCATCAAAGACTTCAAGCCCCAGGTGGCTGTGGGAGTGGGCGGATATGCCAGCGGACCGACACTGAACGTGGCAGGCCGCAAGGGAATACCCACCCTGATACAAGAACAGAACTCATTTGCCGGCGTCACCAACAAGTTGTTGGCCAAGCGGGCATCCAAGATATGCGTGGCCTATGCAGGCATGGAACGTTTCTTCGACCCGGCAAAGATTATACTCACCGGCAATCCCGTACGCCAGGGGCTGACGGAATCGGCCGTGACGCGCGAAGAGGCAGCCAAGTCGTTCGGACTGAACCCTGCACGCAAGACCGTGTTGGTGACGGGCGGCAGCCTGGGAGCACGCACACTGAACGACAGCATGCTCACCCAGATAAGCAACATCGCAGCCTCGGGTGTGCAGTTCATCTGGCAGACCGGCAAGTACTACTACGAGACCTACGAGCGGAAGGTGCACGACAAGGGTGGCTTCCCCTCCATCTTCATCACCGACTTCATCGCCAACATGGACTATGCCTACAAGTGCGCGGACCTCATCATCTCGCGGGCAGGGGCTGGTTCCATCTCGGAGTTCTGTCTGCTGGGGAAACCGGTCATTCTGGTGCCGTCGCCCAACGTGGCCGAGGACCATCAGACCAAGAATGCCCTGGCACTGGTGAGCAACGATGCCGCCATCTATGTGAAAGACGCAGAGGCAGTGGACAAGCTGATGAAGACCGCCATCGAGACTGTGAAGGACGACGAGCGGTTGAAGGAGCTGAGCGAGAACATATCAAAAATGGCATTTCATAACTCGGCGGACATGATAGCCGACGAGGTAATAAAACTGGCGGAAGCCTATAAAGAGAACAATGAACATTAATACCATCACATCGGTCTACTTCATCGGTGCCGGCGGCATCGGCATGAGTGCATTGGTACGCTACTTCCTCTCGAAAGGGAAGGTGGTGGCCGGCTATGACCGTGTGTCGAGCGAACTGACGAAGAAATTGGAGAGCGAAGGCGCACAGCTGCACTACGAGGAGCGCGTGGAGGAGATTCCCGAGGCATGCAAGGACAAGGAGCATACGTTGGTTGTCTACACCCCAGCCATCCCGTCGGACCACAAGGAATATCAGTATTTCCTGCAAGAGGGATTTGCCATACAGAAGCGGGCCCAGGTGCTGGGCACCATCACCCGCACAGAGCGCGGACTCTGCGTGGCAGGCACACACGGCAAGACGACCACCAGCACCATGGCGGCGCACCTGCTCCACCAGTCACACGTGGACTGCAACGCCTTCCTGGGAGGCATATCGAAGAACTACGGCAGCAACCTGTTGCTCTCCGACAAGAGCAACCTGGTGGTGATTGAAGCCGACGAGTTCGACCGTTCGTTCCACTGGCTCACCCCCTACATGGCAGTCATCACCGCCACCGACCCCGACCATCTGGACGTGTATGGCACCAAGGAGGCCTATTTGGAGAGCTTCGCCAAGTTCTCGTCGCTCATCCAACCGGGCGGATGCCTCATCATCCACGAGGGACTGGAGATGAAGGCCGCTGTGCAGCAAGGAGTGACCGTCTACACCTACGGCCGCCAACACGGCGACTTCCATGCGGAGAACATCCGCATCGGCAACGGCGAGATCATCTTCGACTTCGCATCGCCCAAGGGAGTGATTCGCGACGTGCAACTGGGCGTGCCCGTAAGCATCAACATCGAGAATGGTATTGCCGCCATGGCGTTGGCACAGCTCAACGGGGCTACCGACGAGGAGATACGCCAAGGCATGGCCAGCTTCCGAGGCGTGGAGCGCCGGTTCGACTTCCAGATAAAGAACGACAAGTTGGTGTTCCTCACCGACTATGCACACCACCCCAACGAAATCAAGCAATGCGCCCTGTCGCTGCGCGAGATTTACAAGGACAAGAAGATCACGGCTCTCTTCCAGCCGCACCTCTATACTCGCACGCGCGACTTCTACAAGAATTTCGCCGAGAACCTGTCGCTCTTCGACAAGGTGATACTCACCGAAATCTATCCCGCACGCGAAGAGCCCATACCGGGTGTGACCAGCCAACTCATCTACGACAACCTGAAACCTGGCGTAGAACGGGTGTTGTGCGTGAAGAAAGACCTGCCGGCCCTGCTGCAGACCGAGACCATCGAGGTGTTGGCTCTGCTGGGTGCGGGCGACCTGGACCGTGATTTGCCGGAGTTTATCGAGATACTGAACGAAAAGATATAAATGATACGTAAGATATTGCTCATACTCGCGCTGTTGGTGGTTTGCGGCTATCTGGCCGTAGCCTTCACCATGCTCAATGCCAAACCGGTGGGCAAGGTATGCCGCGATGTGAAGAGCATTATCGAAGACAGCTCACAACAGGTGTTCATCAGCGCCGCCGACGTGGACTCGCTGCTGAAGCACGGCCAACTGTATCCCAAGGGGAAACCCATGGACGACATCGTGAGCCGCGAGATAGAGGTCTGCCTGCAAAAGGACTCACGCATCGAACGTGCTGAATGCTACAAGAGCGTGAACGGCAGAATCTACATCGACATCGTACAGCGTCTGCCCATCCTGCATATCCTCGCGGGCAACGGCGAAGACTATTTCGTGGACAGCCACGGACAGGTGATGCCCAAAGGAGAATGCTCTGCCTATCTGCCTATCGTCACCGGATACGTGGACCGCAAGATGGCATGCAAGGAACTCTATCAACTGGGCATGTTGCTGATGAACGACGAATTCTGGAAGACGGGCATCCAACAGATCAACGTCACCCGCGAGCGGGAGTTGGAGCTGGTACCACTGGTGGGCGACCACATCGTCTTCTTCGGCAAACCAGTGGAGCTGGAGCAGAAGCTCGGCCGCCTGAAGACCTTCTACAAAGAGGGACTCAACAAGGTGGGATGGAACAAGTACTCGAGGGTGAACCTGGAATTTAGCAACCAAATTATTTGCACAAAAAGAGATTAACAAAACGATATGACAGCAACGGATTTTATAGTAGCGATTGAGATCGGATCGACGAAGATAACCGGTATAGCAGGTAAAAAAAACGTGGACGGCAGCATACAGATTTATGCGTATGCCCGTGAGGATGCTTCATCGGCTATACGAAGGGGCGTTGTCTACAACATCGACAAGACCGCGATGAGCCTCACTGCCATCATCAACAAACTGGAGGCAGAGCTGGCGCTGGAGGACGCTTCCATATCGAAGGCCTACGTGGGCTTCGGTGGACAGTCGATGCGCTCGAAGAGGAACTTCATCAACCGACAGATGGAGGATGAGGTGAAGATTCAGAAAGAGATAGTAGACTCGCTGATGGAAGAGAACCGCAACACGCCTTACGCCAACTTGGAAATCATGGAGGTGATACCCCAGGAATACAAAGTGAAGGCGAGCAACGTGAACGACCCCATCGGTATGGTGAGCAACCAAATTGAGGGACACTACCTGAACATCGTGTCGCTGAAGAGCAACAAGCAAAACCTGATATCAGCCTTCCGACAGGCAAACCTGAACATTGCCTCGCTGGTGACAGCACCCTGTGCGCTGGCCAACGCTATACTGACGGACAACGAGAAGCGGCAAGGTTGCGCGCTGGTGGACATGGGCGCAGCCACAACGACTGTGGCCATCTACAAGAACCAGCTGCTGCGCCACCTGGTAGTACTGCCCTTGGGAAGCGACAACATCACCAAGGACATCTGCAGCCTGCAGGTGGAGGAGTCGGAAGCCAAGATGTTAAAGGAGAAATACGGCCTGGCCTACATGGACCCTGACGACGAAGAAATCTACTCGAGGACCTTCCCTGTAAACAACCAGACCATAGAGGCGAAGAAGCTGAACGAGATAGTGAAGGCACGCATCGACGAGATTATCGTGAACGTGTTCAACCAGATAAAGATCGCCGGATACAGCAACAAACTGCCTGCCGGCATCATACTCACCGGCGGCGGATCGAACCTGAAGAAGCTGGTGGAGGCATTCAACATACGCCACCACATCAACAAGGTGCGCATCTCCAACTTCGTGCCGTTCCAAATAAAGACCACTCACTCGGAACTACTCGACGAAAACGGTATGCTCAACACTCTGTTCGGGCTGTTGGCTGCAGGCCAGGAAAACTGTTGCCGGCTGAACATGCCCAACGACAAAGGCTTCGGCATGCTCAACTTCGCCCCCAATGAAGACGAGGTGCACGAGCCGACCCCCGACGAAACCGAACGCATCCGCAAGGAACAGGAGGCAATGCACATAGCTCAGGACGACAACCTCTGGCGGGTTTGCCAGGACAAGGGGACTTATGAAAAGTATCTGAGCGAATACCCTAACGGACGCCATGCCAGCGAAGCCAACGAAGCATTGGAAGAGGCACGGCAGAAAGAGGAGGCCAAGAAAGAAGAGGACTTCTGGACAGAGTGCAACCGCGCCAACCAATGGAAGCGGTACCTGAAGGCCTACCCACAAGGACGCTTTGCCGAAGAGGCTCAGAAAAAGATAAAGGAGAAACCGAATCTGTTCGGTTCTTTCATGAAGAGAGTTGAGCAAATTGGCGACAAGATAATGGAAGATTAACAAACCACGAAAAGAACAGAGTCATTATGCCAGACGAACAATATAATATGAACAACAATGGAGTGATGCCATTCGACATTCCGTTGAACAACAACTCCATCATCAAGGTGATTGGTGTAGGTGGTGGCGGCGGCAATGCTGTGAGCCGCATGTACAACGAGGGTATCCACGACGTGACCTTTGCCGTGTGCAACACGGATAAGCAAGCACTGATGGACTCCCCCGTGCCCATAAAGATACAGTTGGGTACCGAGGGACTGGGAGCCGGCAACGTGCCCGACGTGGCACGCAAGGCCGCCGAGGAGAGTGCCGACTCCATACACAACATGCTGAACGACGGCACAAAGATGGTGTTCATCACAGCCGGTATGGGCGGCGGTACAGGAACAGGAGCCGCACCGGTGATAGCCCGCATAGCCAAGGAGATGGGCATCCTCACCGTAGGTATCGTCACCATCCCCTTCCGCTGGGAAGGCGAGCCCAAGATAGACCAAGCCCTCGATGGCGTGGAAGCCATCAGCACGCAGGTGGACGCACTGCTGGTCATCAACAACGAGAAGTTGTTTGAGGTCTATAGCGGACTGGCATTCGACGATGCCCTCGAGAAGGCCGACGAAACACTGTCGGTAGCCGCACGCAGCATCTCGGAAATCATCACCACCCACGGAAAGATCAACCTCGACTTCAACGACGTGAAGACGGTGATGAAGAACGGAGGTGTGGCCATCATGAGTACAGGCTACGGCAAGGGCGAGGGTCGTGTGACCACAGCCTTACAGAATGCGCAGAACTCTCCGCTGCTGAACAACAACAACATCTTCGACTCGAAGCGCGTGTTGCTCAATGTCTCCTACAGCACAAAGAACAAGCTGATGATGAGCGAGCTGGCAGAGGTGAGCGAGTTCATGAACCAGTTCAGACGAGACTTCAAGACAAAGTGGGGTACGTCGGTCAACGAGTCTCTGGAAGACCAAGTGAAGATAACCTTGTTGGCTTCGGGATTCGGCATACAGGACATCCACGTGAAGGAGATGGACGAGCGCATCAGCATGCAGTCCGCCGAGGACATCCGCAAACAAGCCGAGCTGGACAAGCTAGAGGAGGTCCGCAAGGGACGGCGCGAGATCTACTACCCCACCAAGGGAGCGACGACGAAGAAGGAGACATACCTGTTTATCCTCGAAGAGAATGACCTGGACAACGACGAGCTCATCAACGAACTGGAGAGTACACCTACCTACCTACGTGCCTCCAAGGACATGAAGAAGTTGTTGGGCAAACGGGTGGAGGACGACTCGGTCTACACAGTCAACAACGGCGAAGAGAGCGACACAATGGGAGTCATCACCTTCTAAAAGAGTGCAATCATTCAAAACAAACATATAATTATGGAACTATTTGATCAAGTCAGCAACGACATTAAGGAGGCCATGAAGGCCAAAGACAAGGTACGTTTGGAGACCTTGAGAAATGTGAAGAAATTCTTCCTCGAAGCAAAGACCGCTCCGGGTTCCAACGATACACTCACCGACGACGCAGCACTGAAGATTATGCAGAAGCTGGTGAAGCAAGGCAAGGACTCGGCAGAGATTTACAAAGGACAAAGCCGCGAAGACCTGGCACAGGCAGAACTGGACCAGGTGGCCGTGATAGAATCGTACCTGCCCAAGCAGATGACACCCAAAGAGCTGGAAGCTGCACTGAAGGAAATCATCGCCGAGACCGAAGCCACCAGTGGCAAGGACATGGGCAAGGTGATGGGCGTAGCATCCAAGAAACTGGCCGGTAAAGCCGATGGACGTGCCATCTCCGCTATGGTGAAACAACTGTTGGGATAAGCGATTATTCCCTCCGGCATCGTAGAGAGGCGACTTGCAAACACAAGCCGCCTCTCTATTTTTCAGAATGACGATTTTGGATAAAAGCAATAAAACACTATTTTTGCCCGTTGAATAGTGGAGAGAGATCGTTATGGGAAAAGACCTGTCATCTGAAATCGCATCGGTTCCTGTCGAGACGGCCATTCTGCTGGAAGGGCTGAAAGAGGGGAACGAGTGGGCCTTTGCCTCTCTCTACAACCAATATGCCGACCTTTTGCTGAGCTACGGAACGGGGCTCGGATTCAACCGGGAAGACATCGAGGATGCCATCCAAGAGGTGTTTTGCAACCTCTATCTGAAACATCAACACATCGCAGAGATACGCAACCTAAAGTTCTACCTATTGCGCGCACTGAAGAACACCTTATTAAATATAGTACGTAACATACCAGGACTACAAGAAGCTGATGTGGAAGAGCTGGACTTCCACGCGCAGGTGGATGTGACAGACGGTCTGATAAACGAAGAGGAGAGAGAAAACTTGAAACAGAAAGTGGAGCTCTACCTCAACTCGCTCACAAGCCGTCAGCGCGAAGCCATCTACTTGCGCTATATGGAAGAGTTGGAATACGAGGAAATAGCCTCGTTGATGGACATGACCATACCTTCGGTACGCAACCTGGTGTTCCGTGCCATCAAGCAGCTCCGCGACACCAATCTACCCACTGTGATAGTCTTCGCAGTGCTCCCAATTGTTAAATAATTAGGTCAGGACTACTTTTTTCTCTGGTTAATGATGATATCATCGTCGTTTATTTGTCTATGAGAGAAAAGGCAAACATTATGCTAACAAAAGAGGAAATAGAAGATAAAGCCCAAAAGTATGTCTCCTATCGAGGGACAGACTTTGCCGCCGATGCCTACTTCCTGCGATGGCGACTGTTGCAAGACAAGGAGAGTTCAGACTTCTGGGCCTCGTACCAAGCGACACACCCCGAGCAGAAAGCGGAGATAGTGCGCGCCATAGCCCTTGTGAAATCCGTCCGTTTCAAGAGAGAAAAGTTCTCCGACGGAGAGAAGAGAGAAGCAATAGGCAGACTGACAACGTTCATCCACCGGCAAAAGAGAGCCCGACAGATACGGATGTACAGCAGCATAGCCGCAGCCGTAGTGCTGGTGGCCGCGTTGCTAGTTGGTGTTACCTATCTGCAAAGCTCAGACATGCGGTCGGAACTGACCGCACAGACGTACGTCGTCCCGCAGGACCAAGAGATTTATCTGGTGGCAGAGAACGACCAGGTGGTGCCCATTGCCGACCAATCACAGATAGTGTGTGCCCCGGACGGCGGCATAGCCGTGGACGGAGAGATGAAAGACTCCTTGAGCCAAATGTCGGCAACGGACAAGGTATCCATGCGTAAGCTGGTGGTGCCTGACGGCAAGCGCACATTCCTACAACTGGCCGACGGCACAAAGGTGTGGGTGAACTCCGGCACCACACTGGAATTCCCCTCCTCCTTCACCGGGTCACAGCGGCACATCGCCGTGGATGGTGAGATTTATCTGGAAGTGACCCCTGACAAAGAGAAACCATTCATCGTATCCACTCCGCTGTTTGACGTGAGAGTGTTGGGTACCAAGTTCGGCATATCGGCATACAAACAGATGAATGAGCAGAACGTGGTGTTGGTGGAGGGTGCCGTACAGGTTAGCACCAAGTCCGGCAACCAAACGACCCTAGAGCCTTCGCAGATGTTCAATCTAGTTGACGGACAGGTCAGCACAAAGCAAGTCAACCCCTACAGCTACATTTCGTGGAAGGACGACGTGCTCTACTTCAACGGCGAGTCGCTGCAAGAGGTCTTCTTCCGCCTGTCCAAACAGTATGCGGTGTCCATCGCCTGCAAGGATGGTGTACATCCCATCCGGATGTATGGCAAGCTGGTGTTGGAGGAACACATCGAACAGGTGTTGGACAACATCGCGGTGTTGTCGCCTATCGAGTATCGTGTTGAGAACAATAGAATTATAGTAAACAAAAGATAAACTACGAGATGAGAGAACAGAGAAATGCCGGAAGGTATTGGCCGTGCCACCCGGCATTGACGGTTCAGTTATCCAAGTGTAATTTTAAAACTGAAATCAAACGAATGTATGAAAAAGATTGATTACATGAGAGGATTATCTGCGGATAAGCCAAACAGCCGACCTATTCTTTTAAGGTTAGGCGTGTTATTCACTTTTTTGCTGTGGATAGGGATTTCCACTTCTGTGCAGGCACAGGAGAATGTGACCCTGTCCGTACAAGGAAAGACCATATCAGAGGTCTTCCAGCAAATAGAGAAACAGACCCATTATGCGTTTCTGTTCGACGAAGGTGTGAAACCCGAGTTACAGAAGAAGGTTACCATCAACCTGTCCGGCAAGACGATACGGTCTGCTATGACGGAGTTGCTGAAGGGCACGAACCTTCAGTTCCAGGTGTCGGACAGACAGGTGTTAGTATTTAAGAAACAAGCCAACGCCATTTCGGGTGAACCGGAACAGATAACCGGAACAGTGGTGGATGAGAGCGGAGAGGCCTTGATTGGAGCCACCATCGCCGTGAAGAGGGCCAACGGAGAGACCTCGTACACAACCACCAGTTCGGACGGAACTTATCATCTGGCCCAGACCGGTGACGAGGTCTCCATAACGGCATCCTACATCGGCTACGAAAAGTCTACCGTAAAGGTGAAGGCCGGAAGCAACAAGACGGACTATCCGTTTGTGCTGAGAACCAGCGTCGAGGGAATGGACGAGGTTGTGGTAACAGGCTATGCCACAATCAACCGTAGCCAATACGTTGGTGCCATCAACCAGGTGAAGGCAGACGACATCAAGATTGCCAGCGAAGCATCCATCGACCAGATGTTGCAAGGTGTGGTTCCTGGCATGTCCGTTGTGAACACCACCGGAAAGGTGGGCGGTACACCTAAGATTCGCATACGTGGTACATCCACCCTGCTCGGCAACCAAGAGCCACTGTGGGTGGTGGACAACGTCATCCAAACCAATCCAACTCCTATACCCAACGATGCCAGCCCCTTGTCGAGCGACATGAGCGAAATGCTGGAGACTGCCGGTAACGCAATCTCATGGTTGAACCCGGCGGATATCGAGACCATCACCGTCCTGAAGGACGCCTCAGCAACGGCCATCTATGGTTCGCAGGCATCCAATGGTGTGATTGTGATTACCACCAAGAAGGGCAAACAGACCCAAGGAGGCATAGAGGTGAGCTACAGCGGCAACCTCAGCATTACACAGAAGCCGACCTACGGACTTTATGACATGATGAACTCGCAGCAGTACATGAACTTCTCGCAGCAACTGTACCAGGACCGCGACAGCTATACACAGGAGATTCTTCCGGTAGGTTATGCCGGCCTGCTGCAGCAACTGCAGGACAAGACCATCACGAAAGATCAGTTCAACGAACAGTTCCGTAAGATGGAAAACATGAACACTGACTGGTTCGACCTGTTGTTCCGCACCCCTGTCAGCACATCGCACAACGTGACCTTCTCAACGGGTAACGACAAGGTGCAGAGCCGTGTGTCGTTGGGCTACAACTCTACCATAGGTGAGGCCAAAGGCAACGATATGACAGCCTTCACAGCCAGCACGAACACCACATTCCGGCCAAGCTCCAAACTGGTAATCGACTTCTCTATGAACGGTACGTTCCGCAAGACCGACGACTTCTACGCAGGTGTCAGCCCCTACGAGTATGCAATGAATACCTCCAGAGCCCTGCCGATGTACAACGACGACGGTTCGCTCTACTATTATCAGACTTACGGCAACACCAGTTACGCTATCTCGAACAAGCATTTCTACAACTATAACATCCAGAACGAGATAGACAACACCGGAACAACCAGCACGACCAACATGTTCCAGGCAGCCCTCTCGCTGAAATGGGACGTGGTGAAGCACCTGCAACTGCAGGGAGACGCTTCGCTGAACATCTCCTCGAACAAGATGAAGTCCTACGCTACGGAGTACAGCAACTTCATCACCCAACTGCGCGGATACGAGATAGGCGAAGTGCAGCCCAACTCCGAAGCGGAACTCTCGAGCCCGCTGCCCTATGGTGGTCTGCTCAACACCAACGACCAGAACACGAAGAACTATTCGTTCCGCGGATCAATGGTCTACAGCAATGTCTTCAACGAGAAACACAATGTGACGTTCAACTTGGGCATACAGCTGACCTCCATCAAGACCGACGGCAACACGAGTTTGCGCTATGGCTACCTCAAGTACCGTGGTGAGACGTTCGCTACCGTTCCTGACAAGTCGGACCTGCACCATACGACCGGATACACTTCCAGTACAGATTATCACGAAGCTATGCGGCAAGGTTCGAGTGTGGTAAACACGCTGAGCAACACACTCAGCGAATACTTCACGGCAGTGTATAGCTACGACAACCGCTACGTGTTCAACCTCAACGGACGTTTGGATGCCTCCAACCGCTTCGGTCAGGACGAGAACCACCGCTTCAACCCGAGTATCTCTCTGGGTGCCAAGTGGCGCATCGGCGAAGAGCCTTGGATGGACTGGGCACACGACTGGTATGACATGTTCGACCTGTCGTTCTCCTATGGATGGCGCGGTAATGCCGTGTCGGCAGTCTCTCCTTACCTGATTGCCAAAGACGGCGGTATCCACACCTACCTCAAACAGTATTACCTGACGGTAGTATCGCTGCCTTATCCCGACCTGGGTTGGGAGAAGACCCGCGACTGGAACTTGGGCGTAGACTTCTCATTCTTCGACGGACGCTTGAGCGCTGGCTTCAACTACTACAGCAAGAACAGTAAGGTGCTCTCCTCACAAGAAGTAGGGCCGGAATATGGTGTATCTTCTGCCTACATCGACGGTACGGTGATGAAGAACTATGGTTATGAGTTCATCATCAGTACCACACCTGTCCGCACGAAGGACTGGACATGGTCCTTGTCGTTCAACACCAGCAAGGACTACAACCGGGTGGAGAACAACGAGCTTGTCAACACCCCATCGGACTATCTCTCAGGAACAGCCATCGTAGAGGACAAACCTTATGGTACAATCTATGCCTACGACTTTGCCGGGCTCGACCCGACGAATGGTCAGCCAACCTTCAACGGACTCAGCAAAGAGACCACACCAGTAGACTTCAAGGATTACTTGGTAGAGGCAGGTTGCACAGAGCCTGATGTGTCGGGCGGTATCAGCACCTCAATTCGCTACAAGAACTTCCACCTGCGTGCACAGTTTGCCATGTCGTTGGGCGCACAAGCCTACCTGCCCGAGTACTTCGCAACCTCCGGAGCACCGCGGCCCGAGAAGAACGTGCCGACATACATGTTCGACCGTTGGCGTACCAGCGGTGACGAGACACGTACCGACATTCCTTCTATCCCCGCAGGAAACCCCAACGACCTGTACGTCGATCTGAAATACGGCAAATCGACCTACTCTACTTCGCTGTACGAGATGTACAACAAGTCGACAGCCCGTATAGCCGACACCGACTTCATCCGTTGCCGCAACATTTCACTGCAGTATGACGTGGACAAGGATTTCACCTCACGCCTGGGTATACGTAACGCCTACGTGACACTCAGCCTTACGAATCCATTCTTTATCGCATTTGACAGCAAGTGGGACGGACGCGACCCTGAAACCGCTTCATGGCCTGCACGCCGATCTTTGTCATTGTCATTGAACCTCACATTTTAACACACAAGCAAAGTAGTCATGAGAAAATATATAGGTCTTTTGATTTTTGCCGCAAGCACGTTTGCATTGCAAGGTTGCGGCGACTTTTTGGAGGAACAGTCTCAGAGTGAGATCATTCCTCAGACAGCGAGCGACTTCTCGGAGTTACTGATTGGAAGCGGATACCCAGACAACTACACGCCGGACTTCTCCTTTGTAGAGTACTTGGACGACGACTGCGAAGGATATCTCGACAAGACAGGTTACGACGAATACTGGAACCCCATAGAGGGTTTCGCGGGTGAATCGCAGTCCATCACTCCCCTGCCCTACTACTCTTGGCAACCCTACATGATGGACCAGAATGGTTACGGCACTCGCATCAACACCTCCGCAAGCGCCACCAGCTACGCCGGCTTCTATGAGAAGATTATGGGATGCAACGCTGTGCTCGACGAGATTGACGAAGCCCGCGGAACGCAGGACGACCGCGACCGCGTGAAGGCTGAAGCGCTGGCCATACGTGCCATGCTCTATTTCCAGCTGGTGAACCTGTACGGCGAGCCTTACAATTATAATAAGGAAGCGCTGGGTGTACCCTTGAAGCTGAACGCCAACCTCTCGAAAGATGGCATCGCACGCTCCACGGTCGCCGAGGTGTACGAGGATGTCATCGTGCCCGACTTGCAGGAAGCAGCCAAGCTGATGGATCCGCTGGAGATTATCTACAAGAACTACCGCATCAACCAACCCTGCATCCACATCCTCCTCTCCCGCGTGTACCTCTTCATGGAGAGATACCAGGATTGCATCGACGAGGCGAACAAGGCATTGAAAAGCGGCATCCGGTTGATGAACCTTACAACAGAGCTTGGGAATGCCTATCAGGAATACCAATACAACCCGTTCACATACAGCAACCCGGAGATATTGTGGATTTTCGGTACAGGAACGCGCGTAGGCAACACCAACTATTGGTCGGGCCATGCATCCGGTTTAAGGGCTTTGTTTGACCAAACCAACGACATGAGATGGTATCAGTATGGCCTTCCCCTCTATTATGACAGCAGCGTCATCAGCAAACCTTATGGTTCGAGCGGTCTGTCACAAAATATCCGTACGGCAGAGGCCTATCTCAACAAGATGGAAGCCGAGGCCCTGCTGGGAAAGACGGCGGATGCGAACGAGGACCTGAACACCTTCTGCCGTAACCGAATCGTGAGCTATGCGGATGTGAACCTGAGCGGAGACGAACTGCTGACCACCATACGCAACGAGCGTCGGAAAGAGTTCTGCTTTGAGGGATTCCGCTGGTTCGACCTGCGTCGCCAAGGCATGCCCGAGATTACACACGTTTACAAGGCAGAAAAGGGCGGACCTAAGTTGGTCTACACGCTGCAACACAACGACCCGATGTACACGCTGCCTTTCCCCACGGTGTTGTTTGAAAAGAATGTTGAACTTCAGCAGAACGACTGCCGCAACTGCGCAGAGCGTCAGGCAGAGATTGCTGAATAAAAGATAGGAGAAACGAAGATATGAAAAAGATATATTACATGACAGCCATCGCGGCTGTGTGCGCATGCATGGCCTCCTGTGCCGACGACGGTGAAGGGATAGGTAGTCCGTTGGAGATCTACAACGACTATGACTTGCCGCAGTCAGGAGCTTCCGATGCTGCCAACCAACGGATACTCAACTACTACGAGAAGTATGGCTCGTACGTACTCTACGATTTCACGAACAAGGATGCCATGTGGGTGATGAACACCGGCAACGCCTCCAGTGGCGGACGTGAATATTACGCAACTACGGGCGACCCTGCCAATGTGGATGCCATGCTGAACTTCATAGAGGACATCTGGTTGAACTATTTCCCCGAAGACTTTCTGAAGAAAGGCGGAATGCCTTACAAGGTATTCCTGGCAGACTCAGTCTATATGCAACGCGACTATGGGAACGGATACATAGCAAAGTATACGTATAACTACTACATGAACGGCAATTCCGTCATCATTGGAGGAATGAACAAAATCCCGACAATGACGGAGTATGAGAAGAGTTCGATAAAGGCAGAGCTGTTCAGCGCCCTATGGAGCTACTACAAGGGTAAAGGTTTGGTAGACGACCCGGACGAATTCTATGCCGAGACGGACTATACCACACCACCGACCATGAGTTACGTTCTCGGACCTTACGGATACTATCAGTATGAATACACCCAAGATGATCTGGATGCACTCCGCAACCGGGGATTCATCCCGAATTATTCGGCCTACGGATACTCCGCATACCAGGAGATTTACTATCAATATTCGGCTTCGAATAGTTCTTGGACGTACTCTACAGAAACGCAGCTCAAAACCAATGACTACAACTACTACTTGGCCCAGATTATGAAGGCTACCGACGAAGAGGCTGCAGAGTTTCTGAAGTATCCGGCTGTCGCCAAGAAGTGGAACTTCCTCATAGACCACTACAAGGAAACGGTGGGTATCGATTTGAGATCGCTGAACAAATAGCCGGTAACGATGTTTGCCGATAATTGGCTATATTGAACTTATGGGATTCTTGTCCTCCGCACGAGGGCAAGAATCCTACTTATGAACGAACAATCATATAAGAACTATAGAATGAAAAAATTACTGATTGCGGCCTCACTGCTATTGGCCGGTGCGACGATACACACCAGTGCACAAGACAAAGTCTCGCCCGAGCAAAAGATGATAACGGAGTACTACAACACATTGATTACCCAGAAGGACAGCGTAGCGGCCGAGAAGGTAAAGGCACGGTTACTGAAGAAGTTTCCGAAGGGAAAATTCGCACGCCGGCTGGCTGCCGACAGCATCCCCGCTATGCAAGGGGAAGCGTTCTTCACGGCAGCTGAGCAGTTCCGCAAGGACTTCCCCATCGAGGAGTGGTACAAGAATCCCGACGACCAAGGCTTCACATTCATCAACTTCTACCGGAGCTATGCACAGACCTTGTGGACACAGAAGCGCTACGACAAACTGGTGGAGGTGATGAAAGAGATGGAGTTCAGCATGTTGGTGGACCTCTACAGACATGGTCCGATGTTCCTCATCATGAAAGCCCCCATCGACCCGAAGGAGTATGCCGACATCTCGTGCAAGATGGTAAACGCCATGTATGCCAAGAAGGACGTAAAGATTGACATGTACGGAATGGGGAGTGCCGGTGACGGACAGGAGCAGAACAAAGAGATGTATTATTACCTGAGTGTGGAGACAGAGATACTCCAACGCTCCGAACGATACACCGAGGCAGTGCAGTATATGGAGAAGATTCCTGCGGATGTACGTTGCGGATTCTATCCACAGGGAAATCAAGCCTACGTTACCACACTTGAAAAGCTCGGCCGACACGAAGAGGCCGTGAAAGCTCTTGAGGCTTCAGCCGGCACAGGACTGATGACCAACGAGCTGCACACCATGCTGAAGAAACATTACCAAGGCCTGGCAATCAAACCTGCGGCGACCTTCGACGAATATTTCAATTCACTGAAACTGCCGGTCTATCTGAAGAACATAAAGAATGACGTGGCAAGGGGAATGATTGACGAGCCCTATGCACCCTTCACACTGACGGACATCAACGGAGAAGAGGTCAACTCAGCTTCGTTCGCAGGCAACGACATCGTCGTGCTCGATTTCTGGGCCACATGGTGCGCACCTTGCATCGCCGCACTGGAAGGCATGCAGATGGCTGTTGACAAATACAAGGCGGACTCCCATGTGAAGTTCTACTTCATCTGCACCCAGGACAAGCCGGACAAGGAGCGGGTGAACAATGTGTGGAAGCGCAAGAATCTGCACGACATGCTCGTATTGTTCGATTGCGGAGACCAGAATGCCGATGTCTACAAGTCCATGATCAAAGGCACGTCGGGCATTCCTCAGAAAGCGGTACTGAAAGACGGACGCATACGCTACATTGCCGAGGGATATAGCGGCAGTCCGAGCCAACTTATGGACGAGATTGAGGCCGTGGTAGAACTGCTTAAAGAAGAACAACAATAATAACAATATACTTTAACGATGAAAAAATTACTGTTAGCGCTGGTGTGCATGATGTCAATCGGGACATTTGCCCAGCAACGGGTGGAGGTTTCGCCGAAATACCTCCACGAAGGAGACAAGGCTACGTTTACGTACTATCCCGACCTGACCGTGCTCAAGGGAAGAGACGACATCAAGGGTGTGATGTACTGCTGGAAAGATTACCATTGGGAAGCTACAGACATGACGCTCCAGAAGAATGGAGACAAGTTGGTCTCTACCATAACGGTTCCCGAAGGAGCCGCACTGTTGGCTTGGAAATATTACACACGCGATACGGTCGACGTGGGAGCTTCGGAGTGGGAGTATGCCTATTTCGTGTTGGACGCCAACGGGAAGAGTATGCCCGGTGCCAATCTGGGCTGGGGATTGCTCCGTGGTGAGCACACGCAGGAGATTGCCGGCATCCCGACGATGCAGCAGGTGAACTTTCCGAAGAAAGAGGATGAAGTAGTACGCATGTGGATCAACTACGAGCTGCGCGACCATGCCGATCAGCTGACAAAAGTCTTCTGGTATGCCTCGCGGATTATGGCTTCAGACACTACCACCACAAATCGGGAACGCCTCACCAACAATCTGAAGTTGGCACTCAACATGGATGCCAAGGAGGCCTGCGACGAAGAGTTCTTGCTCAAAGCTCTGGACGTGGCACAAAACATCCTAGGGGACAAGAGCCTGTCAGACGACATCATCGCACGCATCCAGTCACGTTTCCCAAACGGAGAATATGAGCGTGAGCAGGCTGCGAAGGCTTTGTTCATGCAACAGGTGAAGGACGAGACGGGGAAGTCTTTCGAGGACTTCCTCAAGCGTTTCCCACCAGAAAAGTTCAATGATGTGTTTGTGCTCAACGACATGTTCGGCCACCACTACGGCAACCTGCTGCGGGCTTACGTCTACACACCCATCATGAAGAAAGACGACTACAGCCGTGTAGAGCCTTCGTTCGCTTACACTCCACAGTCGCTGCTGAGCACCTACTTCTGGCACATCTTCCAGATTCCCTACGGGCGCGGAGATGTCACGCCTCAGAAGATTTACCCCATCGCTACGAAGATCCGCAACGCCATAATGACCAAACCGCGCACCAAGGCAGAAATGGCCTACTCACCCGAAGAGTGGAGAGAGAAACTCTACAAGGACAATAGCTTTGCGTGGTTCGACTATGCCAAGCTCCTCAATGACGTCGACAAACCTGCCGAGGCCATGGCGTTGGTGGACACACTGGCCTTTTACATGGGCACAAACGATGCTGACTTCAACGACTTCCGTGTGAAGATGCTCCAGAAGAGCAACCGTACGGCAGAGATACTGCCCATCGTCAAGGCCGCTCTGCACGAGAATGCCGTATCGCCTACCATGAAGGAGATGCTGAAACAGGACTATGTGAAGCAGAAAGGTTCCGATGAAGGTTTCGAAGACTACTTCAACAGACTTAAGTCGGAAGAACTACTGAATGAACAGCGCGAGAAGGTGTTGTCGGCATTGACGAACGTTCCGGTGCCCTACTTCTCCATGGAAAAGATGCAGGGCGGACAACTGGACATGAACACACTGAAAGGCAAAATCATCGTGATTGACTTCTGGGCTACCTGGTGCGGACCTTGCAAAGCTGCCATGCCCGGCATGAAGATGGCGATGGAGAAATACAAAGAGGACAAGGGCGTGACCTTCCTGTTTGTCGCCACTATGGAGACGGACAAGAACTTCCGCGAGAAAATCAAGTCGTTCATCAAGAGCAAAGGCTACGACGATTTCCAAGTGTGCTACGATGCGCCCGACAAAGAGGGAAAGAACCAAAAAGTGTATGGGACGTATGGATCCATGTTCCACACCTCGGGTATTCCTATGAAGATGGTCATCGACAAACGGGGCAATGCACGCTGGGTCTCCAATGGTTACTTTGGCAGCCCCTCTGCCTTGGTAGACGAACTGAGTGTAGTAATTGATTATCTGAAGAACGAGAAATGAGAAGACTGAGAACCACAGGGCTGCTGCTTTTAGCAGCCCTGATGACAGGACTTTACTGCAAAGCACAGAAGACCGATGCGTTTGTTTCGGAGAATGTGTCGTTCACAGGAACGGACACATTGCACTATGGCGGAACGCTGACATTGCCCAAGGAACAGAAACGTTCAGCGGCCGTCATCATCCTCTCTGGAACGAACCCGCAGAACCGCGACGGAGAGATGGCAGGGCACAAGGTGTTCAAGGAGATAGCGGAATACCTGAGCAACCGTGGCATTGCCGTGCTGCGGACCGACGACCGCGGAGTGGGCGAAACGAACGGTGACTACAGCCAGGCAACGACCTTCGACTTCGCAACGGATGCCATTGCTGCCGTAGAGTATCTGAAGACCCGCAAGGATATAAAGCACAACCGGATAGGATTGCTCGGGCACAGCGAGGGCGGCGCGGTAGCCAGCATTGCCACAGCACGATGCAAGGACGTGGCTTTTATGATCTCCGCCGCAGGACTGATGACGGACGGACTGAATTCGGTCATCCAACAAAACATCGACATCGTGCATGCTTGCAACATCCCCGATTACGACAAGTCCCGCTACGATGAGATCAACGGCATCATGTTCCCCATCGCATACAAATATGCCGATGCAGACAGTCTGGTGCTCGCCAATCACCTACAGGAGGCATTCGACAAATGGTCGCCGCGATCCGACTCCATCTTCAAGAGTCAGAATGTGGGAAAGTTCGACCATTTCCGCTTCCCGATTTACCGCTACATCCTCCAGGCGACATCACCATGGTATCGTTTCTTCATCCGATACAATCCCGCCGATTACCTGAGCAAAGTGAACGTCCCCGTGTTGGCCATCAACGGTACCAAGGACATCATGGTAAACTGCCAGCAGAACCTAGGCAATGTGAAGCGTTACCTGTCACACAACGAAGACGTGACCACCATATCCATTGAGGGGGTGAACCATCTGCTGCTCCCTTGCGAGACAGGTACGCAGGATGAATACTCGAAGATAACCTCACCGGTTTCACCCAAAGTACTGGAGGTGATTTACCAATGGATAAAGACTCACGTAAAATAACGCTCACAAGATGAACCGTTTATGTAAATATGCGCTATTCTTGCTGCTCGTTTCGGCAAGGTTGACGGGATTGGCGCAGTCCTCGCCCGAAGAGAAACTTTCCATGACCATGTATGCCATCGGGCACATGTATGTGGACAGTGTGGACATGTCCGCATTGGTGGAGCAACAGATAAAGGAGTTGGTACAGCGGTTGGACCCCCATTCGGAGTACTTGCCGCCTGCTGTGGCGAAAGCCAACGAACAAGTGCTGACGGGGGACACACCCCTAGAAACAGGTCAACAGGCTGTGGCCGCGCAAGAGGGTAAAGCCCCCACAGGCATTGCGGCAGCCTATATGGCAAAACCAGGCATCGGTTGCATCATCGTCAACATGTTTACCGAAACAACCGCCGCAGAATTTCGCAAAAGACTACACTCCCTGCAACAACAAGGGATGAAGTATCTGATACTGAACCTCCAGAAAAACGGAGGAGGCTTCTTTGAGACAGCTTTGGAACTTGCCGATGAGTTCTTGCACAAAGGACAGGAACTGGTCGTCACAGAAGGGGCCCACTCCGACCGACAAGTGGTAAAAGGACAAAAGGAGGGAGCTTTCGAGGAGGGAAGACTTGCCGTATTGGTCAGCGAACAAACCATGTCGGCAGCGGAAATCTTCGTTGGAGCCATACAGGACTGGGACAGAGGCGTACTGGTAGGCAGACGTACTTTCGGGAAAGGATTGATTCAGGAGACTCTTCCCTTTTCTGACGGATCAGCTCTCCGACTGACAGTGGCAAAATACTATACCCCTTGCGGACGCTCCATACAAAAGCCCTATCAAGGTTTGTCACGCGAGGAATACACCCAAGAAGCACAATCAAGAGTGCAAGGGGACGACAATGGTGCCGAGAAAGGCAAACCCTACCAATCTCTGCGAACCGGACGAACTCTATACGGGGGTGGAGGCATCTCACCAGACGTGACAGTGGCGACAGATATGATTCCGCCATCCGACTGGTATACATTGCTTACGTATACTGGAGTGCAGAAACAAACGGCCAGGGAATACGTCTCTTCGCACCGACAGGAACTCGAAAAAGACTATTCAGACATGAAAAAGTTCAAGAACCGTTTTTCCGGAGAGGAACTGTTGCCGGCAGCCTGTACAATGGCAGAGGAGAGAGCCGGCATCCCGCTCGACAAGGAAGCGTTTGAGCAGTCGAAGTCGTTCGTGGCACTCCAACTCAAAGCGTTGGTGGCCCGTGAGCTCTTTGGCAATGACGACTGTTACTACGAAATAATGGATGAACGAAACATGGCATTGCAACAAGCCATCGACGTTGTGACGGATTCCAATCGATATCATAAACTTTTGAACGACACAAAAAGATGAGAAAAGCAACGGTTTTGTTAGTAGGGCTGTTCATAGGGCTACTGACGCAGGCGCAAGAGCGAACATTCCGCGTGGAAGGCATACTGCCGGACGATTCCTACAGCCAGCGTACCGTCTACTTGGTGCAACGGGATTTGTTCGACTACGACAAGATGGTCGTGCTCGACTCCGCGAAGGTAGAGAAGAGAAACTACATTCTAAAAGGGTCGTTGCGTGAAGAGCCGCAGGTGGCATCAGTAGAGTTCTCCACAATGCTTCCTACCGATTTGTTCTGTCTGTCACAACAGACCATGTTCCTCGAGGCAGGAACCATCACGCTCGCTTACGACTCCCTGGGGGCAACCGTCACCGGCACTCCCATCAACAATCAGTACACCGAATTGCTGCTGAAGGAGAACCGACGCATACGCGAACAGGCAAACCGGATTGTAGCCGAACGGGATAAGAAAGAGAAACAGGGACCTCTGTCAATGGAGGAGATGGACGAATATAACCACCGACTCCATGCGCTGTACGTTCCTTATCGGAGACTGCACAACCGCTTTGTACGCGAGAACATCAGCAATGCGGCAGGGGCGGCTCTCTATTTCCAATTTCCGCCGGAGTCGTACGAGGAGCCTGACCGCACGTACATGATGCAGCATGTGGACTCGCTGTTGCTACGTGCCTATCGGGCTAAAGAGGAGAAGAAGCTGCAGGAGCAGCAGTACTTTCAAAGCTCCCAAAAGGAGATGTCAGAGGGTCACCGTTACCGCGAAGTGGAAGGAATGGACCCGAACGGCAACGCCGTCCGCCTCTCGGACTACGTGAAGCCAGGCAGAGTGTTGCTGATAGACTTTTGGGCCTCGTGGTGCGGTCCGTGCGTCATGGAGATTCCCTTCCTGAAGGAGCTCTACGAGAAATACCATACGTCAGGCTTGGACATCGTCAGCATCTCCCTCGACACGAGCAAAACCGCTTGGCTGCGTGCGCTTGAGAAGCAAAAGATGAAATGGCCGCAAATGTCCGACCTAAAAGGATGGAAAGGTCAGGCCCCCAAAGACTACGGAGTGGCTGCCATACCATTCGTGCTGTTGCTGGACAAGAACGGATGCATCGTAATGCGCAACCTACACGACCATCTGCTGAGGGAGGCCGTAGAAAAGGCATTGGAATGAAACTTCAGGTTCGCATTGGAGCACACGACAGAGCCGCTTCCGAAACATCCGGAGGCGGCTCTACTTGTTTCCATCCGTCATTTGTGCACAACATTCCGTAATGGGGATAGTGAAAAGATGAGGTCCGATTTCTACCTTTGCCGACAGAAATTGAAAAGACTATTCAAATATAAACGCTAATCATTATGAAGAAGTTATTATTACTGACTATGGCCCTCGTGGCAAACGCAGCCTTGTGGGCACAACCTAAAGTGTACATGACGAAGGAAATCACACCGGAATCATTGGTTCGCATCTATCAAGCCTTGGGTGTGAAAGCCCACGGACACGTTGCCATCAAAATCAGCTCCGGCGAGATGGGCGGCAACAATTATCTGAAACCGACACTCATCCGCAACCTAGTGGACGAGGTGAACGGCACGTTGGTGGAGTGTTGCACAGCCTACGGAGGCAGCCGACAGGACAAAGGCAAACACTGGGAGACCATTCACGCCCATGGGTTCGACTCCATCGCAGCTTTCGACCTGATGGACGAGTTTGGACAGATGCGCATCCCGGTGAAGGACAAGAAACACATCAAATACGACATCGTGGGCGACCATTTGGCAAACTACGATTTCATGATTAACCTGGCACACTTCAAAGGTCACGCTATGGGCGGCTTCGGCGGTGTGCTGAAGAACCAGAGCATCGGCGTGGCATCCACCGACGGAAAGGCGTACATCCACACAGCCGGCAAGACCACCGATGCCGGTGAGCTTTGGCAGAACGTAGCCAAACAGGATGATTTCCTCGAGAGCATGGCGGCTGCCGCACAAGCTGTGGCAAACTATTTCGGCGAGGACATCATCTACATCAACGTGATGAACAACATGAGCGTGGACTGCGACTGCGACAGTCACCCTGCCGACCCGAAGCTGAAGGACATGGGCATACTGGCTTCCACAGACCCCGTGGCTCTGGACCAAGCCTGTCTGGACCTCGTCTTCAACCACAAAGCCGGCAAGGATGATGACGAGAAGCCCCTCATCGAGCGCATCAACCGTCAGCACGGCACATACATCACCGACTATGCCGAGCACATCGGTCTGGGTAGCAAGAAATATACACTCATCAATATCGACAAATAACGTATGGGAAAATACGCATGGAGAGCGGTGCTGCTGGCAGTGCTGCTCCATCTCACGGCAGAAACCGATGCGGAGGTGGTGGACACCACACGAGTCTATGGAATGAACGAGGTGGTGATAACCGGCACCAATCACGCCCTGGACCGCAACCTGTTGCCCTACACGGTGACCACGGTCAGCGGCAGTCAACTGGAGGCTACAGGACAGACGCAGCTCCTGTCAGCCCTGTCGGGTGAGGTTCCAAGCCTCTTCGTGACCCAACGCAATGTATTCGGCTTCGGGGTCAGCAACGGCGGCAGCGGAGGCATCAAGATTCGCGGAGTGGGCGGTTCGCCTACCAATGCCATTCTGATGATGGTGGACGGACAGCCTCAGTTCGCCGGCCTCTACTCACATCCCGTAGCAGACTTCTACGAGACAGAGTATGTGGAGCGGGTGGAGGTGATGCGCGGCCCAGGCTCGGTGCTCTATGGCTCCAATGCTATGGGCGGTGTCATCAATGTCATCACCAAGCAGGCCCAGACCGACGGGGTGGAGACAACCCTCACATCACAATACGGTTCGTACGATACGTGGCAGACCTCGCTCACCAACCGCATACGCAAGGGGCGCTTCTCCTCACTCGTCTCATTGGGCTACGACTGCACGGATGGCACCGAGGAACATTTCGACTTCAAGCAAAAGAGCCTTTATGCCAAGATGGGCTACGAGCTATCGAAACATTGGAACCTGAATGCCGACTACATGCTGATGCACTTCGAGGGCAACGACCCCATCTACGCCCGCCTGAAGGATGCGGAGTCCACGGACATCTACCGCCAAAGCGTGCTGCGCGGCGAAGGATCGGTCGCGCTCAGCAACCGCTACGAAACCACAAACGGTACTGTACGGGTGTACTACAACTATGGCAACCACTATGTGGACGACCCCAACCACTTCCATAGCTTGGACGACAGATTCGGCATCCTGGCCTATCAGAACTTCCGTCCATGGACGGATGCCCACGCCACCGTAGGATTCGATTTCGCCACCTATACGGGCAAAATTCCCATGTCTGGAGGCCATGCCTATGGGGACGGCAGCACACAGGCAAAGATGCAAACCATCAGTCGCAAAAGCATCACAGAGTACTCTCCCTACATCACCCTCATGCAAGGATTCCTACACGATAAGCTCACGCTGAGCGCAGGACTGCGAATGGCCAACAGCGACAAGTTCGGCACACACTTCTTGCCACAGTTCGGCTTGGCGTTGACACCCGCCGAGGGATGGAACGTGAAGGCTTCGCTTGCCAAAGGTTTCCGTAACCCTTCATTCAAGGAGATGTACATCTACCGCTCAGCAAATGCCGAGCTCGACCCTGAGAAGATGATGAACTACGAAGTAACGTTGGAGAAACGTTTCTCTCGCCTCCTACAATTGAGTCTGACAGGCTATCTGTCCGAGGGTAGTAATCTTATCCAGACCGTGAGCGTTAGCGCGGGAGAAGGCGGCACAACGCAACGGAACATGAACACCGGAAGTTTCCTCAACAAAGGAATAGAGGTTACGGCGCAGAGCCATCCCTGCTCCACACTGACGCTGAAGGCAAGCTACAGCTATCTCCACACCTCACTGAGCGACCTCACCGCTGCCCCTAGGAATCAGTATTTCCTTGGCGTAGGATGGAGAGCGCTGCCTCGCATCCGACTTAATGCCCAACTGCGAGGCATTGGCGGCTTGTACGTAGCGGACGACGTGAAGCATCAAAACTACGCCTTGCTCGACATGCGGTTGACGTATGAGGTAGTGGAGACGGTGGAGTTGTTTGGGCAGTTCAACAACCTCACCTCGTCGCATTATCAGATTAACAAAGGCTACGAGATGCCTGGCTTCAACTGCTCTGGCGGCGTGAAGTGGCGGTTCTGAGACGGCCTCAACCTACAAAAACATCCTATCAGCGGAGCATAGAAAGTTCACATCCTATGCTCCGCTGATTATTTTCTCCCGCTTTTCTTTATTGAAACCGAAACCTGAAACATGTAGTTGCAACTTCCGCCAGATGCCTTCTTATTTCAGCAAGATGCCGAGTTATTTTCGGGAGATGCCTTCTTAAATAATCGAGATGCTTTGCGGCAGATTTCTGTATTCGCATCGGCGAAAGCATTAGGGAAGTAGACTTCTATCGGAGAGTCTTGAGAAAGCCAAACAATTGGGAAGAGAACCCAGGAAGTATTGATGTCGAATGAGAGGCGGAGACCTAGGAAGTTTTAATCGGAGGGTCTTCGCGCCAGCGGACCCGCATGAAAAGAAGAAGCCCCGGAGGCCATTGTGACCT